>NZ_JBDPMJ010000048.1:0-39682 GCF_039880665.1 Nonomuraea sp. B5E05
GCCCAACGCCGCGAACGCGCCCGCATCCGCAGCGAGAAAGGCATCCGCTGGGGAGGCAGACCCCTCGCACCGGCCGCCTGAAACCTGTCACTCAACCCGGTGATCGTTTCCGGTCACAGCACTAGGCGAGCGTGACCGTTCATGCCACACACTTTACTTTCCACCACGCCGCCGAATCGGCTGCGCCGGGGACGTCGGAGGCCAGTAGTAGCTCCCCGTCGACCTCGAAGTCCACGGGGTCCGCGGTGAGGTTGACCGTGCAGGCGAACGCGCCCCTGGAGAAGACCAGCGTGCCCGCGGGCGACTCGTGCCAGGTCAGCTCGCCGCGGAGGTCGCGCCGCAGGCGCAGCGCCGTACGGTACAGCTCCAGCGTCGAGCCGGCCACGCCCTGCTGGGCCTGCACGCTCAGCTCCGCCCACTCCTCGGGGACGGGCAGCCACGGGCGGGTCCAGCCGGACTCACGCGTCCACGGCATCGGGACGCGGCACCCGTCGCGGCCGCTGTCGGGGTCGCGCAGCCGCTGCGGGTCCTGGCACGACTCCGGCGGCAGGTCGAGCACCTCCGGCAGGCCCAGTTCCTCGCCCTGGTAGACGTATGCCGAGCCGGGCAGGGCGAGCGTGAGCAGCGCGGCGGCGCGGGCTCTGGCCAGGCTGCCGTAGCGGGTGACGTGCCGCTTGACGTCGTGGTTCGACAACACCCAGGTGGTGGGGGCGCCGACGGAGCCGGCCGTGGCAAGCGAGGAGTCGATCACCTCGCGCAGCTCGGCCGCGTCCCAGGGGGCGAACAGGTAGTGGAAGTTGAACGCCTGGTGCAGCTCGTCCTGACGTACGTATCGGGCCAGCCGCTCGGGGGTGGGGGCCCACGCCTCGGCCACGCCGATCCGCTCGCCCGGGTAGGAGTCCAGCACGCGCCGCCACGAACGGTGGATCTCGTGGACGCCGTCGTTGTCGAAGAACGGCACCGGCTCCCTGCCGACCATCGTGGCCTGGTTGCCGCGGCCGATGTCGGGCAGGCCCTCCGGCTTGACCATGCCGTGCGCCACGTCCACCCGGAAGCCGTCGACGCCGAGGTCGAGCCAGAACCGCAGGATCGACTCGAACTCCCCCCGCACCTCGTCGTTGTCCCAGTTGAGGTCGGGCTGGGCGGGGTCGAACAGGTGAAGGTACCACTGCCCGTCCTCGACCTGCGTCCACGCCGGACCACCGAAGATCGACTCCCAGTCGTTCGGCCGGTCGCGGAAGATGTAGCGGTCACGGCCCTCGCCGCGCAGCGCCTGCCGGAACCAGGGATGGGCCGAGGAGGTGTGGTTGGGGACGACGTCGACGATCATCCGCAGCCCGAGGGCGTGCACCTCGTCGATGAGCGCCTTCGCGTCCGCGAGCGTCCCGAACAGCGGGTCGACGTCGCGGTAGTCGGCCACGTCGTAGCCGAAGTCGGCCATCGGCGAGGTGTAGAACGGGGTCAGCCAGACGGCGTCGACGCCCAGCCCGGCCAGGTACGGCAGGCGATCGCGAACGCCGATCAGGTCGCCGACTCCGTCACCGTTGCCATCGGCGAAGCTGCGTACGTAAACCTGGTAGATCACGGCGTCACGCCACCATGCGGTCATAGTCTCCCCCGGTACGTTTTGACCATGAAAGCTCTTTCCGCAAGTTTACGCAAGCCCTTCCACACCCCTAATAACCGGAAATCAATGCCTACGGATGCCCATAACCCCCGACCGAAACGCAACTGAACGAGATTCTTTACATCAAGGGTGGACATGTACCGTTAAGGCGCGATGTACTACCTCATCAATCAGCCCCCGTCACAGGTGACACGCGCGCAAGGTGTGGGCCCATGAGCTCGGTCGTTCTCGACAAAGTGACCAAGGTGTATCCGGGCGACTACCTCGCAGTCGACCGCCTCAGCCTGCAGGCGGAAGCCGGCGAGTTTCTCGTCCTGCTCGGCCCTTCCGGGTGCGGGAAGTCCACGCTGCTGCGCATGATCGCCGGCCTGGAGGAGATCACCGAAGGCGAGCTCTGGCTCGACGGGCAGATGGCCAACCACCTGGCCCCCCGCGATCGCGACGTCGCCATGGTGTTTCAGAACGGCGCCTTATATCCGCACAGGACCGTACGCGGCAACATCGCCTTTCCCCTGGAGATCGCCAAGGCCGACCCGGCGATGGTGCGCGAGCGCGTCACCGAACTCTCCAAGGCCCTGCACATCGACGAGACGCTCGAGCGCCGCCCCGGCACCCTCTCCGGCGGCCAGCGGCAGCGCGTCGCGATGGGCCGGGCCATCGTCCGCCAGCCCAAGCTGTTCCTCATGGACGAGCCCCTGTCGAACCTCGACGCGGGCATGCGCACCGAGCTGCGCATGGAGATCTCGGCCCTGGTCAGATCGCTCGGCGTCACCACCATCTACGTGACCCACGACCAGGTCGAGGCGCTGACCCTGGCCGACAGGATCGCCATCCTCAACCGCGGCGTCCTCCAGGACGTCGGCACCCCGGCCCAGATTTACAACGATCCAGCCACAGCCTTCGTGGCGGCCTTCCTCAACTCCCAGCAGCTCAACTTGTTGGCGGCCAACGTCAGGACACCGCAGAACCAGTACGTCATGCTCGACTTCGGCCCGCACCGGCTGACGATGCCGTGGAGCGATCCCAGGGCGTACGCGATCTCTCAGCACACGGGCGGACAGGTCCTGGTCGGCCTGCGCCCCGACGGGCTGGCGCCGGTGCCGGAGACGTACGACGGGCCCTCGTTCTACGGGCGGGTGCGGGCGCTGGAATATCACGGGCACGAGTGGCTGGCCTACCTCGAGTCGGGGATGTCGTTCGCGCCGGTGCCCGAGCCGCCGGACCCCGCCCGGCGCGTCAACGGCTCGAAGAACGGATCGGGCAGGCTGACAGGGCTGGTGAAGCGGCTGTTCTCGCAGCCGGAGCAGCACCAGGAACAGGAGCGCGTGGGCCAGCACCCCAACAGCGGCATCCACCGCCGTTCGGACCTCATCGTCCGGCTGGGCAACCGCCCGGTCTGGCGCGCAGGCGACCCCGCCAAGGTGGGCGTCGACCTCAGCCGCGTCATGATCTTCACTCTGGACGGCGCCCGCATCGACCCCCCACGACGCTAGCCCGCTCCGGTGTGCGGGCGGGCGAGATCACGCTAGGTGCCCGCGAGAACGCTGCGACTCCATCACCGCCGGACGCCCTTCCGGCGAGGCATCCGGCGGTGGCTCAGCGGCGCCGT
The DNA here is from genome assembly GCF_039880665.1 of Nonomuraea sp. B5E05. NCBI lineage: Bacteria > Bacillati > Actinomycetota > Actinomycetes > Streptosporangiales > Streptosporangiaceae > Nonomuraea > Nonomuraea sp. B5E05. The sequence continues at coordinate 3,237 of NZ_JBDPMJ010000048.1, forward strand.
CGTCCAGTGAGCACGGCAGGGTCCAACGAGACCGGGAACGGCTGGTCCAGCGTGAGAACGGTGCCCGCCTTCGCCTCCGCGACCAGCTCGTAGGCACCCTTGCCCAGGTGGAAGACCTCGACGCGCGGGGTGCCGTGACCTTCCAGGTCGATCCGCAGGAACACGGGTATTCCCGCCGCCGCATATCTCGGTGGTTTGATGGTGTAGTCGCGCTCCCGGTTGACCTTGCCGGGGCTGACCACTTCAGCCACACACACGACGTCCGACGCGGAAAGCGCGACAGGGCCCGCGAGTATCGCATCGGCATGCCCCACCACCACGTCCGGGATGAGCCCGTCGTCTCCGACTCGGAGGTTGCCGGTCTCGACCACCTCGTACTCGTCGGGTGCCGCATCGAGCAGGATCGCCCGCAGCCTTCCGGCGCAGAGCGCGTGATCGTATGCGGGCATGGGACTCACGACGAAACTCCCGTCGATCAACTCGATCCACTCCCCGGTTTCGGGCAGTCTGAGCCAGTCATCGACGGTGTAACCATCCTTGGTGGGTGGGAGGGAGAAGAGCCTGGCACGTCGCGGTGGCGGGTGGGCGACCAGCCAGCCGTCCGCAGGCAGAGCGCTCATCTCCTCATCGCCTTCCATGGTTCGAGTCTCGCACGCACGCCGACACAGCGCCAAGCGTGGTCATGCGATCACGTCGAGTGACGGAATCACGTTACCGTGCTTTTACCTGCCGCGTCATCACGACGCGGAGGTCCAGCGGGGGCCGCCGGGGGTGTCCTCCACGACCACGCCCCCGTCGAGCAGCGCCGCGCGTAGCGTGTCGGCGAGCTCGTAGCGTCCCTCGTCGCGCAGCCTGGCGCGGAGCGCGAGCAGCGGCTCCACCACGGCGCCCAGCCCCAGGGAGCGCAGGCGAGCCGACGTGGCCGGCTCGCCGAGCCGGGCGATGAGCAGCCGCATCAGCTCCCTGGCCTGGTCGACCCCGCCGGAGTCCTCCTCGGTGTCGGCGGCCCACTTGACGATCTCGCTCTCCAGGTCGAGGACGGCCTGCGCGGCCGCCACCATGTCGGGCTCGGCCACGGCGGCGTTGAAGAGTTTCTCGCAGGCGCGCGCGGTCTCCTCCAGCGTCGCCTCGGCGGGCCCGGGCTCGGGCTCGACCCCGGGCGCGGGCGCGGCCGGTCGGGAGGGGGCGGCGCGGCCCTCGGCCAGGCGGCGCAGCTCGGCGAGGTCGGTGCGCGTGCCGGCGGGCAGGACGACCTGTGAGCCGGGCCGCCGGACGGTCAGGCCGCCGCGGCCCGCCACGTGCGCGGACTCGTCGTCCAGGTCGATGACGAGCGCTGTGTGCTCGTCGAGGCCGAGCACCGCCGTGCCGGGCGGCAGTTCGCGCTCCATGCGCGAGAGCCGGCGCTCGCCGAGATAGCAGTAGCGGGTGTCGTGGGTGCCGCCCTCGGCGTTGTCGAAGTGGGGGATCACCACGGCCCGCAGGCCGAGCGGCTCCAGCAGGTCGAGCCCTTCACGCCAGTGGGGGTCGGCGCCCGCTTTGTAGATCTCGTAGACCGGCACGGTGGCCAGGCCCGCGGTACAGGCCGCCGCCGAGGCCAGCACAGTCACCCCCTGGCGGGCGCGTACGCGGGCTCGCAGGTCTCCGGCCACCCCCGAGGCGGCCCACCGGTCGAGCGCGTAGGTGGGGCTGCCGGGGCCGGAGAACACCCAGTCGGCGCCGGTGACGCCGGCCGCCACCTCGACGTCCAGGCCGACGCTGCGGGCGAAGTAGCGGCGGGCGCGGGCGGAGATGTCGGCGCGGTTCTCCTGGAAGGCGTAGGGGGTGTCGAGCAGGACGGCCCGCGACCCCGCGCGCAGGGTACGCGCCGCGGCGCGGTGGATCTCGACCATGGTCGGGCTCGTCTCCCCCGACCCCATCAGCACCAGCGAACCGGGCATGCCTGTCGGCCTCTCTCTCGCACCTCATCGACTCCAGCCGGAACGGCCGAGCTGTTCAAGAGCGGGACGCATATGCGCACGTGACGCATCTGCACGTGGATGGCAGTAAGTTGGTGGCGGTGACGGGAAGACACATGGTCTCGGTTGAGACGCTCATGCTCCGGGTGGGCTCTGACGATCGCTGGTCCTACCGGCATGCACGTACCCAGCCGGAGCACGGCGAAAGCCCTGACGAGGCCGCCCAGCGGATCAGCGGGGTCACCGCCGCCGATCCGGCCACCGTCGTGCACTCCACGAGCTGGCGCTACGACCCCTCCGGCGAGATCATCCTGACGTACGCGGTGTGCCCCGATCCGGAGCCGTGGCTGCCCGCGGCCGAGCTGCCCGTGCTGGAGATCGCCCGAGGCCGGGCGCCCGCGACGCCGTCACCTGAGCGCGTCGCTCTGCCCCACGTGGTCGCGCACGCCGTCAGGCACCTGGCCTTCCTCCTGGCCGAGGACGCCGTCGTCGCGCGCGTCCTCCGGCTGCGCCCGGAGATCGCCCGGGCTCTCGAGCCGGTGGCCGCCCCTGCCTGAGAGGCGCCGGCCGAGCTCCTGCATGGGCTTCTCGACGAAGCGGTAGGTCAGCGCGCTGCCGGCCAGGATCAGGGCCAGGACCAGCACGGTCATGCCGATCTGCACCGGTAGCGCCGCCCTGCGCAGGTCGCCGGTGACCGCCACGAAATACTTCAGCAGCGGGTGGTGCACCAGGTAGAGCGAATAGCTGATCATCCCGAGCCAGGTGAGCACCCTGGGCAGCCGCCGCCCGCGCAGCGCCATGCCGCCCGCGAACGTGAGGCCGACCAGCACGATCGTGGTCAGCCACACGTCGCCCTGCACCCACCACCAGCCGCTGGTCACAGCCCACAGAGGTGCTATCACGACCAGTGCCGTGGTGACCGCCACCGGCCACAGCCGCCCGTCGCCGCGCTCCCAGCGGTGGATGGCCGTGCCCGCGAACATCACCGCGACCACCGCCACGCCCAGCCACGGGACCCGGCTGCTCAGCAGCAACAGCAGCAGCGCCATCACCCCGAGCACGCAGGCGGCGGTGGTACGGAACCTCCCCGTGATGACGCACGCCAGCCCGGCCACGAACACGGCGCACGACACGTACGCCGGCCAGACGCCCACCATGACCGCCCCCGACGTCACCAGCCCGACCACGACGGCGCCGGCCGCGAACACCATCGCCAGCAGCCCGCTGTGACCGTGGCCCCTGAGCAGGAAGAGCGCCGTGACCAGCAGGTAGAACACCATCTCGTACGACAGCGTCCACATCGTGTCGGCGATGCCTCCGACGCCGACGACGTCGAGCAGCATGGTCGCGTGGGCGGCGATCGCGGTCGCGTCGCGCGGGACGGCCTCGCGCACCGGCACCCACCAGGCGAGGGCCAGCACCACGACGATCACGCTGAGGTAGAGGGGGTAGAGGCGGAAGAACCGGCTGAACCAGAAGGCTCGCACGTCACCGTGGCGTTCGAGGGAGACTGGGATGATGTAGCCGCTGACCAGGAAGAACACCAGGATGCCGTAGACACCGATGTTGAAGAAGTAGGGCCGGATCTGGGGGATGAACCAGGGCAGCATGTGTTCTGCGACCACCGCCATCGCGCCGATGCCCCTCAGGGCGTCCAGCCAGGCGAGCCGGGTGGACGGAAGCGGGTGGGGGAACGCGGGGGCGGGGACGGCTGCGGACACCCGCACCAACATACCCGTATCGGGCCAAGTGATGCGCCCTCGGGACGCCTCCTCCGATCACCAGCCGAGGCGGCCCTTGCCGGAGACGAGCGCGCGGGCGATCACCATGCGCTGGATGTCGTTGGTGCCCTCCCCGATCGCCATCAGCGGCGCGTCCCGATAGAGCCGCTCGACGACGAACTCCTGGGAGTAGCCGTATCCGCCGTGGATCCGCATCGACTCCAGCGAGGCCTTCAGCGCCACCTCCGAGGCGAAGTACTTCGCCATCCCCGCCTCCATGTCCACCCGCTCTCCCCTGTCGGCCCGCGCCGCCGACCAGTAGGTGAGCAGGCGGGCGGCCTGGATCTCGGTGGCCATGTCGGCGAGCTTGAGCTGGACGGCCTGGAAGTCCGCGATCGGCTGCCCGAAGGCCGTGCGCTCCCGGGCGTAGGCGAGCGCCGCGTCGTAGGCCGCCTGGGCGACGCCGACGGCACGGGCCGCGATGTTGATGCGGCCGATCTCCAGCCCGCCGAGCACCTGCTGCATCCCGCGCCCTTTGGCGCCTCCGAGCAGGCAGGACACCGGCACGCGCACCGCGTCGAGCACCACCTCACACGTCTCGGTGCCCTTGTAGCCGAGCTTGGGCAGGTCGCGGCTGACGCTGAAGCCCTCCGCGGCGGGGTCGACGAGCAGCACCGACATGCCCCTGTGGGCGGGCTCCTCGATCGAGGTCTTGACGAGCACGGGCAGCGGGTCGGCGTGGCGGGCGTTGGTGATCCACGTCTTGGTGCCGGTCACGACGTAGTGGTCGCCGTCGCGTACGGCTCGCGTCTGGATGCCCTGCAGGTCGGTGCCCGCGCCCGGCTCGGTGAGCGCGATCGCGGTGCGGCGGACGCCGCGGGCCAGGTCGGCCAGGTGGCGGCTCTTCTGCTCCTCGGTGCCGTGGCGGGCGATCATCCAGCAGGCCAGCGAATGGGAGCCGATAGTGCCCGCCACGCCCATCCAGCCGCGCGCGATCTCCTCGAAGACCAGGGCGAACGACACCATGTCGGCGCCCATCCCGCCGTACTCCTCGGGCACGCTGAGGCCGAACAGCCCCATCCGCTTCATCTTCTCGATGATCTCGGCCGGGTACCGGCCGGAGTGCTCCCACTCCGTGGCCACCGGCAGGATCTCCCTGTCCACGAACGCCCGCAGGGTCTCGCGGAACGCCTTCTGCTCGTCCGTCAGCTCGAAGTCCATGGCTCTCGATCCGTCGAAGGGGCCGTCGAAGGGGCCGTCGAAAGGGCCGTCAGAGAGGGCCGCTCCTGGCCTGCGGGAAGTAGTCCTTGTCGTGCGGTGCGTCGCGCTTGTAGACCATGACGGTGCGCGTCCACGACATGATCTCGTCGCCGTCCTGGTTGAGCCCGCGCGTGTAGCAGGTGACGATGCCCGCGTACGGGCGCGATCCCGACTCGCGTTTCGCGGTGACCTTCGACTCGGCGTAGACGGTGTCGCCCACGAACACCGGGTGGGTGAGCCGGATGCCCTCCCAGCCGAGGTTCACGATCGCGGTCTGGCTGACGTCGATGACGGAGAGACCGAGCACGATGGCCACGGTCAGGCCGGAGTTCACGATGATCCTGCCGGTGGGGGCCCTGGCGGCGAAGTGGGCGTTGAAGTGGTTCTGGTTGGTGTTCATGGTCAGGAGCGTGAACCAGGTGTTGTCGGCCTCGCTGATCGTGCGGCCCATGGGGTGCTGGTAGACGTCCCCGACGGTGAAGTCTTCGTAGTAGCGGCCGATGCTGGGCTCGTGAACGGTCAAGGGCGGCTCCTGTTCGCACCGATCACGTTAGTGACGAGGTGATCGCCCGGTCAATGACCCGCGCGTACGGACGTGTGCCGGGCGGCGAGCGTGGCGACCACGTCCACGATGCGCGCGGCGCGTTCGACCTCGGCGCGGTGGAACACCGGCCCGCCGGCCCTGGCCACCACCACGTGCAGGCCCTGGGTGAGCACCGGGAGCAACATCAGCCGCAGCTCGCGGGCGTCGACGGTGATGGCCCGCGGCGGGCGCTCGGGTGGGTCGAACTCGGCGGGGGCGGCCAGCGAGGCGTGCCGCACGGCGCCGTCGGCCACGGCCACCGACCATTCCGCCCCGCACAATCCGGGCAGCGCGTCCACCAGGGTGGCGAACCCTCGTGCGGGCTCGGCCGCGACGTGCATCAACAGGTCGTAGTCAGGGGCGGATCCCGGTATCTCCCTGGTCTGCCAGACCCCTTCCACGCGTACGCCGGGCATGGAGGACAGCCGCTCGCTCGCCTCGCTCGGGGTGATCGGGCCCGGCCAGGAGACGGTGAAGTCGTCCACGGCGCGGCCGCACTCGCGCTCGAGCACGACGACCTGCAGGATGTCGGCTCCCAGCGCCCCCAGCGCCTTGGCGATCTGCCCCAGACCGCCCGGCCTGTCCGGAAGAGACACCCTCAGTCGCAGCAGCATCGCGCCCCCCTTTCCAGAGGCTCCCACAGTGCCGTGGAGAGATGTCGGGCATGTTCCACGGATGTGTCGCACATGCTGCGGTTTATATCCCAGCATGCAGCGTTAAGTCCGAATTGTCGATAAAGCGTATTGCGGTTTTCCGCAGGTCATCGTATGGCGGACCGCATGGCCGGGTCCTCCCCTGATTTCTACAGTCGTCCCCACGATTTCCCTGAAGATAGCCGCTCTTTCCCTACAGCGGGACGACCCCCGCCGACGCCCTGCAGAAGACCCTGGACACCACGTTCTGCTGACCAGGGCCTTCGAGGCGCCCGCGCGCGGACCCTCGCGCAAACGGAGCCGGAACGCGCCACGGAGCCCGGGATCAGGCGAAGACGTCCTGCTGGTAGCGCCCGTCCGCCTCCAGCGCGGCCAGCCACGCCACGCCGTCACGGCCGGTCGCCCGGCGGTGGACGTCCAGCAGCGCCTGCCGCACGGCCGGCGCCATCCGCAGGCCGTCGCCGCAGACGTAGACGTGGGCCCCCTGCTCCAGCAGCTCCCACACCTCGTCCGCGCGCGCGGCGATGGCGTCCTGCACGAACCGGTACGGATGCCCCGGCACGGCGGAGTACGCGCCGTGCACGGTCACCACGTCCGACGCGGCCCAGGCGGCCAGCTCGCCCGCGTACAGCTGGTCGTGGTCCGGATGGCGGCAGCCGGTGAACACCGCGGCCCGCCCGGTCGCGCCGGTCAGCGCCCGCTCCTCCAGGAAGCCGCGCAGCGGCGCGAACCCGGTGCCGGGGCCGACGAGGATCACCGGCGTGGCCGGATCCGCGGGCAGCCGGAACGGCGGCGCGGGGACCCGGACGTAGCCGTAGAAGACGTCGCCCTCCTTCAGCCCGGCCAGGTAGGCCGAACACATGCCGTGGTAGGTGCCGGAGCCTGACCAGGCGGGCCCCTCGACCAGGCCGACGGTGAGCCGGACGAGCCCGGGATCGGCCAGCGGCGAGGAGGACACCGAGTAGTAGCGCGGCCTGATCGGCCCGGCCATCTCCAGGAACGCGGGGAGCGGCAGCTCGATCGCCGGGAAGCGGTCGAGCAGGGCCAGCGGGGAGACCCGCTTGGCGAGGATCTCGTCGGCGTAGTTCGCGGTCAGCTCGGCGATCTGGCCGCGGGTCCACGGGCAGGCGGTGTGCGCGGCCAGCGCCTCCAGGTCGGACCTGGTGGCCACCTCCTGCAACTCGGCGAACTCGGTCAGCAGCAGGCCCGCCGTGACCGGCGTGCCGACGGGCAGGTGGGTGGCTCCGGCGGCGCTCAGCCGTACGACCTGGTCCCGGGGGACGCGCAGGCGGCCCAGCGCCCACTCCACCAGCTCGGGGTCGTTCTTGGCGAAGACGGCCACGTGGTCGCCCGCCGTGTAGGTGACGCCCTCGGGCAGCCTGGCCACGATGGAGCGCACGCCGGGGCGGGGCGCCTCGATCGAGAAGTCCCAGAGCCCGGCGGGGTCGCCGGTCAGTTCCCCGGTCGACACGACGGTCAGCGGGTAGGCCCGCTCGGACACGACCGCCGGCCGGACCTCGGTCTCGCTGAGCACCTCCATCTCGTAGCGGGGGCCGGCACCCGCGGTGGGCGCGCTGTACTCTTCGGCCAGCGCCTCCCACAGCCGGGCCGTCCACGCCGACACGTCACCGTCGAAGTCGCCGTCCGTGTCGGCCTCGCCGCGTTCGATCAGCGGCACGGCGCCCGCCGCCGTCAGCTTCTCGTACGCCCGCCTGGGGAACTCCTGGTAGGTGGGCCACTGCGTGTTGCCGCAGCCCAGCACGGCCAGCCGCACCCCGGACATGTCGGGCAGCGACTCCAGGGCGTCGAAACGCTGGGCGTTGTCGGGGGCCTTGCCGTTGTAGGAGGAGGCGACCACGACGAGCAGGCCCTCGCCCGGCGGCGTCAGCTCGTCCAGAGCCGTCAGCGTCGTGGCGAACCCGGCCCGCCCCGCCCGCTCGGCCAGGCGTTCGGCGAGGTCGGCGCTGGTGCCGAGGTTGGAGCCGTAGGCGACGGTGAGGGGGACGCCGGCGACGGCGATCTCCTGCTGCTCGCTCGGCCGCTCCTGCGGCACGGCCACGACCGCCCGCTCGTGGGCGCGGCGCTCGCGGACCCTGAGCGTGAAGCCGTCCGGCTTGAGGGTGAGCATCTGCTTGATCTTCATGCGGTAGACGCTCGGGTCGGACACGGCGAAGCGCCGCAGGATCAGCGCCAGGGCGAGCCTGGCCTCGGTGAGCGCGAACTGGCGGCCGATGCAGGCCCGCTCGCCGTTGCCGAACGGCTTGTACGCCGCCGGATGGTGGGCCTTCTTCTGCTCTGGCAGCCAGCGGTCGATGTCGAACTCGCCGGGCCGATCCCACGCCTTGGGGTGGCGGTGCAACGCCGGCAGCAGCACGCCCGCCCTGGCGCCCTCGGGCAGGACGTAGTCGCCGATCGTGGCGTTCTCGACCGTGCTCTCGGCTGGGCTCACCGCGAACAGCGGGATCGGCGACCAGACGCGCAGCGTCTCCTCCAGGATGCGGGGGATCACGTCGAGCTTCATGATCGTCTCGTACGAGGGCGGCTCGTCGTCCGGCAGCAGCCGGTCCACCTCGTCGTACGCGCGGGCCAGGGTGTGGGGCTCGCGCAGCAGGTTGTACAGGGCGAAGGAGAGCAGGCCGCTGGTCGTCTCGTGCCCGGCGATCAGGAAGGTGAGGACCTGGTTGCGGATGTTCTCGTCGGACAGGCGGGCGCCGCTGCGCGGGTCGGACGCCTCCAGCATGAGCCCGAGCAGGTCCTTCGAGCCCGTCGAACTCGCGGAACGGCGCTGCCTGATCACGTCGTCGACGAGTTCCTGCATGGTGGCGATGTCACGGCGGTAGGCCTCCTCGCGTCTGCGCTGCAGCTTGGTGACGAACGGGAGCTGCTGGTTGCGCAGCATCGCCTCGGTCAGCGCGCCTCCCATGGCCGTGAGGAACGGGTGCAGCTCGGGCGAGTCGAACGAGTGGAAGCGGTAGCCGAAGCCGGTGAGCGAGATCGTGTCCAGAGTGAGCCGGGTCATGTCGTCGGCGACGGGCAGGTCCTCCCCCTGGCGGCCGGCCCACGACGTGATGAGCTGCTCGGCGACCTCGAGCATCTGCGGGTAGTACGCCTTCATCGAGCGCTGGCTGAAGGCCGGCATCAGGATGCGGTGCGCCTGCCCCCAGACGGGCTCGTCCCGGTCGGCGGTGAACAGCCCGTCGCCGGCGAAGTCGCGCACGATCGACAGCGGCGGCCCGATGCGCTTGACGAACCGGCTCTCGTCGCACACCTCCGCGACGAGGTCCGGGTCGTACACGAGAACGATCGTGCGACCGGCGATCTCGAGCTGGAAGATGCCCTCCTCGTACCGGGAAGCGACCTTGACGAAGTGCTCCACCGGCGAGTGCGAGGGGATCTGCAGCGTGTTGCCCACGACGGGCAGGCCCGGCGGGGCGGGGATTCGTGCCATGAGAGCTCCCTTGAGTAGCCATACACCGTATGGCGGACGCTACCATACGGCGTATGGCTGTGAGCGCGCGCAGAGGGACGCCCCTGACACTGGAAGAGATCAGCTCTACGGCGCTGCGCCTGATCGACGAGGGCGGCGTGGAGGGGTTGTCCATGCGCAAGCTGGCGGCCGAGCTCGACGTCAACCCGATGTCGCTCTACCACCACGTGGCGAGCAAGGACGCGCTGATCAGGCTGATCTGCGCCACGATCCAGCAGCGCGTGGACCTCCCACCCGACGACGGCACCCCCTGGCAGGGCCAGCTCAGGACGCTGGCCCTGGCCTATCACCGGCACGCGCGCAGCCATCCGGCCATGTGGACCTACCTGCACGCCCACCCGGAGATCATCGAGGACAGGACGCTGGTGATCTGGGCGACCCTCTACCGCATCCTGCGGCAGGCCGGGGTGCCTGAGCCCGAGCTGCGCCGGACGAGTGACGTGCTGCACGCGTTCGTCACGGGGCTGATCACGGCCGAGATCCAGGGCCACGTGCCTGACGACCCCGGCGAGACGGCCCGCACCTTCGACACGGCCGTCCACCTGATGATCAACGGCCTGGCGAGCTATTCCGCCCGATAGGCAGGCTCAGCCGGCGGCGGCCCAGACGGACTCGAACGCCGCCTCGGTGATCTCGGTGAGCTCCCAGATCTCCAGCGGCTGGTCGGTCAGGAAGCCGTCGTCGTCCTGCAGCCGCCGCCACCAGTAGCGGCGGGCCGCCCGGTCGGCGCCCACCTCCACCTGCCTGACCGCCCAGTGCTCGCCGTCGCCCTCGACGCTCTCGAACAACCAGGCCCGCCCGTCCTCGTCGCCCATGTGCCAGTAGCGCCGGGGAGCGTCGGACTCGGCGAGCTGCCTCACCAGAGGCCCGCGAACATCGTGCAGCACATCGCTCACTCTAGACCCGGCGGACGGGTGACGCGGGTCAGCGCTGGTACGCCCCCGCGTCGGGCGAACCGGTCAGCGCCTTGCCCTTCATGTCCTTGGCGAAGGCCTTGCCGCCGTACCACGACGGGGGCAAGGCGATGCCGCGGCCGAGCGCCGGGGAGCCGGCGCCGGGGCGCAGGTCGGTGCGGGAGGTGAACTTCGGATCGGCCATGACCGACTTCGGGCCCAGCTTGAACCTGACCGTGCGGCCCTTGTACACGCTGCCGCCCTCGTCGGCGCCCTTGCCGTCCTCGAAGCCGGTCTCGCCGCCGACGACGATCACGTTGTTGCGCAGCTTCAGGATGGACGGCGCGCAGCCGTCGTGGCAGGACCAGCCGACGGTGTCGCGGGCCGGCAGGTAGACCGAGTTGTGCACGGCGACCGTGCCCTTGACCGGCCCGACGATGTGGCGGGGACCGCGGGTGATGAGGAAGGAGCCGCGCTTGCGGGAGGAGGTCACGACGTTGAAGGCGAACACGTTGCCGGTGGCGGTCTTGCCCTTCTTGGCCCCGAGCTCGGTGAACGTCTCGTTGTTCCTGGCGGTGTTGTGCGTGACGCGGTTGCGGTCGCCGCCGAAGATCTCGACGGCGGCGCCGTCGGTGCCGTAGTCCTCGCTCCTGGCGAAGCTGCCGGTGATGGTGTTGCGGGTCACCACGTTGTCGTCGCCGTTGAGCAGCACGCCGAAGGCGCCGGAGTCGTTGTCGCCGCCCTTGTCGTTGACGCTCATCCGGTTGTTGTCGGTGAAGACGCTGTCGCGGATGGTGTTGCGGGCGCCGGAGGGCGTGACGAAGGCGCCGGCGATGTTCTTGTCGGCCTGCACGCCGATCAGCTCGTTGTCGTCGCCGTCGAGACGGAAGCCGGCCCAGCGGCAGGCGGAGGCCCGCAGGCCGCTGATGCGCCAGTGATGGCCCTTGACCACGACGCAGTCGCCGCCGGAGCCGCTGATCCTGGGCTTGGCCCCGGAGCCGTACGTCGTGATGGTGATCGGCTGGGCCTTCGTGCCGCTGGCGGCGAGGGTGAGGGGGGCGGTGAAGGCGCTGCCGCGCCTGACTCTGACGGTGTCGCCCGGCTTGAGGTCGGAGACCGCCTGGTCGAGCGACTTCCACGCGGTGCTCGCGCTGGTGCCGGCGGCCGCGTCGTCGCCCGACCGGGAGTCGACGTAGTACGTCGTTCCGGCGTGGGCCTGAGCCGCGGCCGGCACGGCCGGCAGGAGCGAGACGATGACGGCTACGGGCAACACCCTCATGCGAGCACACCACTATCTAGTTGAAACGCTGGTCACGGCAGAGGCAACCGTAGCGTGATCAAGGGGCAGGACGCCACATGGGCGTTGACATCCGCAGCCTCCCCGGAGGTTCCGCCGGCACCGCAAGAACTTGCGCAATCCGCGGCCGGATCCCCACCCCTTCTGACCTCGTGACCGGCCGTTCCAGCGCGAGACGGTGATCCCTGCAACTTTCCGCAAGTTGCACTTGACCGCCAGAGAACGATCGCGGCATCCTTCACCAGACCATCCCGACATCTTGGGACATCCGGGGGAAGGACAGACATGCTCGGCAATGACGACTGGTGGCGCGACGCCGTCGTGTACCAGGTGTATCCCCGCAGCTTCGCCGACTCCGACGGCGACGGCGTCGGAGACCTCGAGGGCGTGCGCGGCCGGCTGCCCTACCTCGCGCGCCTGGGCGTGGACGCCATCTGGCTGAGCCCCTTCTACACCTCGCCGATGGCCGACGGCGGTTACGACGTGGCCGACTATCGGGACGTGGACCGCATGTTCGGCTCGCTCGGCGACTTCGACGCGCTCGTCGCCGGCGCGCACGAGGCCGGCATCAGGGTCATCGTGGACCTCGTGCCGAACCACTCCTCCGACCGGCACCCGTGGTTCCAGGCCGGGCTGCGCGACCGCTACATCTTCCGCGACCAGCCCAACGACTGGGAGTCGATCTTCGGCGGTCCCGCCTGGACCCAGGTCGAGGACGGGCAGTGGTACCTCCACCTGTTCGCGCCCGAGCAGCCCGACCTCAACTGGGAGAACCCGGAGGTGCGCGCCGAGTTCACGGGCATCCTGCGGTTCTGGCTCGACCGCGGCGTGGACGGCTTCCGCATCGACGTGGCGCACGGCATGGTCAAGGCCCCTGGACTGCCCGACGTGGGGGCGAAGGACGGGCGCCAGGCCGAGATGCTGGGCGGGGAGCAGGTCCCCTACTTCGACCAGGACGGCGTGCACGACATCTACCGCGAGTGGCGGCCGATCCTCGACTCCTACCCGGGCGGCAGGATGGCGGTGGCCGAGGCGTGGGTGTCTTCGCCGGAACGGCTGGCCCGCTACATCGGACCGGACGAGCTGCACCAGGCGTTCAACTTCGACTTCATGCTGGCCGACTTCCACGCCAAGTCGTTTCGTACGGTCATCGAGAAGTCGCTGAAGGAGGCGGAGCTGGTCGGGGCGCCCACCACGTGGGTGTTGTCCAACCACGACAAGCCGCGCCACGTCACCCGCCACGGCGGCCTGGCCCGCGCCCGGGCGGCCACCCTGCTCATGCTGGCCCTGCCCGGCTCGGCCTACCTCTACAACGGCGAGGAGCTGGGCCTGCCCGAGGTGCTCGACCTGCCGGACGAGCTGCGCCAGGACCCCGCGTTCCTGCGCCGCGGCGACAGCCGCGACGGCTGCCGGGTGCCCATCCCGTGGACCAGCTCCGAAGGCATGGGCTGGACGGACCCGTGGTTGCCGATCCCCACCTCGTGGGCGGCGCTGTCGGCCGAGGCCCAGGAGGACGACCCCGGCTCCACGCTGAACCTCTACCGGGCCGCCCTGCGGATCCGCAAGGAGCACCCGGCGCTCGGCGGCGGGACGCTCGCGTGGCTCGACTCCCCCGAGGACGTGCTGGCCATCGAGCGCGAGCCCGGCCTGGTCGTGATGGTCAACACGGGCGAGGAGCCGGTGCGCCCCGACGTGACGGGCGAGGTGCTGCTGTCCAGCGGGCCGCTGCCGCGCGACGGATCCGTCCCGCCGGACACCACGGTCTGGCTCCAGCGCTCCACGGTTGGGTGAATCTTTGTCTTAACCCGACATACAGCGGCAATCACGCTCGGTAACCTCGGGGGATGGCACCCTGGTGGGCCAGGTCCCTGCGCGGACGCGTGACCCTCATCGCGACGGCCGTCGCCGCCCTCGTGTTCATCCCCCTCGCCATCGTCGGCATCGTGGTGGCCAGGTCCGTCATCGAGGCGGGCGTCTTCCAGTCGACGAGGGACACCGCCGAGCGCATCGCCGCCGAGATGCGCGGCGGCGCGCTCCCCGTGGGCGCCGCCATCCCGGTGGTCGACCCGTCGGTCGACCTGATCCAGGTCGTCGGCCCCAGCGGGCAGATCGTCGCCACGAGCGACGCGGCCAGGAACCTGCCGCCGCTCAGCGACGTGCGCCCCACGAAGGAGACCCAGGACATCAGCACCACGAACTGCCTGCCGAGCGAGTGCGTGCATCTGTCGGCGGTACGGGTGACCATCTTCGCCGACTCCCCCGTCGTGTACGCCGGCCGCAGGAGCCCCGACGTGCTCGACACCCGCGTCCTCGACGTGATCGTCTTCGTCCAGGTCGCGGTGCTGATCGCGCTGGCCTCGTGGACCACGTGGCTGGTCACGGGCAGGGCGCTGCGGCCGGTGGCGATCATGCGAGCCGAGCTGGACGCCGTCCGCGCCGGCGATCTGAGCCACCGGGTCTCGCAGCCGCCGGGCGACGACGAGCTGACCCAGCTGGCCCGGTCGGTCAACAACACGCTGGCCCGGCTGGAGCGCTCCGCCGAGCAGCAGCGCCGGTTCGCCTCCGACGCCTCCCACGAGCTGCGCACCCCCATCGCCGGGCTGCGCGCCCAGCTCGAGAGCGCCCAGCTCTACCCGGAGGACACCGACGTCGAATCGCTGGTGAGCGGCAGCCTGCGCGACACCGACCGCCTTGAGGCCATCATCACCGACCTGCTGCTCCTGGCCAGGATCGGATCCCAGGTGGACGCCGCCAAGGAGGACGTCGACCTGGCCGTGCTGGTGCGCCAGGAGCTGGCCACCCGCTCCGACAAGGTGCCCGTCCAGGTGGAGCTGGAGGAGGGGGTGGTGGTCGAAGGGGTACGCGTCCAGCTCGGCAGGGTGCTGACGAACCTGCTGGACAACGCCCAGCGGCACGCCGAGTCGCGAGTCCTGGTCACGGTCTCCCGCGCGGACGGCATGGCGGTGCTGGCCGTCGAGAACGACGGGATGGAGATAGCCGTGAAGGACCGCGAGCGCATCTTCGAACGCTTCACCCGCCTGGACGCGGCTCGCAGCCGCGACGCGGGCGGCACCGGGCTGGGCCTGGCCATCGCCCGGGACGTGGCGATCGCGCACGGCGGCCGGATCGCCGTCGAGGACTGCCCGGGCGGGGCGAGGTTCGTCCTGCGGCTTCCGCTCGCGCAGTGACGGCGCTCCCCGCCTCGGTACGGCGGAGTGGGCCGGCCAGAGCTGCTCCACCGGATCCCCATGGAAAGTTAATGACGGTGACGCTGGCCGTTCAACCCGGCCTTCTAGCTTCTGGGTGCAGTCCGACGTACCGAGGAGACCCACCGTGCGAGTCCTGGCCGTCATTCCCGCCCGCGGAGGTTCGGCGGGCGTTCCCTTGAAGAACCTCGCCCTGGTCGGGGGCGTACCCCTGGTCACCCGCGCCGTGCGGGCGTGCCTGCGCGCCGAGCTCGTGGACGAGGTCGTGGTCAGCACCGACCACGCGGGCATCGCCGGGACCGCCAGGCAGGCGGGGGCGACCGTGGTCGACCGGCCCGAGGAGCTGAGCGGCTCGACCGCCTCCAGCGAGTCGGCGGTGCTGCACGCGCTCGACGCCCTCGGCGCCGACCCCGAGGTCGTGGTGCTCGTCCAGTGCACGAGCGCGTTCATCGACCCCGCCGACCTGTCGGCGGCGGTGCGCAAGGTGCTGGACGGCCAGGCCGACTCGGTCGTGTCGGGGCTGCCGACGCACGAGTTCCTCTGGACGGCCACCGGCGGGGGCGTCAACCACGACCCCGCCGTCAGGCCGCGCCGCCAGGACCGCGAACCCCAGTTCCGCGAGAACGGCGCCTTCTACGTCATGCGCACCTCCGGCCTGCGCGAGCGCGGCCACCGCTTCTTCGGCGAGGTCGCCGTGCAGCCGGTGCCGCCGCAGCACGCCATCGAGATCGACGATCCCGAGGACCTCGAGCTGGTCCGCGCGCTGGCCCCGTTCCTCGACGAGCCGGAGCCGATCGACGTCGACGCGGTCATCACCGACTTCGACGGCGTGCACACCGACGACCGCGCCTACGTCGACTCGGAGGGCCGGGAGATGGTGCTGGTCAGCCGCTCCGACGGGATGGGCGTGTCGCTGCTGCGGCGCTCGGGTGTGAAGGTGCTGGTGATGTCGACCGAGCGCAACCCGGTGGTGGCCGCCCGCGCCCGCAAGCTGGGCGTGCCCGTGTTGCAGGGGCTCGCCGACAAGCGCACCGTGCTGCGCGACTGGCTGAACATCGAGGGCCTCGACCCGGCCAAGGTCGCCTACGTCGGCAACGACGTCAACGACCTGGGCCCGATGGCCGAGGTCGGCTGGCCCGTCGCCACGCCCGACGCGCACCCGCGCGTGCGCGCCGCCGCCCGCGTGGTGCTGACCAGGCCCGGCGGGTCGGGCGCGGTGCGCGAGTTGTGCGACCGGGTCGTGGCCGCCCGCCCCGCGGCACCCGCCGCCGAGGCGAGGACGGAGCGCAGGCTCGGCCCGGTGGTGATCGGTGACGTGCCGGTCGGCGACGGCGAGCCCGTCTACGTGATCGGCGAGATCGGCATCAACCACAACGGCGACCTCGACCTCGCCCGCCGTCTCATCGACGTGGCCGCCGACGCGGGCTGCCAGGCGGTCAAGTTCCAGAAGCGCACCCCGGCGATCTGCGTGCCCGAGGAGCAGAAGGGGCAGATCCGGCAGACGCCGTGGGGCGAGATGACGTATCTGGAGTACAAGGAGCGGACCGAGTTCGGCCATGACGAGTACCGCCAGATCGCGAAATACTGCGATGAGCGGGGGCTGCACTGGTTCGCCTCCCCATGGGACGTGCCGTCGGTGGAGTTCCTGGAGGAGATGGACGTCCTGGCGCACAAGGTGGCCTCGGCGAGCGTCGCCGACCACGAGCTGCTGCGTGTCCTGGCCGCCACCGGCAAGCCGGTCATCCTGTCGACCGGCATGTCGACGCTGCCGGAGATCGACCGGGCCGTCGAGATCCTCGGCACCGAGAAGCTGATCATGATGCACGCGACGTCCACGTACCCGCTGCCTCCTGAGGAGGCGAACCTGCGCACGATCACCACGCTCAAGGAGCGCTACGGCGTGCCCGTCGGCTACTCCGGGCACGAGCGCGGGCTGCAGATCTCGCTGGCCGCCGTGACGCTCGGCGCGGTCTGCGTCGAGCGGCACATCACGCTCGACAGGACCATGTGGGGATCCGACCACGCCGCCTCGCTGGAGCCGGCGGGCCTTGAGCACCTCGTACGCGACATCCGCATCATCGAGCAGGCCATGGGCGACGGCGTCAAGCGCGTCTTCCCCGGCGAGCAGGCCCCCAAGGCCCGCCTGCGCCGGGTGACCGTCTGACCGGCCCTCTCAGTGATCACCCTCTCCGTCATCGTGCCGGTGCGGGACGGCGAGCGTTTCATCGCCGACGCGCTCGCCTCGCTCTGCCGTAACGCCCGGCACGACTTCGAGTTCATCGTCGTGGACGACGGGTCCGTGGACGCCACGGGCGACATCGTGGAGGACTTCCTCCTCGATCTGCCCGGGCTGAGCCTGGTGCGCAACCGCGCTCCCGTCGGGCTGGCCGACGCGCGCAACACGGGCTTGTCGGCCGCGTCGGGCCGGTACGTCACGTATCTGGACGGCGACGACTGGCTGGCCCCCGGCTACCTGGCGCGGCTCGTCGAGGCCGTCGACGGGCTCGGGTGCGACTTCGTCCGCACCGACCACGTCCAGGTCGAGGGCCGCAAGCGGGTCGTGCACCGGGCCCCGCTGGCCACCCCGAGGGGCGCGGTGCTCGACGCGCGCGGCGCCATCATGCCCGCGGGGGTCCGGACCATGGTGGACTACCCGTACGCGTGGGCCGGGATCTACCGGCGCTCCCTGGGCGACCTGCTGCACTTCCCCGGCTCGCTGCACACCGCCGAGGACCGTCCGTGGATCTGGCGGCTGCACAGGGAGGCCGCCACGTTCGCGGTGGTGTCGCTGGCCGGCGTGTTCTACCGGCGCATGGTCTCCGGGTCGCTGACGCAGGTGGGCGACGAGCGCCAGCTGCACTTCTTCGACGCGTTCGAGCTGGTCTTCAAGGACGTGGAGCCGGAGTTCCTGCCCAAGGCGGTGCGGAACTTCTGCGCGCTGCTGGCCCACCACCTGGACATCGGCGACCGTCTCACGCCCGAGCTGCGTGCCCGCTTCGAGGAGCGCGGCGCGGAGATGGTGGGCGGGCTGCCCCCGGAGCTGGTGGCGGAGTCGGTGGCCGGGATGGCCCGCGACCGCGAGGCGCTGCTGCGGGCCCTGGTGCCCGGCCTGCCCGCCAGCCCGCCCCCCAGCCCGTACAGCCGGGTCCGCCATGACCGGGAGGAGCCTGCGTGAAGGTCTTCTACGCCTCGACGTTGTTCGGGGCGATGTCGCTGGCCGCCGCCATCGACGACGGCCGGTTCGGCGACGGCCGGCGCCTGCTCGTGGTGTCGAACAACGCGGCCGTGCCCGAGGTGGCGACGCCGCTCGACGGGACGCCCGGCTTCGCGCCGCTGCGCGGCCGCTTCGACGAGGTCGTCTCGTGGAACGAGCTCATCGCCCCCTTGCATCCGTCCGACTGGCGGGCGCGGGTCATCGAGGTGCCCATGATGGAGCGCCTCATCCGCTCCCGCTGGGGGCTGGACGGGGTCGAGGAGCTGGTGCTGGAGTCGATCGCGGTGCCGCCCGCCCGCACGATCGCGGGGCTGGTGCGCGACTGCCCGATCACCGTCTACTCCGACGGGCTGATGAGCTACGGCCCGACCCGCGACCCGCTGCCCGCCGAGATCTTCCGCCGCGTGGGGCGGCTGCTCCACCTGGACCTCGTGCCGGGGCTGACGCCGCTGCTGCTCAGCGAGTACGGCGTCGCGCCCGAGCTCCTGCCCGGCGAGCGCTTCCTGTCGGTGCTGGACGAGGTGGCCGCCACCGTGCCCCTGCCGCCCGCCGGACAGGCGGTGATCCTCGGCCAGTACCTGTCGGCGCTGGAGATCGTCACGCCGGAGGAGGAGGCCGCGCTGCACGAGACGATGCTGGCGGCGCTGGCCGCCCGCGGCTGCACCGACGTCGTGTTCAAACCGCACCCGGCAGCGGGGCGCCGGCACGCCAGGCTCCTGCGTGCCGCGGCCGGGCCTCTGGGGGTGGACCTGTCGGTGGCCGCCGAGAGCGTGCCCGCCGAGGTGTGCTTCGCGGCGCTGCGGCCCGAGCTGGTCGTGGGCTGCTTCTCCACCGGGCTGGTGACCGCGCGGCGCTACTTCGGGCTGCCGGTCGCGTCGTACGGCACCGGCATGGTGCTGGAGCGGCTGACGCCGTACGAGAACAGCAACAGGATCCCGGTCACGATCGTCGACGCGCTGCTGCCCCGGCTGTCGGCGGAGGGCGTGATCGAAGAGCCGCCCGCCGTGGACCTGCCCGGCCTCGTACGGACCGTGGGCTACTGCATGCAGGCCGGCACCTATCCGGAGCTGCGGCCGGACGCCATCACGTTCGACGCCCGCTACTTCAAGCGCAGGCGGCTCGAGG
Organism: Nonomuraea sp. B5E05; assembly: GCF_039880665.1. NCBI lineage: Bacteria > Bacillati > Actinomycetota > Actinomycetes > Streptosporangiales > Streptosporangiaceae > Nonomuraea > Nonomuraea sp. B5E05. Next base: position 22,631 of record NZ_JBDPMJ010000048.1, read on the forward strand.
CGCTGGACCTGGTGGCCCCGCCCGCCAGGTCCGGTGCGCTGACCAGGCTGCGCAGGAAACTCAGAACAACGAGCTGAGCGCTGCTAGGACAGCGCTGCTAGGACAGCGCTGCTAGGACAGGGCTGCTAGGACAGGGCCTTCAGATAGCGGCGCATGCGGCGCTTGGCGCGGTAGCCCGCTCGCAACATCGTGGGATGGACCTCCACCCGCAGCCGGGCCTTGCGCCGGGCGGCGGCGTGCTCGGGCCCGTCCAGCAGCGACCGGGCGGGTGTCCCCGGCCGGTCGCTCACCAGCCCGGCCAGCAGCCCCGCCCAGGTGCCGCGCTCCGGCGGGTGGAAGTAGTTGGCCGCGCACCACTCGGCCGAGGCGGTGCGGAAGTCGCCCTTGGCCAGGTCGTCCAGCGTGCCCAGCAAGCCGCTGCCCTCGAACACCAGGTTGATCATCTCGGCGCTGACGCCGAAGTCGCTCAGCACCAGCGAGGGCACGCCCAGCGCGATCGCCTCCAGCGCCGCCGTCGAGCTCACCGTGACGAACCCGGCCGCCCGCGTGAGCTGCTCGTGCATCGGCCCGGCGGCGAAGGCGAGCCGCCCGGGCTCGCCCAGCTCCCGCCACAACCGCTGGTAGTGGTGGCGCTCGTTGTGCGTCTGCCGCTCGTCCTCCAGGGCGCGCAGCTTGACCACCACGTCGAGCTCCGGCCGCCGCCCGGCGAGCTCGGCGAGCGCCAGCAGGACGCGCTCGCGCTCCTCGCGCGGGCGCGGCACCTTGGCCTGGGTGGCGAACACGATCCGGTTCCCGCCCTCGGCCACGGCATCGGGACGCAGGAACGGCAGCCTGGCCAGGCCGACCGCCCCTCCCCCGCCGAGCCGGCCGGCGATGTCGCCGAACTCGGCCACCTCCCGCTCGCTGTGCACCACGAACAGGTCGCAGCCGCTGCGGAACACCCACGCCTTCTCCGTGGCCGGCACCGAGATGCCCGGCAGCCCGCTGACGAACACGGGCCTCGGCTGCAGCCCCGCGAACACCTCGGAGACCAGCACGTCCACGACCGGGCCCGTGCAGGCGACGAGGATCACGTCGGGCCGCGTGCGCTCGGCCAGCCTGCGCACCGACCGCGCCGACAACACCGGCGGCGCCTCTCCCCGGCCCGCCCGGCGCTCCACCGGGCCGCTCACCGCCGCGGCGATCTGCTCGGGCGAGGGCGCGATCGGCGTGCGCACCACCGCCAGCTCCGTCACGCTCCCGGCGGGCAGGTCGCCGAGCAGGCAGGCCGCCCACTTCAGGTACGAGTCGGAGTCGGCAACCGCCAGCACTCTCACCCAGACACTCCAGTCAAATGCGAGCGCAGGGCGGGTTCCGCCCTGCTGGTCCACCAGTCATCGGGAACGTTCACGGGCTCGATGGCGACACCGCGCGGGCTGAGCAGCACCCGCAGCGAGGTGATCGCCGTCGAGGGGAGGCTGAGGACGCGCTGGCCCGCGTCCAGCCCGCGCAACGTCAGCTCGGCGGGCACGCCAGCGTCGTGCACGGTGATGCCGGGACGCTCCCGGATCAGGGCCACGTCCACGGGGTCCTCGCGGCGGTGCGGGTAGTAGGCGAGCGGCTCCCGCGCCGCCAGCTCGGTCAGCCAGCGCAGGTAGTGGTCGCGGTGCACGAGGCCGTTCCTGACGAGCGAGGTGCCGAGCACGATCGTGCGCTCGGCCGGCCCTTCCGCGCTGGGCGGCTGGGCGCGCAACCAGGCGAAGTCGTGGCGTACGAGGTCGACACCGGCACGGCGGACGGCGGCGGCGAGCTCGTCGGTCACGGGCAGCGCGGTGAAGACGGAGACCTCGCTCATGCGCAGCCGCAGCGCGGCCGCCAGGCCGAGCGCCGAGCGCGGCGCGGTGGGCCTGGCGCGGGCCCGCAGCAGCGGCCGCGAAGGCCCGGCGGCCAGCAGCTCCAGAAGCCGGAGCGTGGCCAGGCCGTCGTCGACGATGACGATGCGTCCCGAGGTGATTCCGGTGCCGGAGGTGAGCCAGCGCAGCTGGACTTTGCCGGAGAAGGCGTCGCCGACGGCGTGCAGGCGCCTCGGCATGGTCTCGCGCGGCTCGGTCAGTTCGAGCCCGTCGGGCAGCCCGAGAGCGCGCAGCTCCTGGCGGGTCACCTTCAGCGGGCGAAGCCCCGCCCGCGGCACGACGGCCGTGGCGGTCCCGAGGAGCCCGGCGTGGTGGGCCTCGACGGCGCACAGCATCTGGAGCGGTGACTCCACCCAGGCCGACGCCTGTTCGACCACTCCAGTCCTCCCAGCCGGGTGATGGCGCGTTCACGACCGCTTCAAGCTAGCCCGGCCGCCTTAAGCGGCCAGAAACGGTGCGTGAACAATGGAGACCATGAACTCGCTCATGCTCAACACGGACGGCGTGCAGATCCCGCAACTCGGCTTCGGCGTCTGGCAGGTGCCTGCCGGCGAGGCGGAGCAGGTGGTGACGACGGCGCTGGAGGCCGGCTACCGGCACATCGACACCGCCGCCGCCTATGAGAACGAGGAGGGCGTGGGGCGTGCCGTGCGCGCGTCCGGCCTGCGCCGCGAGAAGGTGTTCGTCACCACCAAGCTGCGCAACGCCGACCACGCCCGCGCGGAGGAGTCCTTCGACGAGAGCCTGGCCCGGCTGGGGCTCGACTACGTCGATCTCTATCTCATCCACTGGCCGGTGCCGAAGCAGGACAGGTACGTACAGGCGTGGAAGGCGATCGAGAAGATCTACCGTGACGGGCGGGCCAAGGCCATCGGCGTGTCCAATTTCACCGTCGGCACGCTCACCCGGCTCATGACCGAGACCGACATCACGCCCTCCATCAACCAGGTCGAGCTCCACCCGTACTTCCAGCAGCGGGAGATGCGGGCCTTCCACGAGGCCAACGGCATCCTCACCGAGGCGTGGAGCCCGCTCGGCCAGGGCAAGGGGCTGCTCGAGGATCCGGCGCTCGCGGTGCTGGCGGACAAGCACGGCAAGACCCCCGCGCAGATCGTGCTCCGCTGGCACCTGCAACTCGGCAACGTCGTCATTCCCAAGTCCGTGACGCCGTCGCGGATCGCCGCGAACATCGACGTGTTCGACTTCATCCTCGATCCGGAGAGCATGGCCGCCATCGGCGCGCTCAACAGGGGCCTTCGCATCGGAGGCGACCCTGACACGTTCAATTTGGTCTGATCGTCTAGCATCTTCCGCGTGCGGGACTTCACGTGGGGCATCGCGGCGACGGGCGTCATAGCGCGGACCGTGGGAGCGGCCATCGTGGCCGAGCCCGGGATGCGGGTGGGCGCCGTCGGTTCCAGGAACCTGCGGCGGGCGCAGGCCCTGGCGGCCGCGCTGGGCGCGGAGTCGGCGTACGGCTCCTACGAGCACCTGTGCGCCGACCCCGCGGTGGACGCGATCTACGTGGCGACGCCGCACACCGAGCACCTGCGGGTCGCGCAGGCCGCCATCGCCGCAGGCAAGGCCGTGTTGTGCGAGAAGCCGCTGGCCGCGACCGTGGACGACACGGAGAAGATGGTACGCCTGGCGCGCGAGGCGGGCGTGTTCCTGATGGAAGCCATGTGGATGCGGTTCAACCCGCTGATCCGCCTCATCGCCGCCGACGCGCGGCTCGGCGACATCCGGTCGGTGCAGGCCAGTTTCGGCTTCGCCATGCCGTACGATCCGGCGCACCGGCTGTGGGCCCCGGAGCTGGGCGGGGGCTCGCTGCTCGACCTGGGGGTCTACCCGTTCGGCCTGGCCCAGCTGCTTCTGGGCATGCCCACCGGCCTGCGCATGACGGGCTCCCTGGCGCCGAGCGGAGTTGACGCGGAGGCGGGCGGGGTGTTGCTCTATCCCGGCGGCAGGCGGGCTTTCGTGGAAACCTCCTTGCTGGGGAATTACCCGAACCATGCCTGTGTTGTAGGTACGCAGATGCGGGCGGACATCCACGCGCCGTTCTGGGCGCCGGAGCGGATCGTCCTCACCGGGCCTTCCATGGAGCCGGAAGAGCATGTGCTCGATCCGGCCGACAACGGATACGCCGGTGAGCTCCGCGAGGTCCGCGCCGCCACGGCCGAGGGCAGGACCGAATCCTCGATCATGCCCCTTGACGAATCCCTTGCCATGGCAGGGCTTCTGGCCGACGCTCGCAGGCAAATCGCCTAGCTGGGCCTTTATGCAGTTGTAATCCTCTTGCCCCATGTATTACCTTGTGGGGCAACTTACGGCATACGTCCGGTTTGTCCGGCTATGTCTGACCATCGCACGATAGATCACAGGATTGTCCTGTGACCGCTGAATCCGCATCACGCGGAACCGGGGACCCACGTCCTTTGGGGTGAATCGGCACTCTGGTGCCGTAGGGCAGCTTCCACGCCCGAACCCGTCAGCTAACCCGGTAAGCGGCATGGAAGCAAGGAGTTACCCCCTCGATGGCCACGTTCCGTCTTACCGCAATTCCCAAGCGAACCATCACCTGCGCCGCACTCGGCGCCAGCGTCCTCGCCTCGGCCTTCGGCTTCAACGTCGCCGCGGCCAACGCCGACACCCCGCCCGCGGACAAGCCGGCCGCCGTCTCCCCGGTGACCGACTCCAAGCAGCGCGCGGCCAAGGAGACCAAGGTCAACGTGACCGCCTCCCAGGTCCTGGACTTCGCCAAGTCCCAGGTCGGCACCTCCGAGAACGCCGCCGGCGGCGGCACCCCGTACCAGAAGTGGTACGCCGACTCGCAGCGCGCCGCCGAGACCATCGCCCGCGACGGCGGCAACCGGGCCGCGTACCTGAACGCCGCCTGGTGCGCGATGTTCGTCTCCTGGGTCGGCGAGCAGACCGGCGCCCGCCCGCAGATCGGCTGGGACGCCTACACCGTCACCCACGCCAAGTGGTTCGCCGCCAACGACCGCTTCGGCAACAAGGCCAAGCCCGGCGCCGTGGTGTTCTTCTCCTGGGACGGCGGCAAGAAGCTCACCGACATCCAGCACGTCGGCTTCGTCGTGAAGGACAACGGCGACGGCACCATCTCCACGGTCGAAGGCAACACCGGCAACGGCAAGGTCGAGGAGCGGACCCGTCCGAAGTCCCAGGTCGTCGGCTACGGCTACCCCGAGTACGCCGCCTGACCCCGGTCACCGCGAGCGAGCGCGCGTCCCGTTCGGGACGCGCGCTCGCTCGCGTTTCCGCCCGGCCGGCCGGCGGCCTAGCCGTCCGCCGCCGCTCGCTGGATGGCGTGCAGCTCGGCGTAGCGGCCCCGGCGGGCCATGAGCTCGCCGTGAGCGCCCTGCTCGGCGATCCGCCCGCCGTCCAGCACCACGATCAGGTCGGCCATGCGCACCGTCGGGAAGCGGTGGGTGATCAGGAGAGTGATGGCGGCGCGGTGGCGGCGCGCGGCCTGCGCGTACCTGGCGAAGACGGCGCTCTCGGCGGGAGCGTCCAGGGAGGCGGTCGGCTCGTCCAGCACGAACAGCAGCGGCTCCTCCCGCATCGAGGCGCGCGCCAGGGCCAGGCTCTGCCACTGCCCGCCGGACAACGTCACGCCGCCCTCGAAGCTGTCGCCCAGCTCGGTGTCCAGGCCCCTGGGCAGCCCGGCCACCGTCTCCGTGGCGCCGGCCCGCTCCAGCGCCTGCTCCACGGCGGCGCGGTCGTCCATACGGGGCAGGTCGCCGATGCCGACCGTCTCGGCGGCGGCGAGCTCGAACGGAACCCGGTCCTGGAACACGGCGCTGATCCGGCGCCGCCAGCGCACGGCCGGCACGTCCCGCAGCGGGACGCCGTCCAGCAGGATCTCGCCGCCGGAGGGCTGGTAGAGGCCGCACAGCAGCTTGGCCAGGGTGGTCTTGCCCGAGCCGTGCGACCCGACCAGCGCGACGGTCGCGCCGGCGGGCAGGCTCAGGTCGATCCCGCGCAGCACCGGCCGGGTGGTGCCGGGATAGGTGAACGTCACGTTCCGCAGCGTGATGCCCTGCGCGAAGCTCTCAGGCGGCTCGGCCCCGCCGCGTTCCCGGCCGTGATCGATCATGGCCGCCCTCGTCATGGCGCGGGGTGCGTCGTCGCCGGACTCCGCCAGGGCCGGGTCGTGAGTGCGGGCGTAGGCGCGAAGCCAGGCGAGCCGCGCGGCGGCCCGCAGGCCCGCGGCCACCGACCCGAGGTGGAAGGCCAGCCGGGACGCCTGGGTGACGAACTGCACCCCGACCGTGGCCACCAGGACCACGTCGCCCGCCGTGGCCCGCCCCTGGGCGACCAGCCAGGCCGTGCAGCCGAGCGCCGACACGTACCCGGCCAGGAACGTGCCCGACCCGGCGAACGTGAGCAGCGCGGCCCGGACCTCGCCCCGCGACAACCCCGCCGACACCTCCTCCCACCGGCGCGCGGCCATGGCCTCCAGGGCGGGCGCGGCGCGGCTGATCCGTATCTCCTTGGCCGTCCGCGGCGTGGTGACGGACTCGGACAGGTGCTGCTCCAGCCTGGCCGTCTCAGCGGTGCGCTCGGCAGCCGCGTCGACGTGGCGGGCCGCGCGGCCGCGTACCAGCAGCGACGGCAGCACGGCGCCGCCCAGCAGCAGCGTCACCAGCGGATGCACGGCGGCCATCAGCACGACGCCGAGCCCGATCTGCACGGCGTGCTCGGCGACCAGCGCGAGCGCCCACACCGCGAAGTACAGCTGACGGCTCTCGTCGCGCAACATCGCCAGCTTGTCCAGGTACGCGGGCCGCTCCAGGTGCTCGATGGTGGGCACGCCCGAGGTGAGGGTGAGGATCTCCTCCTGCACGGACAGGCCCATGCGTTCGGCAAGCTCCTCCATCAGCGCCAGCTCCGCGCGGCCGAGCGCGACACCGGTGGCCAGCGCGGCCCCGGCGGCCAGTCCCCACAGGGACGCCCGCGCGCCGTGGCCGGCGGTGGCGGTGTCGGTGAGCGCCCGCAGGAACACGCCGACCAGTCCCTGGCTGACGGCGCCCAGGGCGAGGAAGGCGGCCAGGGTGAGGAAGGCCCGCCGGTCGGTGCGCCAGGCCAGGGTCAGCAGCGTACGGAGGGTCGCGGTCACCGGCCCGCCCCCGCGATCGGGACGGTCCGGAGCCGGGGCAGGAGGGGCAGGATCACCGGCCGCCCTCCGCGATCAGGGCGGTCTGGAGGCGGTGCCAGCGCGCGTAACGGCCGCCCAGAGCCAGCAGCTCGGCATGACCGCCCTGCTCGGCCACGGCGCCGCCGTCGAGGACGACGATCCGGTCCGCCCGCCGTACGGTGGCGAACCGGTGCGAGATGAGCACCAGGGTGCGCCCGCGCGTGCGGTCCAGCAGCCGCTCGAACACCTCCTGCTCGGCCCGCGCGTCCAGATGGGCGGTGGGCTCGTCGACGATCAGGATCCGCCGGCCCGCGTCGAGAGCGTACACGGCCCGGGCCAGCGCCACCTTCTGCCACTGCCCTCCGGACAGGTCACGGCCCCCGGTGAACGACCGCGACAGCGGCGTGTCCAGCCCGCGAGGAAGCCCCTCCAGCAGGTCGAGCGCGTCGACCGCGGCCAGCGCGGCGAGCACGTCGGCGTCCGTCCCCTCGTACGCGGGCGCGCCCAGACGGACGTTGTCGCGCAGCGGCAGCGGGTGGCGGGCGAAGTCCTGGAAGACCACGGCGGCGTCCTCAGCGGCGCTGACGGTGCCGCTCTGGGGGGTGTACAGGCCGGTGAGCAGCTTGACCAGGGTGGTCTTGCCCGCGCCGTTCAGCCCGACCAGGGCCAGCCGTTCCCCCGGCCGCGCCCGCAGGTCGAGCTCCTTGAGCACCGGTTCCGCGCGGCCGGGGTAGGCGAACGTCACCCTGACCAGCCCGGGCCCCTCGCCGTCGCGGCCGGCAGGCCCGGCGATCGCCGGCGTGGTGGTGGTGAGAGAGGGGTGGAGCAGGCGCAGGGTGGCCTCGTACGGCTTGCTCCCGTAGGCGATCTCGAACATCTGGTGGCCGCCCGCACCGTACGCGAGGACCAGCAGGGCCGCCAGCACGCTCTGCGCCAGGGCTGCGGCCCCCAGCGCGCCCGCGGCGGTCAGCCAGGCCAGCGTCCCGAACGTCGCGGCGGCCCCGGCCAGGTGCAGCCCCAGCACGGCCGCGTACCCGCGCACGACGGCGCGGCGCCCGCGCGCCTGCGGGGTCAGGAACGCGCGCATGGCCGTCACGTACCGGCCGACGAGGAACCCGTCCACGCCGAAGACGCGGATCTCCTTCGCGGCGCCGGGACCGCCGGCGAGCTCGGCCAGATAGCCGGCCCGGCGCAGGCGCATGACCTGCTCGGGGCTGTCGGCCAGCGACTCCGCACCGCCGGGGCCGACCAGCATCGCGGCGATGCGCCGGTTCTGCGCGATCGACAGGGCCAGCGCGACCGGGGCCACCCACCACACGTGCACGGCCAGCACCACGGCGCCGAACAGGGCCGACGTCGCCCTGCTCGCCTCGCCGGCCAGCGCCACCGCCGCCGTGCCCGCCGTCCGCCCGCGGTGCCCGGTAAGCGCCAGCCGTACGTCGGCCTGCACCCGGGGGTGCTCCAGACGCGCCAGCGGCATGGCCGTCGCGGCGGCCCGCACCCTGGCGCGCAGCACGCCGTCGATGCGCCGGGCGGCGGCGGCTCCGGCCGGTTCGCGCAGCGCCGTGCAGAGCTCCTGCCCCAGCAGCACGAGCAGCAGCGCGATCACCTGCGCCGCGCCGCCGTGGTCGATCAGCAGGCCGAGCGGGATCGTGCTGAGCGGTCCGAGCACCGCCGCGCCCACGCTGAGCACTCCCAGGGTGAGCAGGCGGCGGGAACCGGCCAGCGCCAGCAGCCGGGCGAGCCGGACCGGCCTCACACTAATCCAATGTGATCGCATTGATCTGCCATGCGTACGACCGTAACCCGGCTACGCCGAACCGGTCAAACCGATGTGATCACATCGCGAAGAGGGATGGCACCCGGCGCCGCCCGCGAACGTGTCCTGGCGGCCGTCGACGACCTCTGTCGCACGCCGCCGTCACGCTCCTGAGCGTGTCGGGTTTGCGGGTGCCGCACGGTTACGGAGAGTATCCGACTGTGACGCAGGCGAGGGGTCCCGCCCCGGAGACGAGCACGGGAGAGGCGCCTGACCGGCCGGCAGGAGAGGCCGGGTGAACGCAGGGCTGCGGTGGTTCGCCGACCGGCTCTTCCCTCCTGGCGCGAACCCGCACGACATCGTGCCCGCCCTGCTCGTTCTGCTGACCGTCGTGACCGGGTTCGTGGACGCCGTCAGCTTCCTCGGCCTGCACGGCGTCTTCGCCGCCAACATGACGGGCAACATCGTCTTCGTCGGCTTCGCCCTGGCCGGGGAGGAGCGGCTGACCTTGTGGGGATCGCCGATGGCCCTGCTGTCCTTCACGGCGGGCGCCTGGGCCACGGGGCGGGCGACCGGGCGGGTGACGGACCAGCGCCGGGCGTTCGTCGTGCTCACCGCCGCGCACGCGCTGCTCGTGGCGGTCGCCCTGGTGACGGCCCAGCTGGCCGGATTCCGCGAGCCGGCGGCGCAGGCGGCGCTCATCGCACTGCTCGCCGGCGGCATGGGCATGCAGAGCGCGTCCGTACGCGAGCTGGCGGTGCCCGACATGAACACCAACGTCCTGACCACCACCCTCACCGCGCTCTTCGCCGAAGGCCGGGGGCGGGCGGCCCTGCGCCGGACCGCGGGTATCGCCGCGATGTTCGTCGGGGCGCTGGGCGGGGCCGCGCTGCACGTCGCCACCGGCCCCGTGCCCGCCCTGGCCGCGGCCACCGTCCTGCTCGCCGTCGTCGCCTTCGCGGCCCGCTAGGCGAGCGCTAGCCGCAATGCCGGTTAGTCAAGGGCATTGGGCGGTTGTCGAATCGGCGCCGTTGAGGACATCGATCGCGATGGCCGCCCGGTGGTTGGTGCGATCGACGTGACCCTTGGCGCGGTGTTGGGGGCATGTCAGTGGCGGCGTCAGCCCGGTGACGGCCCGATATCAGCGCGGCCGGCGATGGTGGATGCGATGAACGGTTCAGCGACTACACCCTCAGGGCTGCGAACCGGCCACGCCGACCTCGCTCCCGGCCCTCGTGCGTCGCCGACGGCTGCCCATGAGCGCCATGCCGAGACGGGGCTCGCAAGATCGAACACTGTGGATCGAACACTGTAGGTGAGGACATTCATGATGGGACAAGGCAACCGTGGCTTCTCCGCAGCAGGGCTGCGCAGACTGCGCGAGGTGCTGGCACGGCATGTCGAGTCCGGGCGGATTCCCGGGCTGGCCGCCCTGTTCAGCCGGGGCGGTGCAACGCACGTCGAAGCGTTCGGGACGATAGGCCGTGACGGTGGCGCGCCGAGGCGCCGGCACACCGTCTTCCGGCCGGTGGCGGTCACAGCGCTGGCGGCCGGGCTGCTGGCCGGGACGATCGCACCCACGGTGGCTACGGCGGATGTGGCCGCCGCGGACAGCAGCGCGGCCGTGTCGAGAGCCGTCGCCGGGCAGGATCGCCCGGAGCTGCAGAAGGCCGTCCAGGCGTTCGTCGATGCCGGTTTCCTCGGTGTGCAGGTGCGCATGAACGATGAGCGGGGCGAGTGGGCCGGCAGCGTCGGGCAGCGCAAGCTGGGCGCGAGCGCAAAGCCGCCGACGAACGGGCATTTCTGGGTGGGCAGCGTCACCAAGACCTTCGTCGCGGCGGTGGTGCTGCAACTGGTGGCCGAGGGCGAGATCGGGTTGGACGCCCCGGTGGCCGGCTACCTGCCCAAGCTCGGACTGGACCGGCGGATCATGGTGCGAATGCTGCTGCAGCACACCAGCGGTCTGTTCAACTACACCGGCGACCTCGACCCCGACGGGACATGGGTGCCCGGTCTCCCCGCGACGGGCAAGGAGTGGCTGGACAACCGGTTCCACTCCTACCGGCCACAGGAGCTGGTGCGGTTCGCGCTGTCCAAGCCGGCGAAGTTCGCGCCCGGGAAGGACTGGAGCTACTCCAACACCAACTACACGCTGGCCAGGCTGCTGATCGAGAAGGTCACCGGCCATTCCTTCGACGCGGAGCTGAAGCGGCGGATCGTCGGGCCGCTCGGGCTGAAGGGCACCGTGGTGCCGGGCAACCGGGCACAGCTGCCCAGGCCGTACGCCCACGGCTACTTCCGCTACCAGGACGCCGGCCAGTGGAAGGTGGCCGACGTCTCCCGCCAGAACCTCTCCCTGGTGGCCGGCGCCGGTGACATGATCTCGACCACCAAGGATCTCCAGACGTTCTTCTCCGCGCTGAACGGCGGCAAGCTCCTGCCGGCCGAACTGCGGGCCGAGATGCGCACGCCGCACCCGAAGAGCGACCCCCTCTACGGCCGCTACGGCCTGGGGATGTTCGTGCAGGACCTGGGCCCGACCTGCGGCACCGTGCTCAACCACAACGGCAACCCTCCGGGAGGGTACGCGGCGCTGATGTACAGCTCGCCCGACGGCGGCAAGACCCTGACCGCCTCGCTGACCGCCGGCGACGCCGCATTCGACCTCGCCACTTTTCCGAAGCTGCTGGACCGGCTCGTCAAGGCGGCGTTCTGCGGCGGGCAGACCGCAAGCTGACCAGGCCATGCCGGCGGCAGCGGCCGTCGGCATGATGCCGGTGACAGCTCCGCCGCGCGCCACGACATGGCCACCGCCCGGCCGTCAGGCCCGGGGAGCACCCGAACCCCCGGGACTCGCAGAAGTGCTACCAGCCCTGTCCCTCCGGCAGGTCACTCAGGCCGGGGGCGGACAGGTGCAGCACTTCATAGCGCTCGGTCGCCTCCTCGTCCGGCGCGGAGGAGTCCGCCCACACCACGAACCGCAGCAGCTGCCAATGGTGGGGGTCGACGGCCAGCGCAGCGGTGTGCACGCCCTCATGGCCGCAGAGCCGTTGCAGCTGTTCGGCCTCCCGCTCGATCAGCGCGGACAGGCCCAGTCCTGTGCCGTCCGGGTCAGCGCCGGAAGATATCGAGGTGAGGCGGCGTGAGGCTGCCCTGGGAGGTGCTGTGCGGGCGGGGCCGGCCTGGCAGGCGATGCCTGTCCAATGCCGGGCGACAGGGCGGCCATAGTCCCGGACGATGTTCTGGAATCCTCCGCCGCCGACGAGAAAGTGGGCCATCGCGCCGGTGTCGTTCCACAGGTAGAAGGGGGCGTACTGGTTGACTGGCGAGCCGTCCATACCGCGTTCGCGGATGACATACGCCTTCAGACCCAGTCCGGCCCGGTCGTCGAGGACGTGGCCGCCCTCGGCCACCCGCTTGCGGATGATCCCCATGTCGTAGTCAGCGGGCAGGGTGATCTCGTATTGCTGGGCATACACGGACGATGCTGCCTTTCTTCGTTGGGTGATCAGCGGGCAAGCAGGCCGGTGATCGAAGAGACCATGCAGCGGCTCCGACGCCCGAGCGGCGGTTCCTGACCCGCCGGCTCGAACAGCTCCGATTTCCCGGGTCCGGGGTGTCCCCCGGGAGGCCGCCCCTTCGTCACCTGGATATGAGCGACAACTTTTCCGGCCTTCCGCGTGGGTGGCACAGCCTCGCCTCGCCCGGACCGCGGCCAAGGCCGACGACCGGGTCAACGCTCGCCTGGTCGGTGCGCACGCCGCGCGGATCCCGCCCCGGATGCTGGACGGCGTGTTCGAGGGACCGAACGCCTGGCGGAGCGTTCCACCAACCGCGCAAAGACGCTGAGTGCCAATCACAGGACGGATAGACGGACGATGACGGAAGCGCTGGCATTGCCGCTGCACATGCGGCGGAACGGGCTTGACCCGGTCGAGGAGCTGGCCCGGGTTCGCGACGGCGAGGGTGTGGTGCGGGTGGAGACGCCGTTCGGCCTGCCCGCGTACCTGGTCTGCCGCCACGAGGAGGTGCGCCGGGTGCTGGCGGATCCGGCCCGGTTCAGCAGCGCCCTGACGCCGTTCCCGGGAGCGGGGCAGATGAACGCCGACGAGCTGGCAAAGATGCAGGCCGGGCAGCTGATCGGGTTCGACCCGCCCCAGCACACGCGGCTGCGCCGGATGCTCACCCCGGAGTTCACGGTACGGCGGATGCGCAGGCTGGAGCCGCGGATCACCGAGATCGTCGAGGCGGCTCTGGACGATCTGGAGCGGGCGGGCAGGCCGGCCGATCTGGTGCGGCACTTCGCGCTGCCGGTGCCCTCGCTGGTGATCTGCGAGCTGCTGGGTGTGCCGCATGCCGACCGCGACGAGTTCCAGGAGCGTTCCGCCCGCATGCTGGACACCTCCCTGCCGATGGAGCAGCGCGTCGCGGCGCAGCGGGAGGACCGCGCCTACATGGCCGGCCTGGTGGGCCGCGCGCAGGCGGACCCGGGCGAGGACCTGCTCGGCATGCTGGTACGCGAGCACGGCCACGATCTCGGCGCCGACGAGCTGATCGGCATCGCGAGCCTGCTGCTGCTGGCCGGGCACGAGACGACCTCGAACATGCTGGGCCTGGGCACCCTGGCCCTGCTCCGGCACCCGGACCAGCTGGCGGTGATCCGCGAGGATCCGGCCCAGGTCGAGCCCGCCGTCGAAGAGCTGTTGCGCTGGCTGTCCGTCGTGCAGTCGCTGCCGCCGCGCACGACCACGACGGAGGTGGAGATCGCCGGGCATGCCATCCCCGCGGGATCACTCGTGATCTGCTCGTTCCCCGCCGCCAACCGCGACCCCGCCTTCGTCGACGATCCCGAGACCCTCGACCTCACCCGGCAAGCCGCCGGCCACGTCGCGTTCGGCCACGGCGTGCACCACTGCCTCGGGGCGCCGCTGGCCCGGATGGAGATGCGCATCGCCTTCCCCGCGCTGCTTCGCCGCTTCCCCGGCCTCGCCCTGGCCGATCCGTACGAGCAGGCGGACTTCCGCGCCTTCAGCCTCGTGTACGGCGTGCACACGCTGCCGGTGACCTGGTGAACCCACGGGTCTTGAGGTTGACACCGACCGCGGCGTCGGCGCCAGGACTTTGTGACCGTGCGGGCATATGACGTGTGTCACCGGTCTCGGGTGTCACACAGTGGTGGGCTCCGGCGCCTTGTGCATAGAGCAGGAATCGCAGGTGATCAGGCGAGGAGCCAGGTATGGACGAACGCAGGGATGCGGTGACGGGCACGGCCGAGCCGATGGCCGGTGGCGGCCGGATGGGCTCGGCCACCGAGGCGTTCCTCGCCCACCGCAACCTGCTTCCGCGATGAACACGGCGGCGGAACAGCCACCTGACCGGACACCGCGTCGGGCTTCATCCCAAACACTTTCAGCCAGATCTTCTGCCCGGAGGTCCTTCATGCCGAACAGCGTTACCGGCGAACCCACCGACGTGGAGCTGCCGGTCGAGCGGGGCTGCTCGTTCGCCCCGCCCGCCGCCGTCGTCTACGGCGCCCACGAACTCCCGGTCACCTGGTGAGCAGAACATGATGCGCATCAACCTTTGAGTCGGCTCCGGCCAGTGCGTCCCGACCAAGCCAGGCCGCGTCGGGATGTACGTCACGATCACTGGTCCGTGAGTCCGGCCGAGTACCGACACGAATCCCGGACGCCGGCAGCTTCAACGGCGGCCGACCAGCCAGAACCCGTCTCGAAGGGAGGTGTGGGCGATGCGACGCGACCCGGTCTGGACCTGATGAGGTGATCCCGCGGTGGGTGGTGGTATCTGCAGGCAGGCGGCCACCACCCACCGCGGGGAGCCTGCGCCCGCCCGCGCGGGTTTCCGGAGCATGGCAGGACCTGCAGCAGTGCGGGTTCGTCGAGGGCGGCGAGGACAGTCGAGGAGGACCGGACGGAATCGATGTACACCAAAGTGCTCGCGATCGGCGAGTTTCGCGGTTTATGGCTGGGCGGGTTGCTGGCGCGAGCGGGCAGCCAGCTGGCGCGCGTCGCGCTGGCTGTCCTCGCCTACGAGCGCAGCGGCTCGGCCGCCGTCACCACGCTCGTCTACGCGATGACGTTCGTGCCCGCGCTGGTCGGAGGGCCCGCGCTGGGCTGGCTGGCCGACCGCTACCCGCGGCGCGAGGTCACGATCGCCTGCGATGTGACCAGGACCGTCCTCATCGGATGCGTCGCACTGCCCGGCCTCCCGCTGCCCGCGTTGTGCGCCCTGGTCTTCGCCTCCCAACTGCTCGACTCGCCGAGCAGGGCGGCGCGCATCTCGCTGACGCCCGACGTGCTGCCCCGCGAGCTCTACCAGACCGGAGTGGCGGTCCACCAGCTCAGCGACCAGGTCGTGACGCTGCTTGGCTTCGCCGGCGGCGGCATCGTGGTGGCGCTGGCCGGCGCGGAGACGGCCATCCTCATCAACGCGGCCACGTTCGCCGCCGCCGCGTCACTCACCCTGGCCACCGTACGCCGGCGCCCGCCGGCCGCGGGAAAGCAGCCGATCTCCCTGCTCGGCGGGCTGCGGCTGGTGGCCGGGCATCGCGCGTTGCGCAGCCTGCTCGGCCTGGCCATGTTGTCGGGCTTCCACGTCATCCCCGAGGCGATCGCGGTGCCGTACGCCGCCTCGTTCGGCCTGGGCACCACGGAAGCGGGGCTTCTCATGGCCGCCCTGCCCGTGGGCAACGTCATCGGCGTGTTCGTGTTGTCCAGATTCTTCACCGAATCGCGGCGGATGGCGCTGATGGCCCCCATGGCGGTGCTGGCCAGCGTGCCGCTGGCGGCCAGCGCGGCGGACCCCGGCTACGTGCCCTTGCTGCTCCTGTGGACGGTGTGCGGGATGCTCACCGGCTACCACGTGGCGGCCAACGCGGAGTACGTGAGGATCGCGCCGCCGGAGAGCAGGGGCCAGGCGGTCGGCCTGGCCTCCTCCGGCATGGTCGCCGCCCAGGGGCTGGGCATCCTGCTCGGCGGCCTCCTCGTCGAAGCGGCCGGACCGGAGTACGGCCTGGCGATCGCCGGCGCCGCCGGGCTGGCCGCGGGGGTGCCGGTACTGCTGGCCTGGAACAGAGCCACCCACTCGGGTCCGCGCGACCAGCCCCAGAGTAGCTCTCTGTGATCACGCCTCTGAAACATCTCGGCTCGTGCCGGCGCTCGCCAAGATGTTCACCAGGCGATGGGGCCGAGGCGATCGATGAAGACTCCGGTCGGCCCGTCAGAGGCGAGCGTCGCGAGCTCGATGATCGGATCGCTGCCCTCGGCGACCGTCAGCTCGCCCGTGTGGATGTTCATGTCGGTGGCGGTGAACTTGCCGGTGGCCACCTCGCCGGGGGTCACGGCGTTGAACTTGATGGCCGGCAGCGCCTGGGCGTATCGGACGGTGATCATGTTCAACGCCGCCTTCGACGAGGTGTAGGCGAGTTCGTACATCTTCGAGACGGCTTGCGCGGGGTCGGTTACGACGGCGATAGACCCCCCGGCGCCGGTGACCATCACCACCCGCGGGTTGTCGGCCGCCTGCAACAGCGGCAGGAACCCGTGCGTGACCCGGACCGGCCCGTACACATTGGTGTCGTAGACGGCGTGGATGTCCTTGGCTGTCGCGGCCGCCGGGTTGACACCGCCGCCCGGCGTGCCGGCGTTGTTGATCAGCACGTCGATCCGGTCGGTGTGCTCCCGGACCAGCCGCACAGCCCCGGCCACCGACTCATCCGAGGTCACGTCCAACGGAACCATGATGACGTGTGCGCCGTCGGCGGCCAGCTTCTGCGCGGCGGCCCTTCCCCGACCCTCGTCACGTGAGCCGAGGAAGACCGTCCAGCCCAGCTCTCCGAGCCTACGCGCGGTCTCGTAGCCCAGCCCTTTGTTCGCTCCAGTGATCAATACTGAGGTCATGTTCTCTCCTGACGTCGTTGTACTTATGGCCATGTGACGGTGCCGACCCGATTCCTGTGACACTGCCGATTGACGTGGTCACAGAGCGGGCCGGTACGCGCGTGTGCCGATGAACGGATGCCTTCGCTCGGGATGCTCCGCACTGCCGCGATGCCGTGATCAAGGCGCGGCGGCTGACGGACTACCTCAGCGTGAGTGGGGTCTCGGATGCGATGCGGGTCAGCTTCTGCGGGTTGCGGACGTAGTAGAGGCCGGTGATGCGGGCGTCCTCGACCCGGACCGCGATGACGCCGTCGATCTCGTCGTCCACGCGGAGCAGGAGTG
>NZ_JBDPMJ010000049.1:0-38910 GCF_039880665.1 Nonomuraea sp. B5E05
ACGGGCGGAGAGGCTAAACGCCTGTGGAGGCCAGGTAAGACCACCGCTCACGGTGGCGCAGGCCGGTGAAGCAGGAAGCCTCAGAGGTGCCGCATGAAGCGGCACGGGCTGAATCCCCGGCCTTCAGGCCGGGGAGCGCGTCAAACGATCGCCCGTTCGGTCGCGGTGCCGGATGCCTGGCGCATGACGTCGGCGAGCTTGGTGTCCTTGCCTGCGAGGATGGAGCTCAGGTAGCCGGCGACGAACGGCACTCGGGTCAGGCTGAGCATGATGCGCCGGACGCGCAGGTCGGTCGGCGAGGAGGGCAGGAACCAGCGGGCCATCGATCGGGCGTTGCGTTGTTTGTCCTCGACCACGGGTCGCCACAGGCGCTCGAACTCGGCGGTGGCCCGCTCGATCGTCGGTGCGTGCGCGAGGCGATCGGCGAGCAGGAAGGCGCCGGCGATCCCGAGCGACGCGCCCTGCCCGGCGATCAGCGACACGGCGTAGGCGGCGTCTCCGAGCAGGACGACCCGGCCGGTGCTCCACTCCGGAAGCTCGATCTGTGCGACCTGGTCGTAGTAGATCTCCTCGGCCGGCGGGCACTGCTCCAGCGCGCGCGGCGTCACCCAGCCCAGACCGGTGTAGGCCCGCTGGATCGCCACCCGGAGATCGTCGGGAATCGTGGGGTCGGCGCTGCGGTGCACCGCGAACGCGGCGACCCGGCCGTCGCGCAGCGCGTAGAAGCCCATCTGCCGGTTGACGGAGTCGGTGAGGCAGAACGTGTGCGTGGTGGCGGCGTGCACGTCCGGCGCGTCGAAGGTGAACGCCGCCGTGTGCAGGCCCAGGTAGCGCAGGTACCGCTCTTCCGGCCCGAACACCAGCCGGCGGACGGTCGAATGGATCCCGTCGGCGCCCACGAGCAGATCGGCGTCCAGGACGGTGCCGTCCTCCAGCGTCACCGCCACGCCGCCGGGGCGGTCGGCCACCTCGGTCAGCGCCGTGTCATAGCGCAGCTCGACCTCGGCCGGAAGGCTCTCGGCCAGCACGGCCTCGATGTCGGGACGCAGGAGATTCAGCAACCGGCCGCGCGCGAAGCCCTTGGTCTGGATCGTGGCGCGGCGGCGACCGTTCCGGTCGACCAGGCGCCCCTCGTCATAGTGGTAGGCCGCCAGTTCGAACGGGGGCAGCAGCCCCATGGCCTCGACCGCCTCCAGTCCTGGGCCGAAGAAGTCGATCATGTATCCCTGGGGGCGAGGTCCGGGGGCCCGCTCGACCACCACGACCTCGCCGCCCAGGGCGGCGAGCCGATGGGCCAGGGCCAGGCCGCTGATGCCGGCTCCGCAGATCACGGTCCGCACTGTCGTTCCTCCTCGGGGGACGTGGAAAGAAGCCTGCGTAGCACCGCTGAGGGATCCTTCGCCTTCAGGCCCAGGCCGCGGTGCAGCAGAAGGCCGTCCACGCAGGCCGCCAGGACGGCGGCGGTCTCGAACGGGGCGGGCACCCCGTGCTGCTCCAGCCACTCGCCGAACCGCTGCCGGAACTTCTCGACCAGCTCGGCGATCCGCTCGCGCAGCTCGTCGTCGCGGGTGCTCGCCAGGTACGCCTCGATGAACAGCAGCGAGGCGGCGTCGGCGCCGGTGTACTCCTCGACCGACGCGAGCATCGTCTCGATCGCGTCGCCGGGCGACGGGGTGCTTTCGAGCAGTTCGTTCAGCCCGGCCAGCATTTTCCTCATCTCGCTGGTCGCGGCCTCGCTCAGCAGGCTCGGCAACGAGGGGAAGTGGTAGTGCACCACGCTCGGCGTCACCCCGGCGCGCTCGGCGAGGATCCGAGTGCTCACCGCCGTCCAGCCGCGTTCGGGGATGAGCTCCGCCGCGGCGTTCAGCAGTCGTTCCCGTACCGCGCGCCCGCGCTCGGCCGCTGGGGAGACCATGGTTCGCTCCTTCTAGGGCAGTCGTCCTGTACGAGTGCCCTGATTGTAGGGGTGCACTCCGGCCATGCTCAAGTCGAACCGGGTTCGGGCAGGTCACGGGGGTGCTCAAACAGAGTGGAGCCGTGTGGCCGACCTCTCGGATCCCGCAGTCGGTCATCAATGCTCGTGGTGGGTCGCCGGGGACCGGACCGGGGACCGGCCGGGCGCCGTGACGACGTACTGGCCCATGAGGCCCTGATCCTCGTGGTTGAGGATGTGGCAGTGGAACATGTAGGGCGTCGCCGGGTCCGGTTCTCCGCGAAACCGCAGGGCGATGCGGACGGGAACGTTGGGCGGCGTGTGCACGGTGTCCTTCCAGCCGCGCAGTTCCGGCGGCGGTGGCGCGCCACCGACCGACACCACCTGGAACTGCACGTCGTGGACGTGGAAGTTGTGCGGGGCGTCGTCGATGGCGGTGACCTCCCACACCTCGGTGCTGCCCTGGGCGACGGCGAAGTCGATGCGCTTCATGTCCATCGCCCTGCCGTTGATCGTGTACCCGGACAGTTCGAAGCGGCGGACGGGCGGCGTCGCGGGATCGGTCACGAGCCGGGGAGCCTCGGCCAGGCGCGCCGGGAGGGGCGGCGACGGCGCGAGCCGCCGCGCAGCACGGAGTTCCAGGACGTCCAGGGTGTCGTCGCCGCCGGTCCAGCGCCGGTCCCAGGGGTTCAGGCCCGTCTCGGGCGGGCAACTGCGCAGCGCATCGCGCTCTCCCGGTCGCAGGCTCACCACGATCTCGGCGCGTTCTCCCGGGCTGAGCTGCACGCGTCCGGTCTCGTACGGCGCCGCCAGCAGCCCGCCGTCGGTGCCGACAACGGTGAACGCCCGCCCGGAGCCGAATCCAAAGCGGTAGATCCGCGAATTTGACCCGTTGAGCAGCCGCAGCCGGACCCGCTGGGTGGTCACGGGGAGGTACGGCGCCGGCGTGCCGTTCACGGTGACCAGATCGCCGACGATGCCGACGCCGCCCTGTTCCCGGTCCCGTTCGTCCAGCTCGTTGTGCTCGGTGAGCTTGAGGTCCCGGACGATGACGGGGATGTCGTCGACCCCGTACCGGCTCGGCAGCCCAGGGGTGCCCGGCTCGTCCAGGATGAACAGGCCCGACAGCCCTCGGTAGACGTGGACGGCCGTCCGGCCGTGCGGGTGCGGGTGGTACCACAGCGTGGCGGCGGGCTGGTCGACGGTCCAGGTGGGCGACCAGGTGGTACCCGGTTCCACCGGCTGGTGGGGGCCGCCGTCCATCCGGGCAGGCAGGTGCATCCCGTGCCAGTGCAGGGTGGTGACCTCAGGAAGGTCGTTGCGGAAGCGGATCACCACGGTCTCGCCGCGAGCCGCTCGCAGCGTGGGCGCCAGGTACGGGCCGTTGATCCCCCAGGTGGGGGTCATCCGGCCGGCCCGGAACCGGTGCTCGCCCGCGCTCGCCCGCAGGTCGAACACCCGCCGGCCCGCCTCGTCCCGTTTGGAGGGCGCCAGCGGCGGGATGGCCAGCCGGTTGACGAACCGGATCCTTCCGGCGGTGTCCAGGTCCGCGCCTGCCCACCACCATCCGGCGCCGCCGAGGGTGGCGGCGGCGGTGGCGGGCACGGCGACGAGCCCGGCCTTCAGGAGCGTGCGGCGCTTCACGCGGCCTCCACCGTGACGGTGTCGGCGCCGCCGGCCACGATCACCTGGTAACCCGGCGCGTCGCCGTCGTGGGTGGTCTGGGTGAGGCCGCCGCTGACGGCGCCGTACCACTGGTCGTCCAGCCTCAGTTTGGTGACGGCCCGCGCGAACTCCACCCGGACCGGCACGCCGGCGGGGCGCTCGATGTGCAGCTTCTCGACCGCGGCCAGCCGGATCACCCGGGTCCGGGATGGGCGGTCCAGCACGATGCGTACGTGCGCGGCGCCCGAGTGGAACGTCACCGAGCGTACGTCGAGGCCCGTGAGCTGGGCGTCCAGGTGCGCGGCGCCGCCATGGAAGTCCAGCGCCCATGGCACGGCGGGGTTGAGGGCGAGGACGGACGGGTGGGAGCGGCGCAGCAGCCGCGCCCGGGCAGGGTAGGCGATGTGCACGTTGGCGTCGGCTGCCCACACCAGCGGCGGTGGCGTACCGAACCGCGCCTCCAGCAGGTCTGCCAGGGCGGGCTCCGGGCGCAGGGTGACCCGCTCCAGCCCGTTGTCGAAGCCCAGCCGCGCGACCGAGAGGGCTGCCGGCAGGGGGACGACGACATGCTCGTCCCGGACTCCTTCGGCGGAGGCGAATGCGGTCATAATGGTGCCTTTCAGTACAGAGGGATGGATCTAGGGCGTGCGGGGCCGGGACGGCAGCGCCCGGGTCAGGGCCAGGCCGAGGGCGAAGGCCACGACGGCGTAGCAGAGCGACCACTGCGTGGCGGTGTCGATGTCCCGCCCGCCCGTCAGCGTCGTGGTGAACAGCGCGCCGACCACGGCGACTCCGGCGGCGCCGGCCACCTGGATGACGGTGTTGACCACGCCGGAGGCCGCACCGGCGTCCTGATGGGGCACGGCCGACAGCACGATGTCGACCAGGATCGGCGCGACCAGCCCGAAGCCGATGCCGCCGAGCAGCAGTCCCGGCACGAGGTGCCAGCCGTTCACCCCGTCCCCCGCCACGGCGATCGTGCCGATCAGCGCCACCATGGAGGCGGTCAGCGCCGACGCGCCGAAGGCCACCAGCCGGCGCCCGGCCGTCGCGGCGAGCCGCACCGCCAGGCCCGAGGTCGCGGCCAGCCCCAGCGGCCAGGCCAGGAAGGTCAGCCCGACCTCCAGCGCGGACAAACCATGGCCCTGCTGCAGGTGCAGGGTGAGCACAAGGAACAGCGCGGTGATCGAGGAGAACATCGCGAACGCCACGGCCAGCCCGGCCACGAACGACCGCTGCCGGAACAACGACACCGGCACCAGCGGTTGCCCCTTCAGGCTCTCCCGGCGCGCCTGGAGGCGGGTGAACACGGCGAACACGGGGACGGCGGCGGCCATCATCGGCCAGGTCCAGCCGGGCCAGCCCAACTCGGCCCCCTGGATCAGCGGGTAGAGCACCAGCAGCAGGCCCGCGGCCACCAGGGCGACCCCGGGCAGGTCCAGCCGGGGCGGCCGGGGGGAGCGGGACTCGCGCATCAGCACGGCGGCGCCGACCAGCGCGGCCAGGCCGATGGGCACGTTGACCCAGAACACCGAGCGCCAGGCCAGCCCGAACACGTCGTTGCCGACCAGCAGGCCGCCGACGATCGGCGCGGCGGCGGCCGCCAGCCCGTTCACGGCGCCGTACAATCCGAGGGCCTTGGGTCGTTCCACCCGCGGGAACATCACCTGGATCGCGGCCAGCACCTGCGGCACCATCATGGCCGCGGCCGCCCCCTGAACCGCCCGTGCGGCGATCAGCACCTCGATGCTCAGCGCCAGCCCGCAGGCGGCGGAGGCGGTGGTGAAACCGGCGACGCCGATCAGGAACATGCGCTTGCGACCGAAGATGTCGCCGAGCCGCCCGCCGGTGATCAGCAGCAGGCCGAGCCCGAGAGCGTACGCCGCCATGATCCACTGCAGGGCGGCGGTGGAGGCCTGCAGGTCGGACTGGATGGCCGGGGCCGCGACGACGACGATGGTGATGTCCACCAGGTCCATGAACACAGCCAGTAACGCCACGGCCAGCGCGGCCCAGCGGCGCGGGTGCCCGGACGCGGTCGCTTCGGGCATGATGGTCTGCTCGGTCATGTGCGGCTCCTTGCTCGACAGAAGTGATCGACGTCTTCGAGCCTCGCGCTGAGCAGCCGCGTTCCGCTTCGGGGCAATGCCCTGTCCGGTGCCTTAGTTCCAGGCTGAGGAGCCTTAGTACACTTCCGGGCGATGACAGCGTTCGTAGGGCGCCACGCGGCGCTGGAAGCCGTCGCGGAGGCCGCGCGAGACGCCCAGGCCGGGGAGCCTCGGGCGGTGGTGGTGAGCGGCCTGCCGGGGATGGGCAAGACGCGGCTGCTGGAGCAGATCGAGGCGGACCTCGGCCATGCCGGGTTTCGCGTGTTGCGCGGCGCCTGTGTCGAGCTGGGCGTCGAGGGGTTGCCGCTGGCGCCGATCACCGCCGTGCTCCGGCAACTGGTGGACGACCCCGGCCCGCAGGAGTTGCGGACACTGCTGCCGGGCGTCGACGGGCTGTTGCGGCTGCTGCCCGAGCTGAACCCCGACCAGCTCCCACCCGATTCGCAAGCCCGGTTGTTCGACCTGTTCACCGCGCTGCTGCGGAAGCTCGGCGGGGACCGGTCCACGGCGCTGCTGATCGACGACCTCCAGTGGGCCGACCGGTCCACCCGAGACCTGCTGGAGGTGCTGGTCCGGCCCGCGCGGCCGGCCTCGATGCTGCTCGTGGTCACCAGCCGGACGGACCTGGACCGTCGGCATCCGGTGCGTCCGTTCCTCGCGCGATGGGCGAGGCTGGACCAGGTACGCCACACGCGCCTGGAGCCGCTGTCGCGGACCGAGACCGCCGAACTGGTCGCGGCGGCGGACCCGGTGTTCGCCGACCAGGTGTACCGGCGCTCGGGCGGCAATCCGCTGTACGCCGTCGAGCTCGCGGAGGCCGGCGCGGAAACCCTCCCGGAGTCGCTGCGCGATCTGCTCCTCGCCCGGGTCCGCCAGCTTCCGCCGCCGATACGGCGGCTGGTGGAGGTGGCCGCGGTGGGCGGTCGCCGGGTGCCGCACGGCCTGCTCGCCGCCGCCTCAGGGCTGGACGGCACCGCGTTGCTGGAGGGACTTCGGGCGGCCACCGAGGCCCGGGTGCTGGCCGCCGACGGCGACGGCTACGCCTTTCAGCACGGGCTGGTCCTCGATGCGGTCGTCGACGAGCTCCTTCCCGCCGAACGGGTCGGCCTGCACCGCGCCTACGCCGAGGCGCTGCGCGCCGATCACGGGCTGGTCCCGCCGGACCGGCACGCCGCCGAGCTCGCGTTCCACTGGAACGGCGCGGACGCGCCCGCGGAGGCGCTGGCGATCTCACTCCAGGCGGCGGAGGTCGCCGAGCGGCTCTCCGCGCACGCCGAGCAGGCGCAGCTGCTGGAACGCGCCCTGGAGCTGTGGCACCGGGTGCCTGAGGCGGAGCGTCCTGGCACCGACCGGCTCGTTTTGTTCGAGACGGCAGCCACGGCCGCGGTCTGGGCCGGTGAGCCGCTCCAGGCGCTCGACCTGATCGACCGGGCGCTCGCGGAGGGCGACCGGGTACGCGAGCCCGCGCGGGTGGCGCTGCTGCTCGCCCAGCGCGGCATGGTCCTGCACGACCTGAACCGCGAAGGCGCGCTCACCGCGGTGGAGGAGGCGCACGCCCTGTTGCCCCAGGTCTGCGGCCTCGACCGGGCACGGGTCCGCAACCTGACCGCGGTCGTGCTCACCATGCGCGGAGCCGCTGAGGAGGGCCGGGACGCCGCCGCGCAGGCCGCGCGGCTCGCCGCCGACCACGGCGACACCGCGTTGGAGATCAACGCCCGTACCACCCTGGGCTGGGCCCTCAACCTCGTCGGCGAGCTCGACGAGGCGCTGCGCGTCCTGACCCAGGCACGCGAGCTGGCCCGAGGCCACGACGATCCCGTGGGCGTCGCCCGCGCCTGCCTCAACATCGCCGAGAACCGCAACGCCGTCGGCCGCCACGCGGACGCGTGCGACGCCGCACGGGAGGGTCTGGCCGCCGCCCGCCAGGCAGGTCTCGAACGCACGATGGGCGCCCTGCTGGCGACCGGCCTCAGCACGGCGCTCGCCGCCACCGGCGCGTGGGACGAAGCGGTCACGTCGGCGCGATCGGCACTGCAGCGCGACCCTCAAGGGCCGCTCGGCGCCGGACTGCACCTCCTCCTGGCGGGTACGGCCCTGTCCCGCGGCCAGTGGAACACCGCCCGGGCCGAGTCGGCCGCGGCCGGCGCGCTGCTGGGCGGCCCGACCGTGGCACCCCACCCCCAGGCCGTCGAGGTGACGGCGGCGCTGGCCGTGCGCGACGACCGCCCCGACCACGCCTGCGAACTGCTCGCCGAGGCCCTGGCCACGGCCCGCACCCCCGAGGTCTGGCCCCTGCTGCTCACCGCTGCGGGCATCGCCACCCTGCTGCGCCCGGTGGCCGCGCAGCCCCAGCGGACCCGCCTGGTCGACGAGCTACGCGCGGCGCGGACCCGTCTCCCGGCCGACACCCCGCTGTACGCGCAATACGCGGCCCACGTTGCCGCCGAGCTCGCCGAGGGCCCGCCGCGTTCGAAAGCGGCGGCTGCGGAGCCGTGGGCCGAGGTGGCGGCCGGATGGGAGCGGCTGGGGCGGCCCTTCGAGGCCGCATGCGCCCGGCTGCGCGCGGGTGAGTGCTTCCTGGCCGCCGGAGACCGGGACGGCGCGGCGGATCTGCTGCGGGAGGCCGCCGACGTGGCCGAACGGCTGGGGGCAGCGCCGCTGCTGGAAGAGGTACGGGTGCTGGCACGCAACGCTCATCTGTCCCCCGGGCCGGGCGATCCCGCCGCGGACGGCGCCCTCGAACGGCTGGGGCTGACCGAGCGGGAGACGGAGGTGCTGCGGCTGGTCGCGGCCGGGCGTACCAATCGGCAGATCGGGGAGCAGCTCTTCATCAGCGCGAAGACGGTGAGCGTGCACGTGTCCAGCATCCTGATCAAACTGGGCGTCGCCGGCCGGGGCGAGGCCGCCGCGACGGCGCACCGTCTCCGCCTGTTCGACGACGCCTAAGTTCCCGCCTCCCGGGACTGAGGGTTCGGATAAGGCATCTGCCGGATGTCGCCGGCCCGCCCTCCGGGAGAAGCTTCTGGCATACGCATTGCCGCCGCATACCGCACCACACCGCTCAACTCGCCGGCGCGCCCGTACCTACGGTCAGGTGAGAGCGGACGAACGGTGCCACGGCGGACCACGGACCACGGCCCTGTCGTGACGGACCCACCAACCGTCACGGACGGCGCGAAAGGATAGACCACTATGAGCCAGCGGCACGTCCCCGTCCTGATCATCGGCGGCGGCATCACCGGCCTCACCACCGCACTGTTCCTGTCCTGGCACGGCGTCCCGTGCACGCTGGTCGAGCGCCATCCCGATCTGCTGCTCCACCCCCGCGCCCGCGGCCTGACCCCGCGCACGATGGAGCTCTACCGGCAGGCCGGGCTGGAACAGGCGATCAGGGACGCCGCCTACGCCGGCGGCGGGTTCACCTGGACCCCGATCATGGCCG
Source organism: Nonomuraea sp. B5E05 (assembly GCF_039880665.1). Taxonomy (NCBI): domain Bacteria; kingdom Bacillati; phylum Actinomycetota; class Actinomycetes; order Streptosporangiales; family Streptosporangiaceae; genus Nonomuraea; species Nonomuraea sp. B5E05. The sequence goes on from NZ_JBDPMJ010000049.1 coordinate 9,149, forward strand.
ACACGCTCACCGGCGAGCACACCTCCCCCGACGAGCCGGACGAGGACGACGGGTCCGCGTCGAGCCCGTGCGGCTTCGGCCCGATCGACCAGGACCGGCTCGAGATCATTGTCCGGGACCAGGCCCGCAAGCTGGGCGCCGAGCTGCGCTTCGCCACCGAGTTGGTCTCGTTCGAGCAGGACGGGGACGGCGTGACGGCCACCCTCCTGGACCGGGCGAGCGGGGTGCGCGAGAGCGTGCGGGCCGGCTACCTGGTGGCCGCCGACGGTTTCCACAGTCCCGTACGCCACTCCCTCGGCATCGAGGTGGACGGGCCCGGCCCGATGTTCACCACGCTGACCGCGACGATCGAGGCCGACCTGACGGCGGCGCTGCGCGGCCGCACTGTCAGCATCGCCTACCTGGAGCGGCCGCGACCGTACACGATGCTCATGGCACACGACACCGAGGGGAGGCGCTGGGTCTTCGGCACCGGCCTGGAAGACGCGATCGAGGACTACGACGACGAGCGGGTGGCCGCCATGGTCCGCGAAGCCGCCGGGCTGCCGGACGCCGAGGTGCGGCTGCACCCCCAGGTCCCCGGCACCGACCTCAAGGTGTTCGCCTTCCCCATCGGCGCGCACCTGGCCAGGAGCTACCGGCGGGGCCGGGTCCTCCTGGCCGGGGACGCGGCGCACGTCTGGCCGCCCACGGGCGGGCTGGGCGCGAACGCCGGCATCCAGGACGCCCACAACCTCGCCTGGAAGCTCGCCTGGGTGATCACCGGCCGGGCCGGGGCGGGCCTGCTGGACACCTACCACGCCGAGCGGAGGCCGGTCGCGGAACTGACCATGGGGCAGGCCCTGGCCAGGTTCGGCGCCCGGATGGGGCCGGGCCAGGGGCCGCAGGTCATCGACTACGGGGCGGTTTCGATGGGGTACCGCTATCCCGTGGGGGAGGAGCCGCCCGGTGAGCCTGTGCTGCCGCGACTGCTCGACGGCACGCCCGGCACCCGGGCACCGCACGTGACGCTCGACGACGGCCGCTCCACCCTCGACCAGTACGGCTCCGCCTTCATCCTGCTCACCGCCTACGCCGCGTGGCAGAGCCCGGACGCTGACGTGCGTGTGGTGACCGAACGGGTGGCGCGGGCCCACGGCATCGGCCCTGAGGGGGCGGCGCTGGTCAGGCCGGACGGGTTCGTGACCTGGCGCAGCGATACCCACGATCAGGTAGAGCTGGCCCGTGCGCTCGACGAGGTCCTCCACCGACCCTGATCAGGAGCAGGATGCCGGCCGCCGGGCACCATCCGCATCCCGGCGACCTTCGACGCCACCGCGTGGCCGGCGCACCCGACGCTCGACGACTTCCGGGCGGCGTTCGACACGAGCGGAGGCGACCACTTCGGACGCGCGCTGCTCAATAGCATGGTTGTCGCGTGCGCGACGACCACGCTGGCTCTGCTCATCGCAGTCCGAGCGGCGTATGCGCTGGTACGGCTGCCGATGCGCGGCAAACCGAAGGTCTTGGCGGCCGTCCTGTGCGCGTCGATGTTCCCCGGCGTCGCCATCCTGACCCCGATGTTCCAGCTGTTCACCGACATCCGATGGCTGGGGACGTACCAGGCGCTCATCGTTCCGAACATCTCCTTCGCCCTGCCCTTGGCCCTCTGGATTCTCACCAGCTTTTTCGCCGCGATGCCCTGGGAGCTGGAGAAGGCGGCGCTCGCGGACGGCGCGACCCCGGCCCAGGCGTTCTGCAAGGTCCTGCTCCCGCTCGCGGTGCCCGGCCTGTTCACCACTGCGATCATCGTGTTCTTCTCCGCCTGGGATGAGTATCTGCTGGCCAGCCTGCTGTCGAGCGGGAACCCACCTTGAACTGGTGGGTGCTGATGATCGCGCCGGATGCGGTGATCAGCCAGAACCCGTGGGCCCGCTGGAGGCCGGTGATCGCGTTGACGAGGTGATCGAAGCGTGCAGCGGCCTCGTCGGTCACGTCGTACATGACGACCACCGCACGAGCCGCCCGATCGCGCAACACCACCCAGAGCACGCAAGGCAGCCCGACGGCGACGATGACCAGGCCGAAGCGTCCTGTAACCAGCCCCGCGACGAGCAGGGCGGCCAGGGCGAACGGCCAGTACGGCCGGCGGTTGGCGGCCTTCTGCAACTGCTGGACGACGTCACTCGGCTGGGCCGGGACCAGGCTGACGACATCGTGCATGACCACGTCACGGTCGGGCGCGATGGTGCGGTAGGAAATCGTCCCGCGTCCCATACGCACGACGTTGCCGCGGGGGCCCATCCGCCCCCGAAGGCCCGGGATTGCGGTCGAGACTGCCATTCCGGCCTGGCTGAGGGTGAACCGGAACGGTCCAACCCGGAGGCCGGTGCGCACATAGAAACCCACGATGAGGAATCCTTCTGACCCGGGCGCCCGTTACCGTGGCAGATCGAGGTTCTGGAGCTGGGCACCGCCGAATGGGTCGCCTGGTTCGACACCCGCCTGTGCCGCGCTCTGTCGACAACCAGGCCACTCTCCGACTACGCGATCACGGCTCCAGAGATCTTGTACGGGCTGGTGGGCCGTCACGCAACCTCTCATGCGGAGCAGGCGCGCACCGAGACGTGAGCAGAATTGTTCGCGTTCGTCGTGCTCGCGCATCTGGTCCGCGATGGCCCGGATGAACGCTGATCGCTCTGCCGCTACTCGTCGATCCAGCCGAGCTCAACTGCCCACCCGTGCGTCATGGCTTCGGCCGCGGGCAGCGTGAGGAAGGAAACGGCATACAGAACAATGAGGAGCCCGATCGGAACGGCCCAAACGCGAGGACGAGATTCCGACGGACCGGCCCGGTCCTGTCCAGCGTCGGCAGGGCGATACCGGCGGAGTCGCGTCTCCGGGAGTCGACGGTCGGCAGGCCGCAGTGCCCACGACGCGAGGGCGCACGTCCCGAACATCAGCGGCGCCCCCCACGTCTGAAGACCGTCGCCGACTATCAGATGCGACGCCACCGCGCTCGACCACAGGAAAAAGGCACCCACGTATGCCCATTCCTTGATCAGCGGGAGCCTGGGTGCAATGATCGCGATGGCCGCACCGGCCTGCCACACGCCTAGAACATAGGCGAAGAAGTGCGGGTATCCCAGGTGACGCAACTGGGCTTCCACCCATTCGATCGGCACAAGGTTCCACACGGATCCAGCAGTCAACTCGGCGACGATGACCAACGTGGTGGTCCAAAAGGCGATGGGGCGGACCCGGCTCCAGTTCCAGCCGCTTCGTGCGACGGTGGCCGACGTTTCGTCCGTCGCGTGCTGGAACATATTGGTCGTTTGATTCTTCATCTCAGCCTCCTCGTCAAATCGATCTGGCATGTTCATGAGTCATCTTGCGTTGTGAGCGACTTCGGTTCGGAGCCGCTGGTGCAGCCGGACTCGTTCGACGAACTCCGGGCGGGGATTGACCAGCGTGATGCCGACGTCGGCGCGCATCCGCAGATGGTCGGCCGCGACCGTTCCGGAGTAGCCGCCACCGATGACGACGACCTTGCTGGGTGTGTGGTATCCAAGCGTGGAGATGGCGAGGCCTTTCCTTCTCGACTTCAGCGGTCCCTGAGGCTTGGCGACTTGGCGGAGTTGGTCTTCCGCCATGACGCGGCCCGCACGGGGGCGATCACGTGTTCCCGCGGGTTCTCGACGACGATCCTCATATCTGCCGGAGGCAGCTTCCTGCGCGCTGGACGGTGCCTCGCTAGTCCGACAACACAGCACTGCGGAATGTGAGGCGACGCGCCAACCTCACAGTTCACCGCGCTGTCTTGTCGAAGTAGTGAGAGCAGACCCGAGATCCAGGGAGTCAGTGCACGATGGCCAGGACACTATGACCACCCCCTCCGAGCCGGGAGGCGGCCGGCTCGATCCGGGCCTGGCCGCGATCACGAGCGAGCGGCGTCAGCTCATCAATCTCGCGTACCGGCTCCTCGGTTCCCTGGCCGACGCCGAGGATGCCGTCCAAGAGGCCTACGCTCGCTGGTGCGCCATGTCCCGGCAGCAGCAGGACGCCATCGCATCCCCCGGCGCCTGGCTGACCACGGTCGTCGGCCGCCTCTGTCTCAACGTGCTCTCCTCGGCACGGGCCCGGCGCGAGACCTATGTGGGCGAATGGATTCCCGAGCCGCTACCCGAACCCAGGGAGTGGATCACCGGGCGGCTGGATGACATCACCGCAGACCCGGCCGATCGCATCACCCTGGACGAGTCGGTCAACATGGCCTTCCTCGTCGTGCTGGAGTCGATGACCCCGGCCGAGCGCGTCGCGTTTGTCCTGCACGATGTCTTCCGGTATCCCTTCGCCGAAGTGGCCGAGATCGTCGGCCGTACCCCGGAGGCCTGTCGCAAGCTGGCCTCCTCCGCCCGCCGTCGCATCCATGCCGCGCGGGCGCCTGCGACTCCGGCGGCCCGGCAGGCCCGGATCGTCAGGGACTTCAAGCAGGCGTGGGAGGCCATGGACATCCACGCCCTCATCGCCCTGCTCGACCCCGACGCCATGGTGATCGCCGACGGCGGTGGCGTCGTCGGCGCCGTGCTCCGCCCGGTCGAAGGCGTTGAGCAGATCATGCGTTCACTGCTCAATCTCGATGGCAGGCTCCGCGACCTGACGTTCCTGGAGCGTACGGTCAACGGCCGGCCCGGCCTGATCGCCCAGCAAGACGGTGTCACCGTGTCGGTGTACGCGTTCGACATCGCAGGCGACCGGATCAAGCACATCTGGGCCGTACGCAACCCCGACAAGCTCCGGCCGTGGACGCTAGGACCGCGGCACTAGGAACAGCGAGTCGCGCCCATGGCCGGCATGGAACACGCTCGGATACCGAGCCGCCTCACACCTGTCCGGCGGTGCAGAGACGGTTTCACACAACCACAGGATGGATGGACAGACGATGACGAACGCGCTGGAATTGCCGCTGCATATGCGGCGGAACGGGTTCGACCCGGTCAAGGAGCTGGCCCGGGCTCGCGACGGTGAGGGTGTGGTGCGCATGGAGACGCCGTTCGGCATGCCCGCGTATCTGGTCTGCCGCCACGAGGATGTTCGCCAGGTGCTGTCGGATCCGGCCCGGTTCAGCAGTGCCCTCACGCCCTTCCCGGGATCCGGACAGGAGGACGCCGACGAACTGGCCAGGTTGCGGGCCGGGCAGGTGATCGGGTTCGACCCGCCGGAGCACACGCGGTTGCGCCGGATGCTCACCCCGGAGTTCACGGCGCGCCGGATGCGCAGGCTCGAGCCGCGGATCGGCGAGATCGTCGAGGCGGCCCTGGACGATCTGGAGCGGGCGGGCAGGCCGGCCGATCTGGTGGCGCACTTCGCGCTGCCGGTGCCGTCGCTGGTGATCTGCGAGCTGCTAGGCGTGCCCTACGCCGACCGCGCCGAGTTCCAGGACCGTTCCGCTCGTCTGCTGGACACGTCGTTGCCGATGGAGCAGCGCGGCGCGACGCTGCGGGAGGACCGCGCCTACATGGCCGGCCTGGTCGCCCGCGCGCAGGCCGACCCGGGCGAGGACCTGCTCGGCATGCTGGTGCGCGAGCACGGCGACGACCTCAGCACCGACGAGCTCATCGGCATCGCTCGACTGCTGCTGATCGCCGGGCACGAGACGACCTCCAACATGCTCGGCCTGGGCGCCCTGGCCCTGCTTGGGCACCCGGACCAGTTCGCCATGATCCGCGAGGATCCGGCGCGGATCGAGCCCGCCGTCGAAGAACTGCTGCGCTGGCTGTCCATCGTGCACTCGGTGCCGCCGCGCACGACCGCGACGGACGTGGAGATCGCCGGGCACACCGTCCCAGAGGGCTCGCTCGTGATCCTCTCGCTTCCGGCTGCCAACCGCGACGGGGCCTTCATCGGCGATCCCGATACCTTCGACATCGCCCGGGGAGCCACCGGTCACGTCGCCTTCGGCCACGGTGTGCACCACTGTCTCGGGGCGCCGCTGGCCCGGATGGAGATGCGCATCGCCTTCCCGGCCCTGCTGCGACGCTTCCCCGGCCTAGCCCTGGCCGACCCGGACAAGCAGGCCGACTTCCGGGCCTTCAGCGCCGTGTACGGCCTGCACGCGCTGCCGGTGACCTGGTGAGCGGACTGCCGCCCGCCGTCCCCTGCGGCGAGGTCAGGTCGCGTATGCGGTAACTCTGAACGGCGCCTGATTCTGCGGTCGGCAGAGCTGTGTGCGGCGTCCGGCCAGGTGGCTCAGCGAGGCTCGCAAGCCGGCGTGGAAAACATGACATGCGGTGTCGGGTTTTGAGGCAAGCATGGTTTCACACCGGTCGGCGGTGGGCGTGGACCCACAAAGGATGGATCAGGACCTCAGTGCAGGAAACAGCAGAAGAGCTGAGAGAGCTACAGGCCCTCCCTGATGCATCCCTCTCCCGCTCCACCTCACATCTCCGTTCGATCACCAACACCGAGCGCACCCTGACCACACCGCGGCTCACGCAGATCCTCACCGGCGCGTGCGCCCAGGCCCTGTCCACCGTGACGGCGAAGGGCGAGCTGCGGATCGGTGGCGTGGATGCGCACTTCCGCACGGAGAGTGGCACTTCGGCGTGGCGCGTAACGCCAGCAAGACGCCGGCGGCCCGGCCCTGATCAGCGCCGTTCAGTCCAATTGATGACGAGCGGTGGCCGCATATCGGTTTGTTCGGCATGGGCGGAGGGCCTGTCCGCCCCTGTTCTGCTGCGTTGTGAAAGGTGGACGAAGGTTGACTGCATTCGTACGAGACATCGCGAGCATGGTGCGCGAGACCATCGACGTGGTGGGGGCTCGTACCAACAATCTGCGGGATGTGTCCGTGAGTATCCCCAAAGGGCTGCTTGTCGCCTTCACCGGGGTGAGTGGCAGCGGCAAGACCTCGCTGGCGATCGACACCCTGCACAATGAGGCCCAGCTGCGCTATCTGGAGGGGCTTTCGCCGTTCGTACGGCAGTACATCACCCAGCGCAATCGCCCGAAGGTCGACCGCATCCTGGGACTCGGCGCGACGCTCGCGGTCGACCAGCGCCGTCTGAACCGCAACCCGCGCTCCACGGTCGCGACGATCACCGGCATCGACGGGCACCTGGGGTTGCTGTACTCGCGCCTTCCGGGGATCGACGCGGATCCGGCGGCGGGCAGCGGGGATGGGCATCTGACAACCGCTCACTTCGACCGCGCTACGCCGGAAGGGAGCTGTGGGGACTGCCACGGGGTGGGCGGGCGCTGGGAGGCGCAGGAGGACCTGGTCATCACCCATCCGGAGCTTCCGCTCTTCCAAGGGGCTTCGCCTTGGTACGCCAAGTGGCGATCGGGGGAGCACGCGTTCGTACCAGCGCTCGCCGAGAAGCGGGGCGTGGACCTCGGCCGGCCGTGGCAGTCGCTGCCTGAGGAGTTCCGTCACTGCGTGCTGTACGGCACGGGTGAGGAGAAGGTCGAGGCGACCATCGACATGACGAACAAGAACGAGACGGCTCTGGTGACCTACACCTCGAGCCAGCCGCTGCGGGGAGCGCTCGCCGAGGTGGAGCGGGTGTTCGTGAACGCCCAGACCTCCAGCGCCAAGCAGCGCTACCTGCCGTACATGCGCAAGCAGCCCTGTGGCACCTGCGGCGGCAGCGGGTACGACCAGGTGGCCCGGTCCGTGCGGCTCAGCGGGCTGACCTACCCCGACCTGATCGAGGTGGAAGTACAGGAGGTGCGCAGCTGGGCGCAACGGGTGGCGGACGCCCTGGGCTCCCGGCAGCGAGAGGTGGGCGAGCCGCTGCTGCAGGACCTGGACCGCAGGCTCGCAATCCTGGACCGGCTCGGCCTGGCCCATCTCCAGTTGTCCCGGAGCGCGGCGACGCTGTCCGGTGGTGAGTTGCAGCGGACCCGGCTCGCCGCTCAGCTCGGCACCGAGCTGAGCGGCATCATCTTCGTTCTGGACGAGCCCGGGACCGGGCTGCATCCCGCGGACAAGGCGCATCTGCTCGACATCGCCCTGGAGTTGCGCGCGGCCGGTAACACGGTGCTCCTCGTCGAGCACGATCCCGAGCTGATCGCCCGGGCCGACTGGGTGATCGATATGGGGCCCGGTGCCGGTCGCCTCGGCGGTGAGGTCCTGGTGTCGGGGCCTCCCGCCGATGCGGCCGCCCACCCGAAGTCCCTGACCGGGCGCTACCTCGCCGGCGAGGGGCCGCGGCTGGGCCGGACCCGCCGCCCGGCCGGGGATGACACCGGCTGGGTGAAGCTGCACGGCCTGCGTGCGCGCAACGTGACCGCAGACCATGTGCGTTTCCCTGCCGGTCGGCTCACCTGCCTGACGGGGGTGAGCGGAAGCGGCAAGAGCAGCCTGCTCAGTGCGCTGGCGGCGAGCGTGGAGGCCGCCTTGGACGGAACGGTGACCGACATGGTGCGGGAGGTGACCGGCATCGAGGGGTTCAGCTGGGTCGCCGTCGTCGATCAGGAACCGCTCGGGCGGACGCCGCGATCCAACCCGGCCACCTACAGCAAGGCGTTCGACATTGTCCGCAGACTGTTCGCCGAAACCGACGGGGCGCGCGGGCGCGGGGTCAATGCCTCCTGGTTCAGCTTCAACACCGCGAATGGCGGCCGCTGCGAGACCTGTACGGGATACGGTCGCAAGCTGGTCGACATGCACTTTCTGCCGGATGTGTGGGTGGTCTGTGACGCGTGCGAGGGGCGGCGCTACAAGCCGGAGGCCTTGGACATCAGGTACCAAGGGCTGGCCATCGATCAGGTCCTGGAGCTGACCGTCTCCGAGGCCGTGGAGCAGTTCTCCGAGCCCCGGCAGCTCGCGGAGATCCTGGGAGCCTTGGACCAGGTCGGGCTTGGCTATCTCCAACTCGGCCAGAGCGCCACAGAGTTGTCCGGGGGCGAGGCGCAGCGGCTGAAACTCGCGTCGGCGATCCAGCGAGGTGCTGCGAGCCGCAGGGCCGGCCTTGTCGTTCTCGACGAACCCGTCTCGGGCCTGCACCCGTCTGACATTCAGCGGGTGGTTGATGCGTTCGATGTGTTGCTCGACTCGGGCAACACCGTCGTCGTGGCCGAGCATGACATCCCCGTCGCCGCGTCCGCAGACTGGGTGATCGACCTTGGGCCCGGAGCCGGTCCGGACGGGGGTGCGGTGGTCGCGGAGGGCACCCCGGACACCGTCGCGACTGCGGAGACCCCGACCGCGGTCTTCCTTCGGCGGTACGCGGCGGGCCTGCCGCTCCTGGGAACGCGGGAAGGCGCGCGCCTGTAGAGGGCCGGGAGCGCGTCCGGCGTGTGTCCGCCGGCTACGTCAAACGATCTCCGAGGCCTGGCAAGCGCTCCCATCGTGGCGCGGTCCTTGGGATCGGCTGCCGGACCTCCATGAGCGCGGGACGGCCGGGCTGCCGTCACCGGATGGGGACCTGGAGGTCGCGGAACGGGCCGATCCGGACCTTGAGAGTGTCGGCGGTGTCGGGCAGGGCGAAGAGGTTCCAGAACTCGCGGGTCTGGCCGGGTGCGAACTTCTCGGTGCTGATGCGGACGCCGGAGACGTCCGTGCATGCACAGTAGAAGTCCACACTGTCGTCGGTGGGGACTTCCAGGCGGCCGGACAGGTACTGGCGGCCGGCGGCGACGTCGGTCACGCGGACGTTGCTTGCGGCCTGGTACTTGTACGCCTCCCAGTCCTGGGCGTGGTGAAGGTCGCGGAACCAGGTCTCGGCCGGTCCCTCATTGGTGATCTTGTAGGTGAGCAGGCCGAGGCCGCCTGGCAGTCGGCGCAGGCCTGAGATCTCCATGGCGATGGGCCGGCCGTCGGCCTTGGTGGTGCCGGTCAGGCCGGTCGCGCCGGGAGCGGTCGTGGCCACCGGTTCCTGGGTGGCGCGCTGGGGTTTGGGGAAGGTCACTGTGACGCGGCGGTTGCGGCGTTTGCCCTCATCGCTGTCGTTTGTGTACAGCGGGCGGCGCGAGCCGTACCCCTTGGCCTGGAAGCGGATCTCGCCGCTGGACACCAGTGCCGACAAGGCGCGCTGTACCGCCTGAGCACGGCGCAGCGACAGCGGGTCGTTGATGGCGTCGTTGCCGGAGGAGTCGGCGTGGCCCGCCACCGTCACCACTGTGGCGGGGGAGGCGTCGATGAGCTTGGCCGTGCGGGCCATGATCGACTTGGCGTCGGGGGTGAGGGTGGCCTTATCGACCGCGAACAGCACGTCGGAGGAGAGGTTGACCTGCAGGTCCTTGCCGTCGTCGGCGGTTTCCTCCGATTTGTCCAGAGCCTCGGAGGGGAGGATGAGGCGGCGGGTGACGGGCGTGACGGGCTGGGCATCGGGGTCGGGAAAGTCGCCGGTCGGAGCTTCGTCGCTGATGGGCACGTCGAGCATCGGCGGGCCCACGGGGGTGACGACGGTGGTCGTCGCAGGGTTGCCCGACGGTGCGGGCAGCACCGCGTAGACGGTGATCGACCGGCCAGGGTCGATGAAGCGGCCGAGGCCGTCGCGGTCCAGGTCGCTGCAGAGGCAGGGGGAGCCGGCGGGTTTGTAGGGCAGCATCCAGGTGCGGGCCTGCGCGTCGAGGACGCCGATGCCGGAGGCCCACTTGATCGCGCCGAGGGGGCGGGTGCGGTCACCCATCTCGCCGGGCCAGGACAGGTGCTTGTCGGTGCCGGTGTTGGACAGCCGGATCTGGGCGATGAGGTGCTTGCCCTTGACGCGATTGAGGCCGACGACCTCGACCTTGAGGTTCTCGGTCATGGTGCTGCGGGTATCGCCCAGGGCCGGTCGGGTGCCGTGGTCCGATGTCGTGGCGGTGGCGGGTGGAGCGCTGGTGGCCGGGGCACTCGACGTCGGTGCGGTGGTGGGCGGGGGCGCGGATTCCTTCGTCGGCAGCACTCCGCACCCGGCCGTGGCCAGCGTGAGTACGGCGCTCAGGGCCAGGATTCGTTGAGGACTGGGGGAGAAAATATCCCGTCCGAAATGTTGGCGCTCAGACCGCGTGAGAGCGATGCACACACCTCGGCCCGAGGTCTCTCTCCCGTCAGGCGTGCGCATGCGACACCACCGGGAACAAGCCCGGAGCTACCACGTCCATCACTGACGTGACGATCGCGTGCGGCTCGTACTCCTGCGCGCGAGAGCCGGTAGGGATTGCACCGGCGAGGCCTACGGCAACTCCTGCAGCCCGTAGCTTTCTTTGCATGAGAGACTCCTTTTCGAATGGCCTTGGGTGATACGTGCATAGTGGGGAAGGCGAGCTGCGGTCGTCCGATCGCGGTCCTTACTTACTCAATGCGAACCCGTAGCAACCATGCAGGGCTGTCCCAGCCGCACTTGTAGTCGATGACGATTCCAGCACTCGTCTGTCGCGCCCGCGCTGCCGGCAGCCTTCGTGCGCCGCGCACCTCTTCCTCTCCTGAACGCGCACAGCCGATCGCGTCACGCACCCCTTCTTTCCCTCATGGGCACCAGGACCGGCGGGTCGCCCATCCATTGCGTGCCGGCGTTTCGGCACCCGCACGCCAAGGACGAGCCCGTCCATGCCGGGCTCCGAAAATACTATACCGTATGGTACGGTAGCAGCGCATCGTGAGCAATTCATTGCCCGAGGAGAGACATGTCAGCTTTGCCCGATCCGGTTTGGCCGGTTGTCGTCCTGGCGATCATCCAGGCCGGCGACGCCGTCATGTGCAGCAAGCCCGTTCCGTTCATCGCCCAGTGCTTCGAAGACGTGAACTGGCCGCGACGTCACTGGTGGATCATGCCACCGCTGAAGTTCGCCGCCGCCGCCGGTCTGATCCTGGGCATCTGGCTGCCGTATCTCGGCGCCGCGACCTGCGTCGCGCTCGTCCTCTACTTCATGGTCGCCATCGCGATGCACATCGCGGCCCGGGACTTCGGCCGCAACCTCTTCCTCAACGCCACCGCCATGCTGCTGATCTGCGTCGCGGTCGGCGTCTACAGCTTCATGGCATGAGGCTCGCCTGCGCCTCGGCGCGTGCCGGCCGCTCCATACCCGATGGTACGTTTGCCGGATGAGCACGGCACGAGACCGGTGGCTGAACGAAGGCTTGAAGGTCCTTGCGGAAGAAGGTGCGGCAGGAATTCGAATCGACCGGATCGCCGCTCGACTCAACCTGTCGAAAGGATCGTTCCACCATCACTTCGATGGCGCCGAGGGGTACAAGAAAGCGCTTCTCGCCTATTTCGAGCATCTATCGATTGAAATGTTCGAGAATGCAATTTCCGAGGTCGGTGAATCGGCTGGTGCCCGGGTAATCCTCGCACGGTTGACGAAGCTCGTCCGCCCTGGCGGCACAGGACTCTATCGTCCAGAGATCGATGTCGCATTGCGGGCGTGGGCGACTTGGGATGCGGATGTGCGTGCCGTGCAGACCCGCCTTGACGAGGCCAGACTGTCCGCACTCCAGCGGGTGTGGAGATCAGCCGTCGACAGCGACGAGGAGGCCCGGACGGCGGCCCTGTTGCCCTACCTGCTGGCGGTTGGAGCAACCGTCGTCTTTCCCCCCGTCGAAGCCGACCAGCTTCACGACCTCTACGAAATCCTCCTACCACTCGTACCGGATGGCTCCAGCCAGACACGGGATGACACGACGCCACCACCATGACCTCGCCACGCCAAGGCGGCGGTCACGGACAGGTAGGAGCAGGTGCAGCAGGCGGCGGGCATAGCCGCTCTCGCCCTCGCCGGCGGGGCCGAAGACCGCGCCGATCGGGGCCGCGTTCCGGTATCGACGAGCGTCCTCAGCTCCAGCAGGGGGATAGCCGCCGTGGCCAGGCTTTCCAGCCAGGCCCGGTTACGGACGGTGCCGGAGGCCTTAGAGAACTGCATCCGTCGAAGGAGACCGTGCGGTAGACCCCGAACCGTACTCCGGGCGTCGTGGGCCAGCGGTTCGCAGGCCGTCATGGAGACGGCTTGAGCGACCGCTCGCCTGCCGAGCAGCCCTGGTGGTTTCGCACAACCGATGAAAATCGTGACACAAGATGTCGGGTTTTGAGGCGAGCATGGTTCGCTGGTCGACGCCGATGGAGGACGTGGACCGAGCCCTACGGATAGACAAGGACCCGCAATGCGCGAAACACAAGAAGATCTCAAAGAGCTGCAGGCCCTGCTCGACGCTTCTCTCTCCCGTTCCAGCTCGCATCTCCGCTCGCTCATCAATACCGAAAGCACACTGACCGCAGAAAAGCTCACCGGGGTCCTCACCGGGATGTGCACCCTGGCCCTATCCACCGTGACGGCGAAGGGCGAGCCACGGATCAGCGGCGTGGACGGGCATTTCCTGCGCGGGAAGTGGCACTTCGGCACGGCGCGCGGCGCCGCCAAGGCCCGCCATCTCGCCGCCCGGCCCGCCGTCAGCGCCGCGCACATGCGCGGCGAGGATCTGGGCGTGTTCACGCACGGCACGGTGGAGATTCTCAACCCCCAGCACAGCGAGCCAGCCGCGGACTGGCCGGACCTGCTCGCCTACTTCAAGGACTTCTACGGCGACGACCTCTTCGACTGGGACAACGAAGTGGTCTACTACCGGCTGCATCCGCACTGGATGAGCGTCTACGCCCCCGACATCGCCAAGCTCACTGCGGCGTCCCGTTCCTGATCTGTCTGCGGCACGTGCCGCATCGGGACCGGCCACGTGCTGGAAGACCTGGTGAAGCGGCCCCTCAGCGCCATCTGGCGATGAGCGGCCACCGCGTAGTGGCGTTATCGGTTCGATCGGCATGGGTGGAGATCTGTCCGCCCATGTTCTGCTGTGTTGCGAGAGGGCGGACGAAGGTTGGCTGAATTCGTATGGGACGTCGCGAGTATGGAAAGACCTCGCCGGCCATCGACACTCCGCACAATGAGGCCCAGCTGGATGACGTCGCGATCGGTGAAGCCCGCGCGGGACAGGACAGCAGATCAGCACCACACTCCTCGACAACGCGGCGGCTACGGCATGGCAGGCGACCGATCGCATCCCGACATGACCGGGCGCGCCGTCGTAAAGGTGGCGTTCCGTTACAGACCACCGGCCGTCCCCTGCACGGGGGGAGCCCGGAAAGGGCCTCACAGTAAGTGACGTCTCAATTACGGTGGGGCCATGGGTAGCCGCGCGCAATATGCCACCATGCAGGACGGCACCTTCGGGCTCTACTACTCGCAGTGGGGCGCCTACCAGCTCGAACTCGACCTCCTGCCCGGCCCTGAACCCGCAACCCGGTTCGCCCGCCGACAGCGCGAGGTGAGCTCATGAACGTGGGAGCTCGAATGCGACGGTGCGTGTCTGATCGACCATGACGAACGGCGACTGCCGCTGTTCTGCCACTGCGGCGCCGATCAGAGCTACCGGCTCGCGGCCTTGGCGACGCTCGCCCGTACCTGGCCCGGCTGGCGGGTGGAGTGGGCCTATGACGGCCTTCAGCAGCTCAAGGCGGCAGCCGGCCACGCCACCGACCTTGCCGCGACAGGCCCTGGGGATCCACGGGCGGGCGAAGAATGGTGCGACGTGCTGGTCACCGTGATGCACCAAGGTCAGACACGGGCCCACCTCGTCGACTCGGCCGAATCGGTCATCCGCAGCGGGGCGAGGAGCCTGGACGACAACCGCTCTGCCTGGCCGACGATCACTTCCTGCCCCGGCAAGGTCGTCGCCGGTGTCCACCTCGACCTTGATGACCAGACCGCCGGCGTCTGGACCTCCTCCACGTTGCGCGGTGCCCTGCGGAACGTGGGGCAGGGGTGGCCTGGCTGGCACTGGTCGAACTGGGAGGACAGGTCAGCCGAGCAGGCACGCCGGGTCGCCGGAGCCCTCACCGTGCCGGAGCCGGACCTCGCGGAAGGTCTGCGCGCACTCGCCGCGGAGTTCGACAAGCATCAGGACGTGGACTCCGCCACCGAGTCGGCCTCCATCCTGCTCGCCGTCACCGACCTCCTGCGCCGGTGCCAGGGCGTCGGGGCTCCAGGCCCACGTCCACACAGACAACACCTTCACACACCGCCCCATGGATCTGACCGGCGAGGAGAAGGTCTTGGTCCACACCGCAATCGCCGGCCTCATGACGTCGCCCCGGTGAACGGGTCCAGCCGAGATAAGGGCAACGGCAATGAGCCGATCTTGACGCCCCGTCAGCTTGCCGTCCGACACGCCGGGCCGGGTGTGCGATGAGGTGCCGGCATGGCCAGGTCGGTAAGGAAGTTGTTCGATGCAGTAGGAAGTTGCCCGTATCGAGGATGCGAGCAACTTCTTGGTCGTGTCGTCGGCTTCACCATCAGTGATTTTTGGCGCTCCGGTTCCCCGAAGGAGACCCGGATTGCGAACGTAGGAGACGTCGTCGAAGGAAACGTCCGTGCTCGGCGGTGTTCCCTTCGGTGATCCGTCGCGGTCAGCAGGGCGCGGAGTCCGAGCAGGTTCTGCTCTCGCCAGGCTGCGCCGAGCGCTTCGAGGATTCCGGCCGGCTTGAAGTGTCGCGCGTGCCATCGGCGCAGCGCGGCGCCCCGGTTGACCTCAAGGGCCGGGACGGATCACGCGTCGTCGTTGCGAGGCACGTCGAGGTGGGTGACGAGGTTGATGCCGCCGTCGACGTGGATCACCTCACCGGTGACGAAGGGGGCCTTGATGAGCGCCAGGACCATCGCTGCGACGTCGGATGGTTGCCCGAGCCGGCCCAGCGGTGTCATCGCCCCGGTGCGCGCCGCCCGCGTGGCGAGGCTGTCCGAGGTCAGTCGGGTCTGGAGTGGCCCCGGGGCGATCGCGTTCACCCGGACGTCCGGACCCACGGCCTTGCCCAGCAGCCTCGTCAGGTGGTCGAGCGCGGCCTTGCTGACGGAGTAGGGGATCGAGCTGCCGAGGGGGCGCGAGCCGCCCACCGAGGTGATGTTGATGATCTGGCCGCCGGGCTCCATGACCTTCACGGCGGCGACGGAGACCTGCCACGTCCCGACGACGTTGACGCCGAGGATCCGGTGCCAGTCGTCAGCGGTGATCGCATCCAGGTCGGCGTGGGGGACGGGTCGCGACACCCCGGCGTTGTTCACCAGCAGGTCGAGCCGGCCGTGCCGCTCCACGGCCGTCTCCACCAGGCGCACGGCGTCGGAGGGATCGGCGATGTCGGCCTGGACGTAGCTCGCCCCCGGGAGCTGGGCCGCGAGCCGCTCACCGGCGTCGACCGAGGTGGCCGAGTTCACCACGACGGTGAAGCCGTCGGCCGCGAGCGCGCGGGCGATCCCTTCTCCGATCCCGGAGCTCGAGCCCGTCACGATGGCGACACGTGGCGCGCTCACCGGGCGACTCGCTCGGCGACGGGCGCTTTCAGCGCGTTCACGATCGCCCGGCCTCCGCCGGCGAGGATCGAGGTGTCGTTGCTGACCACCACGTAGGCGTAGCCGCGGGCCAGCGCGGCCCTGGCCTGGTCGCTCGTGGCGGACGCGGTGCCGATGGGGACGCCTGCCGCGGCGGCGCCCTCCAGCGCGGACGTGACGAGCCGGTCCACCTCGTCGCTTCCCGCCGCGACGCCCATCGACATCGACAGGTCGGCCGTCCCGACGAGCGCGGCGCCGATGCCGTCGAGGGCCAAGATCTCCCTCGCGTTCCTCATCGCCGCCTCGCTTTCGAGCTGGACGACGCACAGGGCCTGCTCGTTGCCGTACGCGAGGTAGTCCGCCCGTGGCAGCAGCCCCCAGCGACCCGCTCGGCTGGTACCGCCGGACCCGCGGTCGCCGCGCGGCGGGAAGCGGGTGGCCCGCACGACCGACCGGGCCTGCTCGACCGTGTCGACGTGCGGCACGACCACACCGGCCGCGCCCGCGTCCAGGACCCGCTGGATCACGCTGAGGCCGTGGTCAGGCACCCTGACGAGCGGGTCCACCCCGAGGGCGCGGGCCATCGCGATGTGGGTCGAGGCGGCGCCCAGGTCCAGTGTCGTGTGCTCGAGGTCGATGACCACGAAGTCGAAGCCCGCGTGGGCCATGATCTCGACACTCTCGTTGCTGGAGAGCTTGATCCAGGTCCCGAGCGTGCCGCCGTTGATTCCGTCGCGTACCCGTGCCATGGCTCAGACCTCGCCGGCGGTGTCGGTGGGGGTGGTGGTCCAGAAGACCAGCCACTTGCCGAGCTGCACGACGACCGCGTGCAGTGCGATGCCGACGGCCGACAGCACGACGATCACCGCGAAGGTCCTGGCCACGTCCAGGGTGAAGTTGCTCGCCTGGATCAGGTAGCCCAGACCTTCGGAGCTGCCCACGAACTCCGCGACCACGGCGCCGGTCACGGACAGGATGACGGCGACCTCCAGTCCCGCGAAGATGTGCGGAAGCGCCGACGGGATCTGCAGGTGCCGCATGACCTGCATGCGGGACGCGCCGAAGGACCGGAGCATCTCGACCTGCTCGTAGGCGGCGGACCGGAATCCCAGGACGGCGTTGATGAGGAGGGGGAAGAACGCGATCAGGGCGACGGTCAGCACCTTCGAGCTGATCCCGATGCCGAACCAGACGATCAGCAGAGGCGCCATGGCGACCTTCGGGATGGTCTGGGTCAGGATGAGCAGCGGGAAGAGCACGCGCTCCACCGTCCGGAACTGGGTGATGAGCACCGCGGAGACCAGTGCCGAGCCGACCGCGATGCCGAACCCGATCAGTATCTCCTTCAGGGTGACGATCGAGTGGGTCGTCAGGCTGCCGTCCTGGAAGCCGTCGACCAGGGAGGCGGCGACGGCCGTGGGCGCGGGGACGAGGATGTTGGAGACGTCGAACATCTCCACGACGACCTGCCAGACCACCAACAGCCCGATGAACACCAGCACGCTGTAGGTGATCTCCGGTACTCGGCGGCGTCGGCGTCGGGCCGGGGTGTCCGAGTTCGTGGGCGCCTCCACCGGCGCGGTTTCGCCGTCCGGGACGGCGAGTGCCTCTCGGTCGGCTGCGTGGCGCTTGGTGTGGGTGGACATCAGGTCTCCTAGGCCTAGTGGGCGCTGTGCTCGGAGTCGAGCAGCTTGCGGATCTTCAGGACGATCTCGCCGAACTCGGGCGTGTTGATGTTCTCGAGCCGCCGCGGTCGAGGGAGCGCGACCTCGACGACGTCCGCCAACCGGCCGGGTCGCGGTGTCATGACCACGACGCGGTCGGCGAGGAGCACCGCCTCGGGGATGCTGTGCGTCACGAACAGCACGGTCTTGCGGTCCTGGTCCCAGATCTTCAGCAGGTCCAGCCCCATCTGGTCGCGGGTCATCGCGTCGAGGGCGCCGAACGGCTCGTCCATGAGCAGGATGCGCGGGTCGTGCATCAGGGCGCGGCCGATCCCGACCCGCTGCTGCATCCCGCCGGACAGCTCGTTGGGATACCGGTCGCCGAATTCCTCAAGGCCGAGCATCACCAGCAGCTCGTCGGCCTTCGCGTGGGTCGCGGCGTCCCGGGCGTGGTGAAGGTCCGGCGACGTCAGCAGGTTCTTCCGCACGGTGCGCCATGGCAGCAGCAGCGGCTGCTGGAAGACCATCCCGAGCTGGTTGCGGTGGGTGTCCTCCGACGGCCCGAAGGTGACCTGTCCGGAGGTCTGGTGGGACAGGCCCATGATGATCCGCAGCAGCGTGCTCTTGCCGCAGCCGCTGGGGCCGACGATGGAGATGAACTCACCGGCTCGGACGCTGAGGGAGACGTCGTCGAGAGCCTGGACGGTCCCGCCGGACTTCGTCGGGTAGAGCATGGACAGCGAGTCCAAGCGGATCGCGCAGTCGGTGTCGGTGCTGGTCGGCATGTCTGTCATTCCTCACCTGATTCGAGCGCGCTGCCCGCGCCCCGGTTGTCGTGCTGGCAGCAGTCAGTCGGCCGCCTCGGGCCACGTGCCGCCCATCTCCTTGGTCAGTCGCTTGCATGCGGCCTTCAACGCCGTGGCCTCTCGGGAGTCCAGCGCCTCCGGCAGCATCCGCTCGGTGCCGACGGCCGCGATCGTGGCGCAGATCCCGGTCGCCGCGAACACCGGCGCCGCGACGATGCAGATGCCGCGGTGGTTGACGTGGCTGCTCATGCCGGCCTGTCGGATCGCCTCGATACGACGGCGAGTCTCGGTGCGCTGGGGCTCGGGGAGGCTGCCGGTGAGCCGGTCGGCGTGGAACTGGTCGGGGAGGAAGGCCAGGAAGACCTTGGCCTGCGAGGAGTCCAGGGCGAGCTGCGAGCCCACGCGCACCGTCACCAGGGTGGGATGGTCGGCCTCCTCGACCAGCGAGACCACCGGGCCGGAGGTGCCCCACAGCGACAGCACGGTGCTGACCTTGATCTCGAGCGCGAGCTCGCGCATGTAGGCCGGCGCCATCTGCATGATGCGCTGCTGTCCCAGCATGAAGCTGCCGAGCTGCAGGATCGACCGTCCGGGACGGACGAGTGCGGAGTCCTCCACACGCTCGAGCAGGCCGGAGCTGATCATCGAGCTGAAGTAGCGGTGCACCGTGGTCCGGTTCAGACCGAGCCGGCGGGTGGTCTCCGCGACGGAGAGCTCCGGAGTCTCCGGATCGAACAGTCCGAGGATCTGCGCGGTCCGGCTCACCGCCTGGATGTCCTGCTCGCGAGCAGTCACCGGCTTGTCGACCTCGTGCTCCGTCATCGGCCCCCCGTCTCGTTGAGTGTCCACAAAGAGTTCTCATAGTTCGTAGTACGGACAGAGAGTAAGTGTGCCCTGCGTCTCCCTGCAAGGTTTTGCTGGGGATTCGCAGCAGCGTTTTCCGAACGCGCCCTATTGACAGACCGGATAGCGAACTCACAGTCTGTGATGCGAACAGTGCCGACGCCTGGAGACTGCATGACTGACACACCCGCCATCATCAAGCTGCTGAACGGCTGCGTTGACCTGCACTGCCATTCCGGCCCGAACCCCTTCCCCCGACGCATCGACCATGCCGAGGCCGGCAAGGACGGCGAGCGGCTCGGCATGCGGGGCGTGCTGGTGAAGTCCCACCACCACAACACCGTCATGGACCTGCTCGCGATGAGCGACCGGCTGGCGAAGATCAGCACCCCGGTCTTCGGCGGCATCACCCTGAACAGCATGGTCGGCGGCATCAACCCGCACGCGGTGGCCATGTCACTGCGCATGGGGGGCAGGGCCGTGTGGTTTCCGACGTTCTCGGCCGGCCGGCACATCGACTGCCATCCGGAGGGCGTCGGCTTCCCCACGGCGAGCGTCGAGGTGCCGTCGTCCCGGGTCGGCATCCACCAGGAGAACGGTGAGCTCATCCCTCAGGTCCACGAGGTGCTCGACCTGGTGAAGGAGACCGGCGCGATGGTGACAGGCGGTCACATGGAGACCGAGTCGATCACCCAGCTGTTCGCCGCGGCCAAGGACAAGGGTGTCACCCGGATGCTGCTCAACCATCCCGACTACGTCATCGGCGCCGACGAGGCGAAGTGCCGTGAGCTCGTCGGCTACGGAGCGTTCATCGAGCACGAGACCGGCTTCTACGACCCCGAGGGGACCAAGAAGTGGGACCCGAGGCTCCTCCTGGACTGGATCGAGAAGATCGGCCCGGAGCACACCGTGATGGCCTCCGACCTCGGCCAGAAGGATCGGCCGCTGCCGGTGGACTCCTACATCCGCGTCGCGACCGCGCTGCTGGACCTTGGCCTGGACGAGAGGTCGCTGCGGCAGATCTTCTGCGACAACCCGGCCTTCCTGCTCGGCCTGGACGACTGAACGACCACACCCCCTACGACTGATGAGGACAGACGATGACCACCTTGGCCACCCCACCCGACGTGGAGTTCTCAGACCTCGGTACGGGCGATCCCGACGAGACGACCCCTGCCGGATCGTCGACGTGGTACTTCCGCGGACACAACTTCGTGCTCGCCTACACGATGCTGGTCGCCGGCGACGTGCTGGAGCGGGGTGATCAGCCGGACGAGTACGTCGTGATCCTCCCCTACGAGGAGTGCGGCGTCGAGGTCCGTGCGTCGCGGGAGGTCGCGCCGGTCTCGGGCAAGGCGGTGGTGATGGTCCCGCCGGGCGGCAGCGCGATCGTCGGCGTCGACGACTGCACCGTCGTGCGGCTGTTCAGCTCCCGGTCCACCGACCTGCTGGACAAGGCGCGCAACCGGGATTCGTACGCGGAGCCGCACCCGAACACCAAGCCGTTCGAGCCGTGGCCGGACCCGCCGGAAGGTTATCGCATCCGGCCCTACCGGCTGGCCGACCTCGAGGTGACGCAGGACGCCATCCGCCCGGGCCAGATCGTGCGGTGCAGTACCTTCATGATCAACTTCCTGGCGCCCAGGATCGGTCCGCGTGACCCCGACACCCTCTCGCCGCACGACCACGACGACTTCGAGCAGTGCTCGCTCGCCGTGGAGGGAGAGTACGTCCACCACCTGCGGACCCCGTGGTCCAAGCGTCGCAGCGAGTGGCGCGAGGACCGGCACCTGCGGTGCGGCAGTCCTTCGGTGGCCGTGATCCCTCCGCCCATGATCCACACCAGCGAGGCCGTGGGCTCGGGGACCAACCAGCTGATCGACATCTTCTGTCCGCCGCGTCTGGACTTCTCCCTGACGCCGGGCCGGGTGCTCAACGAGGACACCTACCCACTCCCCAACCAGTAAGAGGGCGGTTCCGTCGTGAAGACCAGACGAGCCATGAAAGTCGTGAGTGGTGCGCTCACCGTCCTGTGCGCGACCGCAATGCTGAGTGCGTGCGGTTCCGACAGCGAACCCGAGGCCTCGGCCAAGTCCGGCGGGCTGACGCCCGTGACGTTCGCGATGGCGTCCCCGAGCTGGAACGCCGGTTACGCGGTCATGGCCGTCGTGGAGGCCGAGGGCTTCTACGAGGAGGAGGGTCTGAAGGTCACGACCAACCTGTTCCCGTCGGCCACCCAGGCGGCGCAGCAGGTCGCCGGCGGCGGGGCCGACCTCGGCCTCATGACGGTCGAGCCCGTGGCCATCGGGCACGACAAGGACCTGGACCTGGCCTACTTCAGCTCCTACTGGGCGAAGTGGATCTACAGCCTGCAGGTGCCGGCCGGTTCCGACGTGAAGAGCATCGCCGACCTGCAGGGCAAGAAGATCGGCGTCTCCGCGGTCGCGAGCTCCGGCGCGACGTTCGCCCGGACCGCGATGGAGCTCAACGGGATGAGCCAGAACGCTGCCGGCCTGGTGCCGATCGGTGCCGGTGCCCAGCAGATCAACGCCATCAAGAGCGGCCAGGCCGACGCGCTGGCGCTCTGGGACATCCAGTACCAGATCGTCAAGAACGCCGGCGTCACCCTGACGCCGCTTCCGGTCAAGGAGACGGCGGAGGCGTGGGGCGGCGGCTTCGCGACGACCCGGAAGAACCTCGAGGCCAAGAAGGACGTCCTCGAACGGTTCGGTCGTGCGGTGGCGAAGGCGTTCGTCTTCTCCAAGGCCAACCCCGAAGCCGCGATCCGCGACCTGTGGAAGCTCCACCCGGAGACCCGCGGGTCCGACCCGGAGGAGAAGGCGCTGGCTGACGGGGTCAAGGTCCTCGAGGTCCGCCTGGACGGACAGGGCTTCGACGACAAGACCCTGGGCAGGATCGACGAGGCGGCGTTCACCCGTTCGCTCGACTTCATGGCCTCGGCCGGACTGATCAAGAATTTCCCCGCGAAGGAGATCTACACCGACGAGATGTTCAAGGCGTTCAACGACTTCTCCTACGACGACGTCGTCAAGCAAGCAGAGAGCACCGGCTGAATGCGGCTGGGGATCGCGCTCGACCTGAGCTCCCAGGAGCCGGTCCGCCCACAGGTGGATCGCACCGTCACGATGCTCGCCCACGCGGAGCAGCACGGTTTCGACTCCGCGTGGGTGGGGGAGAGCTATCACGCGGCCGCTCAGCCGTTCCACCTCCCGTCCGCCCTGATGGTCCTGGGACATCTGGCCGGACGGACGTCCCTGGCGCTGGGATCAGCGGTGCTGCTCCTGCGCGCGTACAGTCCGGAGAAGCTGGCCTACGAGGCCGCGCTGCTCGACCAGTTGTGCGGCGGGAAGCTCACCCTCGGCCTCGGGCTCGGCAGCTCGGAGGTCGCCCAACGGGTCGGGCTGCCCGCGTCGGGTCCGGCCGGCGCGGCCTTCGACGCCACGCTGAAGCTGCTGCGCGACGCCTGGTCCGCCGACGCGAGTGCCGATGCGCCGGTGGCGATCCCACCCCCGGTGCAGCGCGGTGGGCCGCGGATCCTGGTGGGCGGCAAGGTGGCTGCCTCGGCCCGTCGTGCCTCAACGCTCGCCGACGGATTCTACGGCGCGACGAACTACTGCGACAACCTGTTGATCAAGCAGTCGGCCGCCTACTGGTCATATCGCGGTGGGACGGGCGGAGCGGTCGCCACCACCAGGTTCTGCGTCGTCCACGAGGACGCCGCCACCGCCCGCGAGCTCGCCGCGCGCCACCTGAAGGCCGCGACCGGCTACTACACCGAGCGGGGCGCATGGATGGGTGCGGACGGCCCCGCTGAGCCCGAGCTCCCCATGGTGGGCACGCCCGACGAGATCGACGCGACGATCGCCCGGTACGTCCGGGCGGGGGTCACGTCCGTCCAGCTGCGGGTCGCCCCGTACGGCACGCCGCCGGAGGTCGCCCGCCACACGCTCGACCTCGTCGGGCGGCACGTCCTCCCGCACTGGCACGACACGACGACTTCCGACGCGATCACGAGCTCCGATGGGGAATGACCGACGATGACGAGACCACTCAAGAGCTTGACCGCCCTGTTCGCGGGCATCCTCATGGTGACCACGCTGAGCGCATGCGGTTCGGAGGGGGGCGACCCGGCGGGCGGCGGCGACCTCGACACCGTCACGTTCGCCCTGAGCGCGCCCAGCTGGAACGCCGGCTACACCACCTTGGTGGTCCCCGAGGCCGAGGGCTACTTCAAGGACGAAGGGCTCGACGTCAAGGTCCAGCTGTTCCCCTCCGGCACGCAGTCGGCGCAGCAACTGGCCGCCGGCGGCGCCGACATCGGACTGATGACCGGTGAGCCGGTCGCGATCGGTCACGCCAAGAACCTGGACCTGGTCTACTTCGCGTCGTACTACCCGCACTGGATCTACAGCCTGCAGCTGCCCCAGGGCTCGGATGTGAGGAGCATCGCGGACCTGGAGGGCAGGAAGGTCGGGGTGACCGCGGTGGCCAGCTCGGGCGGGACGTTCGCCCGGACCGCGATGGAGCTCAACGGGATGAGCGAGAACGCTGCCGGCCTGGTGCCGATCGGTGCCGGCGCCCAGCAGATCAACGCCATCAAGAGCGGCCAGGTCGATGCGCTGGCCCTCTGGGACACCCAGTACGCGATCGTCGAGGACTCCGGGATCGAGCTCACCCCGTTGCCGGTGCCCCAGACCGCCGGCATCTGGGGCGGCGGGTTCGCGGCGACGCGGAAGACGATCGACGAGCGGAAGGACGTCCTGGAACGGTTCGGCCGCGCCATCGCGAAGGGCTTCGCATTCGCCCAGGCCAACCCTGAGGCCGCGATCCGCGACCTGTGGAAGCTCCACCCGGAGACCCGGGGCACCGGACCGGAGAAGGACGCGATGGCGTCCCAGGTCAAGATCCTCCAGGTCCGGCTGGCCGACCAGGGGATCGAGGACGACGACTGGGGCCGGATCGAGCCGGAGGCGGCAACCGGGATGGTCGAGTTCATGACGTCCGCCGGGCTCGTGGACAAGGCGTTCCCTGCCACGGAGATCTACACGACCGACCTTCTCGACGCCATCAACGACTTCTCCTACGACGACATCCGCAAGCAAGCGAAGGACGCCTCCTGAGATGGGGCAGGAAGTGGAGACGACCCGGATGAGCAGCTCATTCGTGTACGCGTCGGTCCGGACCCCGTTCGGCCGGTTCAACGGAGCCCTGGCCGACACGAGGACCGACGATCTGGCCGCGACCGCGCTGAAGGGGCTTCTCGACCGCTCGCCGGGCCTGGATCCCGGCCTGGTCGACGACGTGTTCTGGGGCAACGCCAACGGCGCCGGCGAGGACAATCGCAACGTCGGCCGGATGGCCGTGCTGCTGGCGGGCATGCCCGTCTCGGTGACCGCCACCACGGTGAACCGGCTCTGCGGCTCGTCGCTGGACGCCGCCATGATGGCCGCACGCATGATCGAGGTCGGCGACGCGGAGATCGCGATCGCCGGAGGCGTGGAGTCGATGACGCGGGCGCCGTGGGTCCTGCCCAAGCCGTCGCGCCGGTTCCCGGCGGGCGACGTCACCGCCGTCTCCACGACGCTCGGCTGGCGGCTGGTGAACGAGCGGATGCCCGCCGAGTGGACGGCCTCGCTGGGCGAGTGCAACGAGCAGCTGCGGGAGAAGTTCTCGATCTCACGCGAGCGGCAGGACGAGTTCGGCGCCCGCTCGCACCGCCTCGCGGCGGAGGCGTGGAAGAAGGGCTTCTACGACGACCTCGTGGTGCCCGTCCCCGGCGCCGACCTGGTCCAGGACGAGAGCATCCGTGCCGGCACCTCGCTCGAGACGCTGGCAGGGCTGAAGCCGGCGTTCCGGCCCGACGGGACGATCACCGCCGGGAACTGCTCACCGTTGAACGACGGCGCGAGCGCGGTCCTGCTGGGCTCGGCGAGCGCGGCCGCGACCATCGGTCGTGACCCGGTCGCGCGGATCGCCGGTCGCGGCTGGGCGGCGCTGGAACCGCAGCAGTTCGGCTACGCCCCGGTCGAGGCCGCCGGCGACGCGCTCGAGCGGGCGGGCATCACCTGGGACGACATCGGCGCCGTCGAGCTGAACGAGGCGTTCGCCGTCCAGTCGATCGCCTGTGTCGACGCCTGGCTGAAGCTCGGGCTGCGGGACGCCGAGGTCGTCAACGCCAAGGGCGGGGCGATCGCCATCGGGCACCCACTGGGCGCCTCGGGCGGGCGCATTCTCGGGACCCTCGCGGCGCGGCTCGTGGAGTCCGGTGAACGATGGGGCGTGGCGGCCATCTGCATCGGTGTGGGTCAGGGCTTGGCGATCGTGCTGGAGAACGTCGCATGACGCTGGTCTGCACCTCTGCCGACGAGGCGGTCAGCGGCATCGCCGACGGCTCGACGGTGCTGGTCGGCGGCTTCGGCGCGGCCGGCCTGCCGTTCGACCTGATCGACGCGCTGATCCGGCAGGGAGCGCGAGACCTCACCGTCGTGTCGAACAACGCGGGCAACGGGGACACCGGGCTTGCGGCGCTGCTCGCGGCCGGGCGGGTGAGCAAGATCGTGTGCTCGTTCCCCCGGCAGACGGACTCCTGGGTCTTCGACGAGCTGTACCGCAGCGGGAAGATCGAGCTCGAGGTCGCGCCGCAGGGGAACCTGGCCGAGCGCATGCGCGCCGCCGGAGCCGGGATCGGCGGGTTCTACACCCGCACCGGAGCCGGGACCCTCCTCGCGGGGGGAAAGGAGACCCGCGAGATCGACGGCCGGACGTACGTCCTCGAGCTGCCCATCGCCGCCGACGTCGCGCTCATCAGCGCCCACACCGCGGACACCCTCGGGAACCTCGTCTACCGCAAGACGGCACGCAACTTCGCGCCCGTCATGGCGACGGCCGCGACGACCACCGTCGTGCAGGTGAGGCACGTCGTCGAGCCGGGAGTGCTGGATCCTGAGGCCGTGGTCACCCCAGGCATCTACGTCGACCGGATCGTACGGGTGGCGCCGTGATCGTTCAGCACATTGATCGCAGCCCTCTCGGGCGGGACGAGATGGCCCAGGTGCTCGCGCGCGACATCCCCTGCGGGGCGTACGTCAACCTCGGCATAGGTCAGCCCACGACCGTCGGCGACCACCTCCCCCCGGAGTCGGGGGTCATCCTCCACACCGAGAACGGCATGCTCGGCATGGGGCCGGCGGCGACGGGCGACGCGATCGACCCCGACCTGATCAATGCCGGCAAGTTCCCGGTGACCGAGCTGCCCGGCGCCTCGTACTTCCACCACGCCGACTCGTTCGCCATGATGCGAGGCGGCCACCTCGACCTGTGCGTCCTCGGCGCCTACCAGGTCTCGGCATCGGGGGATCTCGCCAACTGGCACACCGGCGAGCCCGACGCGATCCCGGCGGTCGGCGGGGCGATGGACCTCGCCGTGGGCGCCAAGCAGGTCTACGTGCTGATGTCGCTGTTCACCAGGACCGGCGAGCCGAAGCTCGTCAGGGAATGCACGTATCCGCTCACCGCGCTGCGGTGCGTGGACCGGGTCTATACCGACGTCGCCACGTTCGAGATCACCGGAGGGGACGAGGTCCTCGTCCGGGAGACGTGGGGGATCTCGTTCGACGAGCTCCGCTCGCGCGTCGACGTCCCGCTCGCTGCGGCGACACCATGAGGAGGTAGGAGAGTGTCCACCAGGCACCAGTTCTACATCGGGGGCGCGTGGGTCGATCCGGCCGCGCCGCGGACCTTGGGCGTCCTCGACCCCGCGATCGAGGAGACGTTCGCGACGATCAGCCTCGGGACGGCCGAGGACGTCGACCGCGCGGTGGTGGCGGCGCGCGCGGCCTTCGCCGCGTACTCGCAGGTCAGCGTGGAGCAACGGCTGGAGTACCTCGAGCGGATCATCTCCGGCTTCCGGGCTCGGCTGCCCGAGATCGCCCGGACGATGACGCGCGAGATGGGGGCGCCGATCACGTTCGCGACGGAACGCCAGGCCACGGTGGCGCTGTTCCACTTCGAGGAGGCGGCCCGCGTGCTCGCGGACTACCGCTTCGAGGAGGAGATGGGAGCCGGGATCGTGCGGCGCGAGCCGATCGGCGTCTGCGGTCTCATCACGCCGTGGAACTGGCCGCTGAACCAGGTCGCGTCGAAGGTGGCCCCGGCCCTCGCCACGGGATGCACCGTGGTGCTCAAGCCCAGCGAGATCGCGCCGCTCAGCGCCATGGTGCTGGCCGAGGTCATCCACGACGCCGGGCTGCCGCCCGGCGTGTTCAACCTCGTCAACGGTGACGGTCCCACGGTCGGTGAGGCCATCGCGGCGCACCCCGACATCGACATGGTCTCGCTCACCGGCTCGACCGGCGCCGGCATCAGGGTCTCCAAGCTCGCGGCCGACACGGTGAAGCGCGTCGCGCTCGAGCTCGGTGGCAAGTCGGCCAACATCATCCTGCCCGACGCGGACCTTGCGTCCGCGGTCGTCGCCGGGGTGCACTCGTGCTACACCAACGGCGGCCAGAACTGTCAGTCGCCTACGCGGATGCTCGTGCACCGCTCGCAGCGCGACGAGGCGTACGCCGCTGCGCGACGGGCGGTCGAGGAGGTCCGTCTCGGGGACCCGTTCGATCCGTCGACCACGATGGGGCCCGTGGTGAGTCAGGCTCAGCTGGAGAAGATCACCGCGCTCGTGCAGTCGGGGATCGACGAGGGCGCGACGCTCGTGGTCGGCGGCCCGGGACGCCCCAACGGGCTCGACAAGGGGTTCTACGTCCGCCCGACCGTGTTCGGCGACGTCACGCCGCAGATGCGGATCGCGCGCGAGGAGATCTTCGGCCCCGTGCTCTCGATCCTGCTCTACGAGACCGAGGACGAGGCCGTCGAGATCGCGAACGACACGCCGTTCGGGCTGGCGGGCTTCGTGCAGTCGAAGGACCCCGACCACGCCCGCAGCGTCGCCAACCGCATCCGTGCGGGCCGCGTCTACCTCAACGGCGCTCCGTTCGACCGCAGCCTGCCGTTCGGCGGCTACAAGCAGTCCGGGAACGGACGAGAGTTCGGGCGGTTCGGCTTCGAGGAGTACCTCGAGGTGAAGGCCGTGCTCGGCTACGAGAGGACGACATGGTGAACCTCGACCACGGCGAGCGGCTGGCGGTCCTCCTGGACCGCGAGGAGCTCTTCGACCTGGTGAGGCGGGAGCGCTTCGCCCGCGACCAGCGGCTCTTCGACGTGATGCGTGACTGCTTCCACGACGACGCCTACGTCCGGACCACGTGGTACGACGGACGCGGCGGCGAGGCCTACGTCGAGGCGACGAAGACCTGGATGGCGCGGACCGGGAACAGCAAGCACTGGGTCTTCCCCGCCTACGCGCGGGTCGAGGGCGACCGGGCGACCGTCGAGAGCCCGGCGAAGATCTTCAACCGGACCACGGTGGAGGGAGTGGAGGTCGACTTCCACGCCTACTGCCGGTTCTTCTCACGTGCCGTCCGGGACGAAGGACGGTGGAGGCTGATGAGCTTCGAGATCCTACTGGAGCGCGACGAGCTGCGCCCCGTCCACGCGGGTGAGGTGCTCCCGGTGGACGTGGCCCAGCTCGCTGGGCTTCGGCCGTCCTACCGGTTCCTCACCTGGATCCAGTCGACCCGCGGCGTGACGGTGAGTCAGGACCTGCTCGGCGACGACCGGCCGGCCGGGCTCGACGCGTTCCACCAGGGCGAAACCGCCTGGCTCGCCGGCACGGGATAGCGGTCAACCCACGACCCACGGATTATGAGTCGGCTCGATTGGTGCCGCTCAGTGCCACCTAGTGTTGTTTTATATTGCTGTAGCCGGGATTCTTCCAGGTGTCGTGTCGGCCTGGGCCTATGCGTACCGCGCCGTAGCGCGTACACGCAAGCAACTACCGAGCAAGGCGGATTCAACCGGTCGTCGCAACACCTTGATCCGGAGGTGTTGTATGGGCAGACCAGCAGGGTGGATGACGACGCGCACCGGGCGGCCAGCGATGCGGTCACCGGGACGGCCCCCCATTCGGGGTCTCCGATCTTGATCGGGAAACGGCCGGCCGACTCGCGCTCGAAGGTCACCGTATGTGACGGTTGATGGGGACGTCGGACCCGGACATGCGAAACCCGTGGCTCTTGTGGATCATGACTGTTCT
>NZ_JBDPMJ010000005.1:0-424125 GCF_039880665.1 Nonomuraea sp. B5E05
TGTGCCTGAACGTCGAGGTGCTTTCCAGCGACGGCATGTCCATCGAGATGCGTGACACCGACGAGGACGTCTTCCGCGCCGCGGAGGAGCTCGGAATCGACCTGTCCCGGCGCGAGCCGAGCAGCGTGGAAGAAGTCTGAGGGGGAGATCGCACAAATGCTAGACGTCAACTTCTTCGACGAGCTTCGGATCGGGCTGGCGACGGCCGACGACATCCGTCAGTGGTCGCACGGCGAGGTCAAGAAGCCGGAGACCATCAACTACCGCACGCTCAAGCCGGAAAAGGACGGACTCTTCTGCGAGAAGATCTTCGGCCCGACCCGCGACTGGGAGTGCTACTGCGGCAAGTACAAGCGCGTCCGGTTCAAGGGCATCATCTGTGAGCGCTGCGGCGTCGAGGTGACCCGTGCCAAGGTGCGTCGTGAGCGGATGGGCCACATCGAGCTGGCCGCGCCGGTCACGCACATCTGGTACTTCAAGGGCGTTCCGTCGCGCCTCGGCTACCTGCTCGACCTGGCCCCGAAGGACCTGGAGAAGGTCATCTACTTCGCGGCCTACATGATCACGCATGTCGACACCGAGATGCGTGAGCGTGACCTGCCCTCGCTGGAGGCGAAGATCTCCGTCGAGCGGCAGCACATCGAGCAGCGCCGCGACGCCGACGTCGAGACCAGGCAGAAGAAGCTCGAGAGCGACCTGGCCGAGCTCGAGGCCGCCGGCGCCAAGGGCGACCAGCGCCGCAAGGTCCGTGAGGGCGCCGAGCGCGAGATGCGTCAGCTGCGCGACCGCGCCCAGCGCGAGATCGACCGGCTCGACGAGGTCTGGAGCCGCTTCAAGAACCTCAAGGTCCAGGACCTCGAGGGCGACGAGCTGCTCTACCGCGAGATGCGCGACCGCTTCGGCCGCTACTTCAAGGGCGGCATGGGCGCGCAGGCGATCCAGGAGCGCCTGGTCAGCTTCGACCTCGACGCCGAGGCCGAAAACCTGCGCGAGACCATCCGCAGCGGCAAGGGCCAGAAGAAGGCCCGCGCGCTCAAGCGGCTCAAGGTCGTGTCGGCGTTCCTCAACACGACCAACTCGCCGCGCGGCATGGTGCTCGACTGCATTCCGGTCATCCCGCCGGACCTGCGTCCGATGGTGCAGCTCGACGGTGGCCGGTTCGCGACCTCCGACCTCAACGACCTCTACCGCCGGGTCATCAACCGCAACAACCGGCTCAAGCGTCTGCTCGACCTCGGCGCGCCCGAGATCATCGTGAACAACGAGAAGCGGATGCTGCAGGAGGCCGTCGACGCGCTGTTCGACAACGGCCGTCGCGGTCGCCCGGTCACCGGTCCCGGCAACCGTCCGCTGAAGTCCCTGAGCGACATGCTCAAGGGCAAGCAGGGTCGTTTCCGCCAGAACCTGCTGGGCAAGCGCGTCGACTACTCCGGCCGTTCGGTCATCGTCGTCGGCCCGCAGCTCAAGCTGCACCAGTGCGGCCTGCCCAAGCAGATGGCGCTGGAGCTGTTCAAGCCGTTCGTGATGAAGCGGCTGGTCGACCTCAACCACGCCCAGAACATCAAGTCGGCCAAGCGCATGGTCGAGCGGGCGCGTCCCGTGGTGTGGGACGTTCTGGAAGAGGTCATCACCGAGCACCCCGTGCTGCTCAACCGCGCGCCGACGCTCCACCGCCTGGGCATCCAGGCGTTCGAGCCGCAGCTGGTCGAGGGCAAGGCCATCCAGATCCACCCGCTCGTCTGCACCGCGTTCAACGCGGACTTCGACGGCGACCAGATGGCCGTGCACCTGCCGCTGTCGGCTGAGGCCCAGGCCGAGGCACGCATCCTGATGCTCTCGACCAACAACATCCTCAAGCCGGCCGACGGCAAGCCCGTGACGATGCCCACCCAGGACATGGTCATCGGCCTCTACTGGCTGACCACCCAGAAGGACGGCGCGCTGGGCGAGGGCCGCGTGTTCGGCTCGATCGCCGAGGCTCAGATGGCCTTCGACCGCCGCGAGCTGGAGATCCAGGCGAAGATCCAGATCCGGCTGAAGGACGTCCTGCCGCCGCGTGACTGGGTCGCGCCCGAAGGCTGGGAGCAGGGCGACCCGATCCGGCTGGAGACGACGTTCGGGCGGTGCCTGTTCAACCAGACGCTGCCCGACAGCTACCCGTTCGTCGACTTCCAGGTCGGCAAGAAGCAGCTGTCCACGATCGTGAACGAGCTGGCGGAGACCTACCCCAAGATCGAGGTCGCCAACGCGCTCGACGCGCTCAAGGACGCCGGCTTCCGGTGGGCGACGCGCTCCGGCGTCACGATCTCCATCGAGGACGTCGTCGCGCCGCCCAACAAGACCGACATCATGGAGAGCTACGAGCGCCGGGCCGACAAGGTCCAGCGCGAGTACGAGCGCGGTCTGATCACCGACGAGGAGCGCCGTCAGGAGCTCATCGAGATCTGGACGCACGCGACGGCCGACGTCGAGACCGACATGGTCACCGCCTTCCCGGCGACCAACCCGGTCTGGATGATGGTCAACTCCGGCGCCCGCGGTAACAAGATGCAGGTCCGGCAGATCGCCGGCATCCGCGGCCTGGTGTCCAACACCAAGGGTGAGACGATCCCGCGGCCGATCAAGGCCTCGTTCCGCGAGGGCCTGTCGGTGCTGGAATACTTCATCTCCACCCACGGCCAGCGGAAGGGTCTCGCCGACACCGCCCTGCGCACCGCCGACTCGGGCTACCTGACCCGTCGTCTGGTGGACGTCGCCCAGGACGTCATCGTGCGCGAGATCGACTGCGGCACCGACCGCGCCGTCCCGCTGCACGTCGGCGAGCGCGACGCGGCCGGCAACCTGGCCAAGGCCGAGAACGCCGAGTCCAACGTGCACGGCCGCATCCTGGCCGAGGACGTCGAGGTCGACGGCAAGGTCATCGTCCCCGCGGGTGTCGACATCAACGACAACCACGTCGCGGCCCTGGTCGAGGCGGGCGTCGAGACGGTCCGCACCCGCAGCGCGCTCGTCTGCGAGGCCAAGATCGGTGTCTGCGCGACCTGCTACGGCCGCTCGCTGGCCACCGGCAAGCTCGTGGACGTCGGCGAGGCGGTCGGCATCATCGCCGCCCAGTCGATCGGTGAGCCCGGCACGCAGCTGACGATGCGTACGTTCCACACCGGTGGTGTGGCCGGCGCCGACATCACCCACGGTCTGCCCCGTGTCACGGAGCTGTTCGAGGCGCGCATCCCCAAGGGTGTCGCCCCGATCTCCGAGGCCGAGGGCCGGGCTCGCATCGACGAGACCGACAAGACCAGAAAGGTCGTGATCACCCCCGACGACGGCTCGGAGGAGATCGCCTACCCGGTGTCGATGCGCTCGCGCCTGCTCGTGCAGGACGGCCAGCGTGTCACGGTCGGTCAGCAGCTGGTCGCCGGTGCGGTCAACCCCAACGAGGTGCTGCGCATCCTCGGCCCGCGGGCCGTGCAGCTGCACCTGGTGGCGGAGGTCCAGCAGGTCTACCGCTCGCAGGGTGTGTCGATCCACGACAAGCACATCGAGATCATCGTGCGGCAGATGCTCAAGCGCGTGAACGTGCTGGAGTCCGGTGACACCGACCTGCTGCCCGGCGAACTCGTCGAGCGTCCGCGCTTCGAGCAGATGAACCGCGAGACGGTGGCGGAGAGCGGCTCCCCGGCCGCCGGCCGTCCGGTGCTCATGGGCATCACGAAGGCGTCGCTCGCCACCGAGTCGTGGCTGTCGGCGGCCTCCTTCCAGGAGACGACCAGGGTCCTGACGGACGCGGCGATCCACGCCAAGTCCGACTCGCTCCTGGGCCTGAAGGAGAACGTCATCATCGGTAAGCTCATCCCTGCGGGCACCGGCATGCCGCAATACCGCAACATCCGGGTGGAGCCGACCGAAGAGGCCAAGGCGGCCATGTACACCGTCGGCGGTTACGACGGCTCGGCGGCCGACTACACCTTCGGCACCGGCAGCGGCGAGGCCGTGCCGCTGGAGGAATACGACTTCGGCCAGTACAACCGGTGATTCCTTAGTCAACGGCAGCTGAACGCGCCCGGGTTTCCGATCAGGAGACCCGGGCGCTTCGCGTTCGCACCCGCGCGTGTCCGGGGTGGTTTCCGGCTCCTTGCGTTGTCCGGGCCTCGGCGTGGAGGTGGGGCGCGTCGCGGGGCGACCCGCGGGGGCGTGCCGGTGCCCGGCTGGCCACGGAGACGGCCCACAGGGCGCCGTAGCGGTGCTGTGCCACGTGCGGGGTCAGAGGGCGTCTCCCTGGAGGTCCCCAGCCCTGTACGGCGTCTGGGTGACGTCGGCACCGCCGTACCGGAAGGAAGGGGGTTGATCCTGACCCCCGTGCGGGGACGAACACGCCGGTCCGGGGGACGAGAGGGTCTGCGGGCCTATATCATGGTCGCGGAGCTGTAGATGGGCTGGATGAAATAGGCCCCGGCGATCCGGAGTGGCAAGGCTTGTCCGCCTTGTCGCGCCGTTTTGACGTGTCGCATGGGTCTGGGTAGTCTTGGACATCGTGCCCGTCTCTATGCGGGCTCTCGACCGTGCGCTCAATTGCGAGCGTAGGACGGCTTCCTGGCTCGTAATCCTCGCGGACGTGTCTGTGTGAATAGCGCGACACGCCCGAGCGCGGGGGCACCGGGACAGGGAAAGACAGCAGGTCATGACACCGGCAGAACCTGCACATGCACCACAACTGACGTAACACCGGCCAAGGCACGAAACGGAGTGGCAGTGCCCACTATTCAGCAGTTGGTCCGCAAGGGCCGGCAGGACAAGGTCGCCAAGACCAAGACTCCTGCCCTCAAGGGGAGCCCTCAGCGGCGCGGCGTGTGCCAGCGCGTCTACACCACCACCCCGAAGAAGCCCAACTCGGCACTGCGCAAGGTGGCCCGCGTTCGGCTCACGAACGGCATCGAGGTCACGGCCTACATCCCCGGTGTGGGTCACAACCTGCAGGAGCACTCCATCGTGCTCGTGCGTGGCGGTCGTGTGAAGGACCTGCCTGGTGTTCGCTACAAGATCATCCGCGGTTCGCTCGACACCCAGGGTGTCCGCAACCGCAAGCAGGCCCGTAGCCGCTACGGCGCGAAGAAGGAGAAGAGCTAATGCCTCGTAAGGGTTCTCCTGGCCGTCGTCAGCTCATGGCTGACCCGGTTTACAGCTCGCCGCTGGTGACCGCACTGATCAACAAGGTGCTCCTGGACGGCAAGCGCTCCATCGCGCAGTCCATCGTCTACGGCGCCCTCGAGGGCTGCAGGGAGAAGACGGGCAACGACCCGGTCGTCACCCTGAAGCGCGCGCTCGACAACGTCAAGCCCACCCTCGAGGTTCGCAGCCGTCGCGTCGGTGGCGCGACCTACCAGGTGCCGGTCGAGGTGCGCGCGGCGCGCAGCACCACCCTGGCCCTGCGCTGGCTGGTGCAGTACTCCCGCGCCCGCCGCGAGAAGACCATGACCGAGCGCCTCATGAACGAGCTCCTCGACGCCAGCAACGGCCTCGGGGCGAGCGTCAAGAAGCGCGAGGACACGCACAAGATGGCCGAGTCCAACAAGGCCTTCGCTCACTACCGCTGGTAGGCAGCGCGGCGCGCTGGTTGCCGGCCTGGAGCCGTCACCCTGGTGGCGACTCGCCGAAGGACAACCGTAGGCCCTTGCAACTGAGGGGGCGGGGAAGCTTGCTTCCCCGCGGATAAACGACCGTAGGCCCTAGCAGTTGTAGGGGGCGTGCGGAGGGCCCAGCCCTCCGCAGGAGAGGACGCGAGAGAAGTGGCCACCACGACCGCTCTTGACCTGGCCAAGGTCCGCAACATCGGGATCATGGCCCATATCGACGCGGGCAAGACCACCACGACTGAGCGCATCCTGTTCTACACCGGCATCAACTACAAGCTCGGTGAAGTCCACGAGGGCGCAGCCACGATGGACTGGATGGAGCAGGAGCAGGAGCGCGGCATCACGATCACGTCCGCCGCGACGACCTGTGAGTGGCTCAGTCACACCATCAACATCATTGACACCCCTGGGCACGTCGACTTCACCATCGAGGTGGAGCGTTCGCTGCGTGTCCTCGACGGCGCCGTCGCCGTGTTCGACGGTGTCGCCGGTGTCGAGCCGCAGTCAGAGACGGTGTGGCGACAGGCGGACCGCTACAACGTCCCGCGCATCTGTTTCGTCAACAAGATGGACCGTGTCGGCGCCGAGTTCCACCGCTGCGTCGACATGATGATCAGTCGTCTGGGCGCCACCCCGGCCGTCATCCAGCTCCCCTGGGGCGTTGAGGCCGACTTCAAGGGCGTCATCGACCTCATCACGATGAAGGCCCTCATCTGGAGCGCCGAGGCGGCCAAGGGCGAGATGTACGACACCGTCGACATCCCGGCCGACCACGCCGAGGCCGCCCGTGAGTGGCGCGACAAGCTGGTCGAGACCGTCGCCGAGAACGACGACGAGCTGATGGAGCTCTTCCTCGAGGGCACCGAGCCCACCGAGGAGCAGCTGGTCGCGGCCCTGCGCCGCGCGACGCTGTCGAGCGCCATCAACCCGGTCCTGTGTGGCACCGCGTTCAAGAACAAGGGCGTGCAGCCCCTGCTCGACGCGATCGTCGCCTACCTCCCCGCCCCGACCGACATCCCGGCCTTCAGTGGCCACGCGGTCGGCAACGAGGAGAAGGTCATCGAGCGGCACGCGGACCCGACCGAGCCGTTCTCGGCCCTGGCCTTCAAGATCGCCAGCGACCCGCACCTGGGCAAGATCACCTACCTCCGCATCTACTCGGGCACGCTCGAGGCCGGTTCACAGGTCGTCAACTCTGTGAAGGGCAAGAAGGAGCGGATCGGCAAGATCTACCAGATGCACGCCAACAAGCGCGAGGAGCGCCCGTCGGCGATCGCCGGCCAGATCGTCGCGGTCATGGGTCTGAAGGACACCACGACCGGCGACACCCTGTCCGACCCGGCGAACCAGGTCGTGCTCGAGTCGATGACGTTCCCGGCTCCGGTCATCAACGTCGCCATCGAGCCCAAGACCAAGGGCGACCAGGAGAAGCTGTCCACCGCCATCCAGCGGCTGGCCGAGGAGGACCCGTCCTTCCAGGTCCGCCGTGACGAGGAGACCGGTCAGACGGTCATCTGGGGCATGGGCGAGCTGCACCTGGAGGTGCTTGTCGACCGCATGCGGCGCGAGTTCAAGGTCGAGGCCAACGTGGGCCGCCCGCAGGTGGCCTACCGCGAGACCATCCGCCGCAAGATCGAGAAGGTCGACTACACCCACAAGAAGCAGACCGGTGGTTCCGGTCAGTTCGCGCGGGTGATCATCAACCTCGAGCCGCTGGGCGAAGGCAACGACGGCTACGAGTTCGAGAACAAGGTCACCGGTGGCCGCGTCCCGAGGGAGTACATCCCGTCGGTCGACGCCGGCGCCCAGGAGGCCGCCGAGTTCGGCGTGCTGGCCGGTTACCCGATGGTCGGCGTGAAGGTTACGCTGACCGACGGCGCCGCCCACGACGTCGACTCCTCGGAGATGGCCTTCAAGATCGCCGGATCCATGGCCTTCAAGGAGGCCGCGCGCAAGGCGGACGCCGTGCTTCTCGAGCCGATGATGGCCGTCGAGGTCACCACGCCCGAGGACTACATGGGTGACGTCATCGGTGACCTCAACGGTCGCCGCGGGCAGATCCAGGCGATGGACGAGCGGGCCGGCGCCCGTGTCGTCGAGGCGCTCGTGCCGCTGTCTGAGATGTTCGGCTACGTGGGTGACCTGCGTAGCAAGACGCAGGGGCGCGCGAGCTACAGCATGCAGTTCGACTCCTACGCGGAGGTGCCCCCGGGCATCGCCAAGGAGATCGTCGCGAAGGCCCGGGGCGAATAACCCCTGGTCCCGAGGCGGTTGAGGCGGCGGAGATCGTCGCCCCGCTGCCGAGGGGCCCGGGGCGAACAGTTCCTGGGCCGGTCCCTCCGGGGGCCGATCCAGGAACTGCGTCCTGGTCCCTGGCAGGGTGGTGAGAGCCACCCCGCCGCCAAGGGGTTCGGGAGTTCCCGGGCCCAAGTGTGCAGACGAAAGTCAGTCAGATTCTCAAGGAGAGAACCAGTGGGCAAGGCCAAGTTCGAGCGGAACAAGCCGCACATGAACATCGGCACCATTGGGCATATCGACCACGGTAAGACCACACTGACCGCGGCGATCACCAAGGTGCTCCACGACCGTTACCCCGAGCTGAACGCCGCGACGCCGTTCGACAAGATCGACAAGGCGCCGGAGGAGAAGGCTCGCGGCATCACGATCTCGATCGCGCACGTCGAGTACCAGACGGAGAAGCGTCACTACGCGCACGTTGACTGCCCGGGTCACGCCGACTACGTCAAGAACATGATCACCGGTGCCGCTCAGATGGACGGCGCCATCCTCGTGGTCGCCGCCACCGACGGCCCGATGCCGCAGACGAAGGAGCACGTCCTCCTGGCCCGCCAGGTCGGCGTCCCCTACATCGTCGTGGCCCTCAACAAGTCCGACATGGTCGACGACGAGGAGATCCTGGAGCTGGTCGAGCTCGAGGTTCGTGAGCTTCTCTCCGCTCAGGAGTTCCCCGGCGACGACCTGCCCGTCGTCCGCGTCTCCGCGCTCAAGGCTCTCGAGGGCGACGAGAAGTGGGCCGACAGCATCGTCGAGCTGATGAACGCGGTCGACGAGAACGTCCCCGAGCCCCCGCGTGAGACGGACAAGCCGTTCCTCATGCCGGTCGAGGACGTCTTCTCGATCACCGGCCGCGGCACGGTCGTCACCGGCCGTATCGAGCGCGGCATCGTCAAGGTCAACGAGCAGGTCGACATCGTCGGCATCAAGCCGGAGAAGACGACCACCACCGTCACCAGCATCGAGATGTTCAACAAGATGCTCGACGAGGGTCACGCCGGCGACAACGCCGCGCTGCTGCTCCGCGGCATCAAGCGCGACGACGTCGAGCGCGGCCAGTGCATCATCAAGCCGGGCACGACCACCCCGCACACCGAGTTCACCGGCCAGGTCTACATCCTGTCCAAGGACGAGGGCGGCCGCCACACGCCGTTCTTCAACAACTACCGTCCGCAGTTCTACTTCCGTACGACTGACGTGACCGGTGTGGTGAACCTCCCCGAGGGCACCGAGATGGTCATGCCGGGCGACAACACCGAGATGCGCGTTGAGCTGATCCAGCCCATCGCCATGGAGGAAGGCCTCAAGTTCGCGATCCGTGAGGGTGGCCGCACCGTCGGCGCCGGTCGGGTCGTCAAGGTCATCAAGTAGCTTGACCGCTGGGGCGGCGGTCGGCCCCGGATTCGGGACCGACCGCCGCGCCACGTCGCAGACTCCGCGCAAAAAGCGCCGTGATCCAGCAGTAGCTTCGGCCCAGTGACCGAAGTCACTGCCGGATCACGGAAGAAAAAGGCAGATCGACTCGTCTGCCTCGTGGGGTCACGCAGGTCCTGACCTGCAGTGAAGGAAGCGGCACAAGGCCGCACGATACTTTTCCAGACGACAGCGAAGGACACCGAGGCCACTATGGCGGGACAGAAGATCCGCATCCGGCTTAAGGCCTATGACCACGAGGTCATCGACAGCTCGGCCAAGAAGATCGTCGAGACGGTGACGCGGACTGGCGCGAAGGTCGCAGGCCCGGTGCCGCTGCCGACCGAGAAGAACGTGTACTGCGTCATCCGCTCGCCGCACAAGTACAAGGACAGCCGCGAGCACTTCGAGATGCGCACGCACAAGCGGCTGATTGACATCATCGACCCGACCCCCAAGACGGTCGACTCGCTCATGCGACTCGACCTCCCCGCGGGTGTCGACATTTCGATCAAGCTCTGAGGGAACGCACTGACATGGCTAAGACGATCAAGGGCGTCCTGGGCAAGAAGCTCGGCATGACCCAGGTCTTCGACGCGGACAACCGGATGGTGCCGGTGACCGTGGTCGAGGCCGGTCCGTGCGTGGTGACCCGCGTCCGCACTCCGGAGAAGGACGGCTACTCCGCCGTCCAGCTCGGCTTCGGGCAGGTCGACCCACGGAAGGTCAACAAGCCGCTCGGCGACTACCTGCGTAAGCACGACATCACCCCGCGCCGTTACTTCGCGGAGATCCGCACCGACGACGCGAACGACTACACCCTGGGCCAGGAGCTGCTGGCCGACACCTTCGAAGCGGGCCAGTTCGTCGACGTGACGGGCAAGAGCAAGGGCAAGGGCTTCGCCGGTGTCATGAAGCGGCACGGCTTCGGTGGTCTGGGCGCGTCGCACGGTACGCAGCGCAAGCACCGTTCGCCGGGTTCCATCGGTGGCTGCGCCACCCCGGGCCGCGTTTTCAAGGGTCTGCGCATGGCTGGCCGGATGGGTAACGTCCGCACCACTGTGCAGAGCCTGAAGGTTCACTCCGTGGACGCCGAGAAGGGTCTCATCCTGATCAAGGGTGCGATCCCCGGCGCCAACGGAAGCCTCGTCCTCGTCCGCACCGCTGCCAAGAAGGGGGCTGCGAAGTGACAAGCATTGACGTCCTCGACGCCAGCGGTGCCAAGGCCGGCACGGTCGACCTGCCCGAAGACATCTTCGGCGCCAAGGTCAACGTTCCGCTGATCCACCAGGTGGTCGTGGCCCAGCTCGCCGCTCGCCGGCAGGGCACCCACAAGGCCAAGACCCGTGGCGAGGTCTCCGGCGGCGGCAAGAAGCCGTACCGCCAGAAGGGCACCGGCCGGGCCCGCCAGGGTTCGACCCGCGCTCCGCAGTTCGCCGGCGGTGGCATCGTCCACGGACCGGTGCCGCGCGACTACTCGCAGCGCACGCCCAAGAAGATGAAGGCCGCCGCGCTGCGTGGCGCCCTGTCCGACCGGGCCGGTGGTGGCCGCGTGCACGTGGTCAGCTCGCTGGTCTCGGGCGAGACGCCCAAGACCAAGGCCGCCCTGGACGCCCTGCGCAAGATCACCCAGGCTCCCCGCGTCCTCGTCGTGGTCGACGAGAACGACGAGCTGACCTGGCTGAGCCTGCGCAACGCTCCCGAGGTCCACCTGCTGGACGCCGGGCAGCTCAACACCTACGACGTGCTCGTGCACGACGACGTGGTCTTCACCCAGGAGGCGTACGACCAGGTCGTGGCGCGGCTGAGTGGCGGGAAGGAAGACGCCTGATGGAGAAGATCGCCGACCCGCGCGACATCATCATCAAGCCGGTGGTCTCTGAGAAGAGCTACGGCCTGATCGACGAGAACAACAAGTACACGTTCCTGGTGAAGAAGACCGCGAACAAGACTCAGGTCAAGATCGCCGTTGAGCAGATCTTCGGGGTCAAGGTCACCAGCGTGAACACCATCAACCGGCAGGGCAAGCGCAAGCGCACCCGCACCGGTTATGGCAAGCGTCCCGACACCAAGCGCGCGATCGTGAGCCTGGTCGAAGGCGATCGGATCGACATCTTCGGTCAGATCGGCTGACCTGCGGGGGGCTTGGCCCCCCGCATTCCCCCCGTGTCGCCTTCGGGCGGCAAAGTCTTTGGGGGCTTTGCACGATTGAATGATCCAGAACCCTCTGGATTCTGGATTCCGACGAAGGATGAACGAAAAAGATGGGCATCCGTAAGTACAAGCCGACGACCCCGGGTCGCCGCGGGTCGAGTGTCTCGGACTTCTCCGAGATCACCCGCAGCACGCCCGAGAAGTCGTTGCTTGCGCCCCTTCACAGTAAGGGCGGCCGCAACGTACACGGCCGGGTCACCGCTCGCCACCAGGGCGGCGGTCACAAGCGCGCCTACCGGATCATCGACTTCCGTAGGCATGACAAGGACGGCATTCCGGCCAAGGTCGCTCACATCGAGTACGATCCCAACCGCACCGCCAATATCGCTCTGCTCCACTACGCCGATGGCGAGAAGCGCTACATCATCGCGCCGACCGGCCTCAAGCAGGGCGACCGCATCGAGAACGGGCCCTCGGCCGACATCAAGCCGGGCAACTGCCTGCCGCTGCGCAACATCCCGACCGGTACCTTCATCCACGCGGTGGAGCTCCGTCCGGGTGGTGGCGCCAAGCTGGGCCGTTCCGCGGGCGCCCAGATCCAGCTGCTCGCCAAGGAAGGTCAGTACGCCACGCTGCGTATGCCGTCCGGCGAGATGCGCATGGTCGACGTGCGCTGCCGGGCCTCGGTGGGCCAGGTGGGCAACGCCGAGCAGGCCAACATCAACTGGGGCAAGGCCGGCCGTATGCGATGGAAGGGCAAGCGCCCCACCGTTCGCGGTGTCGCCATGAACCCGGTCGACCACCCGCACGGTGGTGGTGAGGGCAAGACCTCCGGTGGTCGCCACCCGGTGAACCCGAAGGGCAAGCCCGAGGGCCGCACCCGCCAGGCCAACAAGGCCAGCGACCGGCTGATCATCCGTCGGCGGAGCAAGAGGAAGAAGCGGTAGGAGCAGCCGAAATGCCACGTAGCCTAAAGAAGGGTCCCTTCGTGGACGACCACCTTCAGAAGAAGGTGGACGCCCAGAACGAGAAGGGCAGCAAGAACGTCATCAAGACGTGGTCGCGGCGCTCCATGATCGTTCCCGACATGCTCGGGCACACGATCGCCGTACACGACGGCCGCAAGCACGTCCCGGTGTTCATCACCGAGTCGATGATCGGTCACAAGCTCGGAGAGTTCGCTCCCACGCGTACGTTCCGCAGCCACGTCAAGGAAGACCGCCGCAGTCGGCGGTAAGCGTCCCGGAAGTAGGAGAAAGCGATGGAAGCCAGGGCTCAGGCGCGGTTCGTCCGTGTCACGCCCCTAAAGGCCCGCCGCGTGGTGGACCTTATTCGCGGGCTGCCCGCTTCGGAGGCGCAGGCCGTGCTGCAGTTCGCTCCCCAGTCGGCGAGCGAGCCGATCTTCAAGGTGCTCAGCAGCGCCATGGCCAACGCTGAGCACAACTTCGATCTCGACCCCAGCACGCTCGTCGTGAGCCGCGCGTGGGTCGACGAGGGCCCGACGCTGAAGCGGTTCCGTCCGCGCGCACAGGGTCGTGCCTATCGGATCAACAAGCGGACGAGCCACATCACCGTGATCGTGGAGTCCCGCGAGCCGAAGGGAAGGACCCGATAGTGGGCCAGAAGGTTAACCCGCACGGGTTCCGCCTCGGCATCACGACCGACTTCAAGAGCCGGTGGTACGCCGACAAGCTGTACAAGTCGTACGTCGCCGAGGACGTGTCGATCCGCCGCATGCTGCAGAAGGGCATGGAGCGGGCCGGCATCTCCAAGGTGGAGATCGAGCGCACCACCGACCGCGTGCAGGTGGACATCCACACCGCGCGGCCCGGCATCGTGATCGGCCGGCGCGGAGCCGAGGCGGACCGCATCCGCGGCGACCTGGAGAAGCTGACCAAGAAGCAGGTCCAGCTCAACATTCTCGA
Source organism: Nonomuraea sp. B5E05 (assembly GCF_039880665.1). Taxonomy (NCBI): domain Bacteria; kingdom Bacillati; phylum Actinomycetota; class Actinomycetes; order Streptosporangiales; family Streptosporangiaceae; genus Nonomuraea; species Nonomuraea sp. B5E05. The sequence goes on from NZ_JBDPMJ010000005.1 coordinate 13,418, forward strand.
GGTCAAGAACCCGGAGATCGACGCCCAGCTCGTCGCGCAGGGCGTCGCCGAGCAGCTGTCGAGCCGTGTCTCGTTCCGCCGTGCCATGCGCAAGGCGATGCAGTCGGCCATGAAGTCCGGCGCCAAGGGCATCCGTGTCCAGTGCTCCGGCCGTCTGGGCGGCGCCGAGATGTCGCGGTCGGAGTTCTACCGCGAGGGCCGCGTGCCGCTGCACACCCTCCGCGCGGACATCGACTACGGCTTCTACGAGGCCCGTACGACCTTCGGCCGCATCGGCGTGAAGGTCTGGATCTACAAGGGCGAGGCTCCGACGAGCCGCGCTGAGCGCGAGGCGGCCGCCGCAGGCGCTCGTGCCGGCCAGCGTCGTGACCGTGACGACCGTCGTGGTGGCGGCGACCGTCCGCGCCGTGGTGGCGGTGACCGTCCGCGTCGTGGCGGTGGTCGTGGCGACCGTGACCGCGCCCCCCGCACCGAGTCCCAAGCGGCACCCGCCCAGGGGACTCCCGAGACCGGCCCGGCTGCGCAGCCGGGTGCTGAAGGGAGCTGACCATGCTGATCCCGCGCAGGGTCAAGCACCGCAAGCAGCACCGGCCCGACCGCAGCGGCGCCGCCAAGGGCGGCACGAGGGTCGTGTTCGGCGAGTTCGGCATCCAGGCGATTGAGCACTCCTACGTGACCAACCGCCAGATCGAGTCCGCCCGTATCGCCATGACCCGTCACATCCGCCGTGGCGGCAAGGTGTGGATCAACATCTACCCCGACCGTCCGCTCACGAAGAAGCCGGCCGAGACCCGCATGGGTTCCGGTAAGGGCTCGCCGGAGTGGTGGGTGGCCAACGTCAAGCCCGGACGCGTGATGTTCGAGCTGTCGGGCGTGACGGAGTCGGTCGCTCGCGAGGCGCTTCAGCGTGCGATCCACAAGCTGCCTATGAAGTGCAAGATCGTTAAGCGTGAAGTGGGTGAGGCCTGATGTTCGCTTCGCGAACCACAAGCTGCCGATGCTGCGCTTACTCAACATGCAAGAGCGTAAAGCGTGAAGTGGGTGAGGCGTGATGGCTAAGGGCCTGACCGCCGGAGAGCTGCGGCTCGAGGACGAGGAGACCCTCGTCCAGAAGCTGAAGGAGGCGAAGGAAGAGCTGTTCAACCTTCGTTTCCAGTCGGCTACCGGTCAGTTGGAGAGCCACGGGCGGCTGCGGGCCGTCCGCCGCGAGATCGCCCGTATCTACACCGTGATGCGCGAGCGCGAGCTCGGCATCGTCACGGTCGAGAAGGAGACGAGCGATGGCTGAGACCGAGACCACTGAGACCACGGAAACGAAGGACGCGCGGCACTTCCGCAAGGTCCGTGAGGGCCTCGTCGTCAGCGACAAGATGGACAAGACCGTCGTCGTCGCCGTCGAGGACCGCGTCAAGCACCGCCTGTACGGCAAGGTCATCCGCCGTACGACGAAGTACAAGGCACACGATGAGGCCAACGCCTGTGGCGTGGGCGACCGCGTGCTGCTCATGGAGACCCGCCCCCTCTCCGCCACCAAGCGGTGGAGGGTCGTGGAGATCCTCGAGAAGGCGAAGTAACACTCCTTCTCGGATATACCGCGCCTCGTGGGGGCTCTCGTGGCCCCCATGACGGCGTCCAAGGACGCGGGGCCGCCAGGCCTCGCGTCGCCTGCGGTGCGGCCCTCCACGGAGGGCTGTGGCCGGAGGAACAAGACAACAGCAGGTTCCGCCAGGCTCACGCGGAAGCTCGCTTCCGCGGCCTCGTGATGGGCGTGCGAAGCACGATCCGGTGGTCACGGGATTTCTTCCCGCGACTTCCATGGAGAGCGTGCGGAGCACCATCTGGGGATCGCGGGGGGCGGCGCCCCCGCGTGAGAACCGGCGCGACTAACAGGAGTGAAAGTGATCCAGCAGGAGTCGCGGCTCAAGGTCGCCGACAACACGGGTGCCAAGGAGATCCTCTGCATCCGTGTTCTCGGTGGCTCGGGCCGACGCTACGCCGGTATCGGCGACATCATCGTCGCCACTGTCAAGGACGCGCTGCCCGGCAGCACGGGCGTCAAGAAGGGCGACGTGGTCCGGGCCGTGATCGTCCGCACGGTCAAGGAGCGCCGCCGGCCCGACGGCTCCTACATCCGGTTCGACGAGAACGCCGCCGTCATCATCAGGGAAAGCGGCGACCCTCGTGGCACCCGTATCTTCGGCCCGGTCGGCCGCGAGCTGCGCGACAAGAAGTTCATGCGCATCATCTCGCTCGCCCCGGAGGTGCTGTAATGCCGAAGCTGCATGTGAAGAAGGGTGACCTGGTCCAGGTCATCGCCGGCAAGGACAAGGGTGCCAAGGGTCATGTCATCGCCACCTTCCCGCGCGAGGACCGCGTGGTGGTCGAGGGCGTCAACATGATCAAGAAGCACACCAAGGAGACCCACCAGGGCCCGCGCGGCGCCAAGACCGGCGGCGTGCAGACCATGGAGGCTTCCATCCACGTGAGCAACGTGAAGAAGCTCAAGGACGACAAGCCCGCCGACAAGAAGCCCGCCGAGGAGAAGTCCGAGGCCAAGGCCGACGAGACGGGTGAGGACAGCTGATGACTGCCACGACCACTGAGACAGAGCGCCCGACGCCACGACTGAAGACGAAGTACCGCGAGGAGATCGCGGCCCAGCTTCGCGAGCAGTTCGGCATCGAGAACGTCATGCAGATCCCGGGCCTGACCAAGATCAAGGTCAACATGGGTGTCGGTGAGGCGGCTCGTGACTCCAAGCTCATCGAAGGCGCCGTCCGCGACCTCACCGTGATCACCGGCCAGAAGCCGGCCGTCGTCCGGGCGCGCAAGTCGATCGCGCAGTTCAAGCTGCGCGAGGGCATGCCGATCGGCGCGCACGTCACGCTGCGCGGCGACCGCATGTGGGAGTTCCTCGACCGGCTGCTGTCCCTCGCGCTGCCGCGCATCAGGGACTTCCGCGGCCTGTCGCCGAAGCAGTTCGACGGCAACGGCAACTACACGTTCGGTCTGACCGAGCAGGTCATGTTCCACGAGGTCGACCAGGACAAGGTCGACCGGCCGCGGGGCATGGACATCACGATCGTGACCACCGCGAAGAACGACGACCAGGGCCGGGCGCTGCTGAAGCTCCTCGGGTTCCCCTTCAAGGAGGCCTGATCATGGCGAAGAAGTCGCTGATCGCCAAGGCAGGGCGCAAGCCGAAGTTCCAGGTCCGGGCGTACACTCGTTGCTCGCGCTGTGGCCGGCCGCGCGCCGTCTACCGCAAGTTCGGGCTGTGCCGCGTGTGCTTCCGCGAGATGGCGCACCGGGGCGAGCTGCCCGGCATCACCAAGTCGAGCTGGTAGTCCCGACGAGCGGATTTTCCGTCGGATAACCTGTGGGCGGCCTTCGTGCCGCCCGCGGGTGACCGCCCGCCTCCCATATTTCCGAAGAAGACCAGGATGTTCCCTCACGGGAATGTCCATGACCACGCCGAAGGTCCACCGGCAGAGAGCCCCGGGTCACGGGTGCTGCTTGGCCGACTGGAAACCGCGGCGAGGAAGGCCACTGGCCATGACGATGACCGACCCGATCGCAGACATGCTCACACGTCTGCGCAATGCGAATTCGGCGTACCACGAGAGCGTGGCGATGCCGTACTCGAAGATCAAGGCGCACATCGCCGAGATCCTCCAGCAGGAGGGTTACATCCAGGCTTGGACCGTCGAAGACGCCAAGGTGGGCAAGAACCTCGTGGTGGAGCTCAAGTTCGGGCCTACCCGTGAGCGGTCGCTCGCGGGCCTGCGCCGGGTTTCCAAGCCCGGTCTGCGGGTTTATGCGAAGAAGGACAACCTGCCTCGGGTCCTGGGGGGGCTGGGCGTCGCGATCATCTCGACGTCCGCCGGCCTCATGACCGACAAGCAGGCCGGCAAGCGTGGTGTGGGCGGGGAAGTCCTCGCCTACGTCTGGTAGAGGGGAGGAACACAGCATGTCACGAATCGGACGGCTGCCCATCCCTGTGCCGAGCGGCGTAGACATCACGATCAACGGCCAGGATGTCCAGGTCAAGGGCCCGAAGGGCACGCTCACTCACACGGTCGCCGAGCCCATCGCGGTCGCTCGTGACGAGGACGGCAGCATCGCCGTCTCCCGGCCCAGTGACGAGAACAAGGTCCGTGCGCTGCACGGCCTGTCCAGGACGCTCATCGCCAACATGGTGCAGGGCGTCACCCAGGGCTACTCCAAGAGCCTTGAGATCGTCGGGGTCGGTTACCGCGTCCAGGCCAAGGGCCCGACGCAACTGGAGTTCTCCCTGGGCTTCAGTCACCCGGTCATCGTCGACGCCCCCGATGGCGTCTCCTTCCGCGTCGAGAAGCCGACCCTGTTCCACGTGGACGGCATCGACAAGCAGAAGGTGGGCGAGGTCGCGGCCAACATCCGCAAGTTGCGCAAGCCTGACCCGTACAAGGGCAAGGGCGTGCGCTACCAGGGCGAACAGATCCGCCGCAAGGTCGGAAAGGCTGGTAAGTAGGCATGGCTCCGAAGACTGCGTTCAGCAAGCACACGGCTGCCCGCACGGTCTCGCGGGCCCGCCGTCACCGCCGCGTCCGCAAGTACGTCGTCGGCACGAGCGAGCGTCCGCGCCTGGTCGTCAACCGCTCGACCCGTCACATGTTCGTCCAGATCGTGGACGACACCGTCGGCCACACGCTGGTGAGCGCGTCCACCATGGACGTCTCGCTGCGCTCGCTGGAGGCGGACAAGACCGAGAAGGCCAAGAAGGTCGGCGAGCTCCTCGCTCAGCGGGCCAAGGACGCCGGGATCACCAAGGTCGTCTTCGACCGCGGTGGCAACCGGTATGCGGGTCGGATCGCGGCGCTGGCCGACAGCGCGCGCGAGAGCGGGCTCGAGTTCTGATGAGGGCCCGGGGATCGCAACTAATGGCAACTGAGATGAGGAACCACTGATGGCTGCAGCTCCGCGTCGCGGTGGCGGCACCGGTGGCGAGCGGCGGGACCGTCGTGACGATCGCCGCGGTGGCGCCGCCGACAAGGGCGTCTCGTACATCGAGCGCGTAGTGAAGATCAACCGAGTGGCCAAGGTCGTGAAGGGTGGTCGTCGCTTCAGCTTCACCGCCCTCGTCGTCGTCGGCGACGGCAACGGCATGGTCGGCGTCGGCTACGGCAAGGCCAAGGAAGTGCCCGCGGCCATCGCCAAGGGTGTCGAAGAGGCCAAGAAGCACTTCTTCAAGGTGCCTCGGATCCAGGGCACCATCCCGCACACCGTGCAGGGCGAGGAGGCGGCTGGCGTCGTCTTCCTCCGTCCGGCCTCGGCCGGTACCGGCGTCATCGCCGGTGGCCCGGTGCGTGCGGTCCTGGAGTGCGCCGGCATCCACGACGTGCTGTCCAAGTCGCTCGGCTCGGACAACCCGATCAACATCGTGCACGCCACCGTGGCGGCTCTGAAGGGCCTCTCGCGCCCCGAGGAGATCGCTGCCCGCCGTGGCCTGCCGATCGAGGACGTGGCCCCGGCCCGCATGCTCAAGGCGCAGCGTGAGGGCCTCGCCGAGGCCGCGGCCACCAAGGCGGTGAGCTAGTCGTGGCACGCCTGAAGATCACTCAGGTTCGCTCGAAGATCGGTGGCAAGCAGAACCAGCGTGACTCGCTGCGTTCGCTTGGCCTGAAGCGAATCGGCGACGTCGTCGTCAAGGAGGACCGCCCCGAAATTCGCGGGATGGTCTCCGTGGTGACGCACCTCGTCGAGGTGGAAGAGGTCGATTGACGTGACTGACAGCTCCAACAACGCTGCTCCGCTCAAGATCCACGACCTGCGTCCTGCCCCTGGTGCCAACAAGGCCAAGACCCGCAAGGGTCGCGGCGAGGCGTCCAAGGGCAAGACGGCCGGTCGGGGCACGAAGGGCAGCCACGCCCGCACGACGGTCCCCCTCGGTTTCGAGGGTGGCCAGGTGCCGCTGCAGCGGCGTCTGCCGAAGCTCAAGGGCTTCTCCAACGCGCTGTTCAAGACGACCTACCAGGTCGTCAACCTGGACAGGCTCGGCGAGCTGTTCCCCGAGGGTGGCGAGGTCACCGTCGAGGCGCTGGTCGCCAAGGGCGCCGTTCGCAAGAACCAGCTGGTGAAGGTGCTCGGCACCGGCGAGATCTCGGTCGCGGTCAACGTGCAGGCCCACGCCTTCTCGTCGTCCGCGAAGGAGAAGATCGCCGCAGCCGGTGGTTCCGTTACCGAGCTGTAAGAGCTATTACGTGGCGTGGGGGCTTTGACAATGGGCCCCCACGCCCGTAGTGCGTTAGAGTTCGCCAGACGGCAGGATTCTGTCCGGCTCGTTTGACCTGAGACTTTCAGATGGCAGATCCCCGCACCATCGCATACTCACACCGCCGTAAAGGCGCGCAGGAGGGACCGTGCTGACCGCGTTTACCCGGGCGTTCCGGACACCGGACCTGCGCAAGAAGTTGCTCTTCACCCTGGGCATCATCGCGCTGTTCCGTCTCGGCTCGGTTCTTCCGACTCCGGGAGTCCACGTCGAGAACCTCGCCGCCTGTTTCGACCAGGCGCGCAGTGGAGAAACCGGCAACATCTACGGGATGGTGCAGCTGTTCAGCGGCGGCGCGCTCCTGAAGTTGTCGGTGTTCGCGCTGGGCATCATGCCTTATATCACCGCGAGCATCATTCTGCAGCTGCTCGTCGTGGTGATCCCGCGCCTCGAGGCGCTCAAGAAGGAAGGCCAGGCCGGTCAGACGAAGATCACGCAGTACACGCGTTATCTGACCATCGGGCTCGCCGTCCTGCAGTCGACCGCCTTCATCGCGCTGGCGCGCACCGGCCAGTTGTTCCCCAACTGTCAGCAGGACGTCCTGCTCGACCCGGACAACATCTTCGGCATCGTCACGATGGTCGTGATCATGACGGCCGGCACCTCAGTGATCATGTGGCTCGGTGAGCTCATCACCGACCGCGGCGTCGGCAACGGCATGTCCATCCTGATCTTCACCCAGATCGTGGCGGTCTTCCCCTCCGAGCTCGCCAACATCTTCCAGGCCAACAAGTTCACCTTCGCGATCGTCATGGTGGTCGGCGTCTTCATGATCGCCGCGGTGGTCTTCGTCGAGCAGGGGCAGCGGCGCATCCCGGTCCAGTACGCCAAGCGGATGGTCGGCCGCAGGATGTACGGCGGCACGTCCACCTACATCCCGCTCAAGGTCAACCAGGCCGGCATCATCCCGGTCATCTTCGCGTCCTCGCTGCTCTATCTGCCGCAGCTGCTCACGTCGCTGTTCCAGACCAGCGACAACGTGGTCATCCAGTGGATCTCGCAGAACCTCGCGACGGGCGACACGCCGATCTACATGGCCACGTTCTTCCTGTTGATCGTTTTCTTCACCTACTTCTACGTGTCCATCACGTTCAACCCCACTGAAGTCGCCGACAACATGAAGAAGTACGGTGGTTTCATTCCGGGCATCCGCCCCGGCCGTCCGACGGCTGAATACCTGAACTTCGTGCTCACCCGTCTGACCGCGCCCGGCGCGCTCTATCTGGGTCTGATCTCCATGGTCCCGATCGTCGCGCTGGCGATTGCCGGTGCGAGCCAGAACTTCCCGTTCGGAGGGACGAGCATTCTGATCATGGTAGGCGTCGGCCTTGACACGGTGAAGCAGATCGAGAGCCAGCTGCAGCAGCGTAACTACGAAGGTTTCCTGAGGTAGTGCGTCTCGTTCTGGTCGGGCCCCCCGGAGCGGGTAAGGGGACACAGGCCCAGTACATCGCATCCAACCTGTCCATCCCGAAGATCTCGACAGGTGACATTTTCCGTGCCAACGTCTCGGGGGGCACGGACCTCGGCAAGCTGGCCAAGACGTACATGGACCGCGGGGACCTGGTGCCCGACGAGGTCACCATCGCCATGGTGCGTGACCGGCTGTCCGAGGACGACGCGCAGGACGGCTTCTTGCTCGACGGGTTTCCGAGGAACGTCGCGCAGGCCGAGATCCTGCGCGACATGCTCAAAGACTGGGGCCAGGCGCTGGACCTCGTTCTCGAGCTCGTCGTGGACGACGACGAGGTGGTCAGGCGGCTGGCCGGCCGGCGCACCTGCAGCCAGTGCGGCCGCATCTGGCACGTCGAGTTCGACGACAAGAAGGACGACAAGTGCGACGCGTGCGGGGGCGCGTTGTTCCAGCGTGACGACGACAAAGAGGAGACCGTCAGGCACCGCCTGGAGGTCTATCAGGAGCAGACGGCGCCTCTGGTCTCCTACTACGCGGACGAGGGCATCCTGGTCGGTGTGGACGCCACGGGCCCGGTCGAAGAGGTCACGCAGCGAGCCATGGACGCGATCAGGCCGTATATGGGCTGAGTTCCACTATCAACCGATTTGGGCGAGGTGGCACGGGATTCCGTGCCACCTCGCGGCTATTGTGGGGGAATTGGGCTCCCAGGTGGCCCGTTGAGACCCAGGGGGGCAGTACATGTTCAAGCGCAACCGGCACGGAATCCAGATCAAGTCGGCCGAGCAGCTCGAGAAGATGCGGGCGGCGGGCCTGGTGGTGGGTCGCACGCTCGACCTGCTCTGGCGCTCTGTCGAGCCCGGCATGACACCCCTGGACCTCGACGTGATCGCCGAGAAGGCGATCAGGGACGAGGGCGCGATCCCGTCGTTCAAGGGATACCAGGGTTTCCCCGCGACGATCTGCGCGTCGGTCAACGAGGAAGTGGTCCACGGCATCCCGACGAACGCCCGCAAGCTGCGCGAGGGCGACGTCATCTCGATCGACTGCGGCGCGATCCTCGAGGGCTGGCACGGCGACTCGGCCGTGACGGTGCCGATCGGCGAGGTCGACCCCAAGCTGACGGAGCTGATGCGTGTCACGGAGGAGGCCATGTGGCGCGGCATCGGCGCGCTGACCGTCGGCCGCCACCTGTCGGACATCGGCTACGAGGTCGAGCGGTACGTCAGGTCGCAGGGCCGCTACGGCATCCCCCAGGAGTACGGCGGCCACGGCATCGGCACCGAGATGCACATGGACCCGTGGATCGCCAACCACGGCAAGCCCGGCCGGGGCCCGGCGCTCGAAGAGGGCATGTGTCTGGCCATCGAGCCCATGGTCAACCTGGGCACCGACCGCACCCGTGTGCTGTCCGACGACTGGACCGTGGTGACCGTCGATGGCAAGCAGTCCGCGCACTTCGAACACAGCGTCGCGGTGACACATAATGGTCCTTGGGTGCTTACCGCCCTAGATGGGGGCAAAGAGCGCCTGACCCAGCTGGGATTCTGACCGGGAGTGGTGGGATGGCGAAGAGCCCCGAGATGCGAGCGTCCGACGCCGACCGCGACCGGGTGGCCGCCATCCTGCGCGAGCACACGGCGCAGGGCCGCCTCACGATGGAGGAGTTCAACGAGCGGCTCGAGCAGCTCTACCAGACCAAGACGTACGGCGAGCTGGCCCGGCTGACCTCCGACCTGCCCGACGTCGACCTGCGCAACCGCCCGGCCAAGGTCGAATCCAAGTCCGTCAAGAAGAGCGCGCATCCCGGCCTGGTGGCGGCCTGGCAGACGTGGGCCGTGGCCAGCGGCATCAACTGGGTGATCTGGCTCATCGTGAGCATCACCTCGAGTGACCTGGTCTATCCGTGGCCGCTGTGGGTCATGGGCCCGTGGGGAGTGGTCCTGCTCATGAGCACCATCTTCGGCGCCTCCAAACCCAAGACGGAATAGGGCCCAGCGTCGGCAAGATCGGGCGTGGCGGGCCCCAGGCGCTGGGAAGTACGATGCGGCTGGCTGGTTGCCTCCACCGTAAGGAAAGCCTGACATGCCGCCTCGCCTTCAGCTGACCTCCGTGACCGTCGGCACGTCGAAGCCGCGCGAGCTCGCCCGCTTCTACGCCCGGCTGCTCGAGTACGAGGTGGTCGAGGAGGAGGGGCCCGGCCCCGATGAGCCCGAGCACGCGGCTTGGCTACTGCTCCGGCCGCCGGCGGGCGGAAGCGGCCCGGCGGTGGGCTTCGAGTACGAGCGCTCCTACGTCCGCCCGGTGTGGCCGAGCGAGCCTGGAGCCCAGAACGCCTCCCAGCACCTCGACATCAAGGTCGACGACCTGCCCACGGCCGTGGAATGGGCGCTGGCCTGCGGGGCGGTCGAGGCGGCGTACCAACCGCAGGCGGACGTGCGCGTGATGCTGGATCCGGACGGGCATCCTTTCTGTCTCTACCTCTGAAGAGCAAACAGACTGTTACCAAACCCGATATGTCGCTTTTGATTGGGTAGCTGGAAGACCTCCCGCACTTTGGAGGCAAGCGACATGGGATGGAGCTATCGAAAGTCGATCAAGTTCGGGCCGTTCCGGCTGAACCTGTCCCGCCGCGGGGTGGGGCACAGCTGGGGCAACCGGCTGTTCCGGGTGACCCGCACGGCCGACGGACGCCGTACGGTCTCGGTCAACCTGCCCGGCGGCTTCCACTGGCGCAAGACCCGCAGCACTCGCTGATGAGTGGGGATACGGACGGGCCGGAGGCGCCGAGCCTCCGGCCCGATCCCCTGCGTATTCGGGCGGGCCTGCTCAAACCGTTCGCGAGATGGGCGGAGCGCGTGCGGCTCCGGCTAGGCGGGCTCGGGCGCGGCAAACGTGGGGTACACTGGCAGATGGTTGTGTCAGGACACCTGGCACGCATTTCGCGTTCTGGGCTCAGGTGTCGTACACTCCTAAATCGGCTCACTATGACCTACACGCGTCGGCGGTCTTTGCCGATCGCCGCTCTCTTCGAAGCGTGAGGTCGCGGCTGCTTAGTGAACCGGAGCCTCAGACGATCGATCAGTGAAACGCGAGGAATTTTGGCCAAGAAAGACGGCGCCATCGAGATCGAGGGCACTGTGGTCGAGTCGCTCCCGAACGCCATGTTCCGGGTGCAGCTCGACAACGGCCATAAGGTCCTGGCCCACATCAGCGGACGGATGCGGATGCACTACATCCGGATTCTGCCGGACGACCGGGTTGTTGTTGAACTGAGCCCCTACGACCTGACTCGTGGGCGGATCGTCTACCGATACAAGTAAGACGTCTGAGGAACACAAAGGACAATGAAGGTAAAGCCGAGCGTCAAAAAGATCTGCGACAAGTGCAAGGTGATTCGCCGGCACGGTCGCGTCATGGTGATCTGCGACAACCTGCGCCACAAGCAGCGCCAGGGCTAGTCGCCGCAAGGCTTCTCCGAGTCCGCCCCGTCAGGGAGCGGGCTCGACGCATGAGAAGCCTGAGTCAGTAATCGCGTGTCACACCCGGGCAGGCGGGCCTTTCACGAAAGGTTCGAACCACTCGGGAGACCCCCGGTCGGAGGCCGGGGCCCTCACCCCGGGCATTGGGGAGGGGCAGTGAGGCGCTAGACCTCCGCCACACAAGAAGGAGAATGCCCGCCATGGCTCGCCTGGTTGGCGTCGACCTCCCCCGCGACAAGCGGCTGGAGATCGCTCTCACCTACATTTACGGAATCGGCCGCACCCGCGCCCAGGAGATTCTCCAGGCCACCGGGGTCAGCGGCGACCTCCGCGTCCACCAGCTCTCCGACACCGAGCTCGTCCCGATGCGTGACTACATCGAGGCGAACTACAAGATCGAGGGTGACCTGCGCCGCGAGGTTCAGGCCGACATCCGTCGCAAGATCGAAATCGGTTGTTACCAGGGCATCCGGCACCGCAAGGGCCTGCCGGTCCACGGTCAGCGCACGCAGACCAACGCGCGCACCCGTAAGGGCAAGAAGAAGACCGTCGCCGGCAAGAAGAAGCCCGGTAAGAAGTAGTCCTCGCAGCCGCGGGACCGAAGACCTCAGGAGTTATGGCAAACAATGCCTCCTAAGAGCCGCCAGGGTGCGCCGAAGAAGGTGCGCCGCAAGGAAAAGAAGAACGTCGCTCACGGGCACGCCCACATCAAGAGCACGTTCAACAACACGATCGTCTCGATCACTGACCCGCTGGGCAACGTGATCTCCTGGGCCAGCGCCGGCCACGTGGGTTTCAAGGGCTCCCGGAAGTCCACCCCGTTCGCCGCGCAGATGGCCGCGGAAAACGCCGCTCGCCGCGCCATGGAGCACGGCATGCGCAAGGTCGACGTCTTCGTCAAGGGTCCCGGCTCCGGCCGCGAGACCGCGATCCGCTCGCTGCAGGCCACCGGCCTCGAGGTGGGCTCGATCCAGGACGTGACGCCGGTCCCGCACAACGGTTGCCGTCCGCCGAAGCGCCGCCGCGTCTGACATTCCAGGAGATATAGAGAAATGGCTCGTTACACGGGCGCGGACTGCAAGCTCTGCCGTCGCGAGAAGACCAAGCTCTTCCTCAAGGGCAGCAAGTGCGAGTCCGCCAAGTGCCCCATCGAGATCCGTCCTTACCCGCCGGGTGAGCACGGCCGAGGCCGTCCGAAGGACACCGAGTACCAGCTTCAGCTTCGCGAGAAGCAGAAGACCCGCCGCATCTACGGCGTCCTCGAGAAGCAGTTCCACAACTACTACGAGGAAGCCGCCCGCAAGAGCGGCAAGTCGGGTGAGGTGCTGCTCCAGATCCTGGAGAGCCGCCTCGACAACGTCGTCTACCGCGCCGGGTTCGCCCAGTCGCGTGACGCCGCCCGCCAGCAGGTGCGTCACGGCCACATCATGGTGAACGGCAAGAAGGTCGACATCCCGTCCTACCGCGTTCGCGAGCACGACATCATCGAGGTCCGCGAGACCAAGCGCAACCTGCTGCCCTACGAGGTGGCCCGCGCCACCGCCGGCGAGCGCACGATTCCCGCGTGGCTCGGCGTCGTGCCCGACAAGCTCCGCGTCCTGATTCACCAGCTGCCGGTTCGCCAGCAGATCGACACCCAGGTCCAGGAGCAGCTGATCGTCGAGTACTACTCGAAGTAGTCACTCGCCTGTCCGGCCCGGATACGCATCGCTGCCGTCGCGAGCACCTCGCGGCGGCGCGTACCCGGGCTAGGCTGTTCATCGGAGTGGCGTCATATAGCGGGCGCCACACGAAAAAGGGGAGATCCCACTCATGCTGATCGCTCAGCGTCCGACTCTTCTCGAAGAGTCGATCGACGACACCCGGTCCCGATTCGTCATCGAGCCGCTGGAGCCGGGTTTCGGCTACACCATCGGCAACTCCGTGCGCCGCACGCTGCTGTCGTCCATTCCGGGCGCGGCCGTGACGAGCATTCGCATCGAGGGCGTGCTGCACGAGTTCTCGACCGTTCCCGGGGTCAAGGAAGACGTCACCGACATCATCCTCAACCTCAAGGAACTGGTCGTCTCCTCCGAGCACGACGAGCCGGTCGTGATGTACCTGCGCAAGCAGGGCCCGGGTGAGGTCACCGCCGCCGACATCGCGCCGCCGGCCGGTGTCGAGGTGCACAACCCCGAGCTGCGCATCGCCACGCTCAACGGCAAGGCGAAGCTGGAGATGGAGCTGACCGTCGAGCGCGGTCGCGGCTACGTCTCCGCCGCCCAGAACAAGCAGCCGGGCCAGGAGATCGGTCGCATTCCGATCGACTCGATCTACTCCCCGGTGCTCAAGGTCACCTACAAGGTCGAGGCCACCCGAGTCGAGCAGCGTACCGACTTCGACCGCCTCATCCTCGACGTCGAGACCAAGCCCGCGATGAAGCCCCGCGACGCGGTGGCCTCCGCCGGCAAGACCCTCGTCGAGCTCTTCGGCCTGGCCCGCGAGCTCAACGTCGAGGCCGAGGGCATCGACATCGGCCCGTCGCCGACCGACGCCGCCCTGGCCGCCGACCTGGCGCTGCCCATCGAGGAGCTCAACCTCACGGTCCGTTCCTACAACTGCCTCAAGCGCGAGGGCATCCACACCGTGGGCGAGCTCGTCGCGCGCAGCGAGCAGGACCTGCTCGACATAAGGAACTTCGGCGCCAAGTCGATCGAAGAGGTCAAGCAGAAGCTGCACGAGATGTCGCTGGCGCTCAAGGACTCCCCGCCCGGGTTCGACCCGAGCGCGGTGGCCGGCGGCGGCTACGACGACGACGACAGCGCGTACGTCGAGACCGAGCAGTACTGACAACGTCCCGCGGTTCGTCAGCGCGTTCTCCGCGAGGACGGCGGCCGGTTCGCGGACCGGCCGCGTCCTCACGAGGCGCGGGGCAGGCGGGTGAACGTAACGGCGCCGCGCGACCGCGGCGCCGGCCCGACTCCGGTACCTGATACGGCCGGGGCGGGTTAATCCACAAGGAGAGATGACATGCCCAAGCCCACCAAGGGTGCACGTCTTGGCGGCAGCCCGGCGCACGAGCGGCTGATCCTGGCGAACCTCGCCACCGATCTGTTCCGCCACGGCAAGATCCGCACCACGGTCACCAAGGCCAAGCGCCTGCGTCCGGTGGCGGAGCGCCTGATCACCAAGGCGAAGAAGGGCGACATCCACAACCGTCGCCAGGTCCTGACCGTCGTCAGGGACAAGGGCGTCGTTCATCACCTCTTCACCGAGATCGCGACGACGTTCGCCGAGCGGCCCGGTGGCTACACCCGCATCACCAAGGTCGGCGCGCGCAAGGGCGACAACGCGCCGATGGCGGTCATCGAGCTGGTGACCGAGCCGATGAGCGGCGTCACCACCCGCCGCACCGAGGCTCCCGCCCCGGCGCCCGCCGCCGAGGAGACGAAGGCCGAGGAGACCGAGGCTGAGGAGACCAAGGCCGAGGCCCCCGAGGCCGCCGCCGAGGAGACCCCGGCCGCCGAGGCCGAGGCGAAGAAGGACGAGGCCTGATCGTTCAGATCGGCTGAAACGGGCCCGGACCCCTCTGCGGGGGTTCGGGCCCGTTTCGTACGAAGGAGAATCATCGTGGTACGGCTCCGCCTCGACCTCGCGTACGACGGGACCGAGTTCTCCGGATGGGCACGGCAGCCGGGGCGGCGCACGGTCCAGGGCGAGATCGAGCAGGCGCTCGGCCGGATCCTGCGCCTCGGCGAGCCCGCCCAGCTGACCGTGGCCGGCCGTACCGACGCCGGGGTGCACGCGCGCGGCCAGGTGGCCCACGTCGACGTGCCGGAGGGCTCCATGGCCGAGCTGGACGGCAACAGGGGACCGCTGAGCGTCGATGAGCGGCTCGCTGCGCTCGTGAGGCGGCTGGGCGGGGTTCTGCCCCCGGATGTACGCGTTCAACGGGTCTCGGTGGCTTCTGAGGGCTTCGACGCCCGGTTCTCGGCCCTCTTCCGGCGGTACGCGTACCGGGTGAGCGACGCGGTGGGCGGTGTCGATCCGCTGCGCCGCCGCGAGGTCGTCTGGCACAACCGGCCGCTGGACGACGGCGCGCTCAACGCGGCCGCCGCGCGGCTGATCGGCGAGCACGACTTCGCCGCGTTCTGCAAGAAGCGCGAAGGGGCCACCACGATCAGGGAACTGCAGCGCCTCGACTGGGTCCGCGAGCAGGACGGCACCCTTGTGGCCACCGTCGTGGCCGACGCGTTCTGCCACTCGATGGTGCGGGCCCTGGTCGGCTCCCTGCTGGCCGCCGGTGACGGGCGGCGGCCGGTGGAGTGGCCCGGCGAGGTGCTCGGCAGGGCCGTACGCGACTCGGGCGTGCACGTGGCGCCCGCGCACGGGCTCTGCCTGGAGGAGGTGGGCTACCCGCCGGACGCGGAGCTCGCCGCGCGGGCCGCGGCCACCCGGCGGGTGCGCACCCCGGCGGGCTCAGCCGCCGTTGACGCGGCGCTCGAGGACGAGTGACGTCTCGTCGCGGAACGCCCCGCTCACCTTGGGCAGCGTCTTCTCGTTGGACGACGGGGTGTGGCCGTCGGCGTGGGTGGCGTAGCTGAAGACGATGTAGCGGCCCCACAGCAGGCCCGCCGCGTAGCCGCCCGCGATGTGCACCCGCTCGCCGCCCGAGCCCTCACCGCCGGGAAGCGGGCGGAACCAGACGTTGCGCGACAGGTTCTTCGCCTGGTCGACGGCCTCGGCCGCGGTCTTGTCAGGCAGCACGGCGATGCCCGTGGTCACGGCGTAGCGCCGTTTTTTGTCGACATAGGTGGCCCTGAGCACGCGGCTGCACTTCTGCTCCTTGAGGGCGTCGGCGAAAGCACCCATGGCCGCCTTGTCGCAGGCCGTCTCGATGCCGGCCTTGACCCGTGTGAACGTCGTGCCGGCCGCGCTCACCTTCTTGTCGGGGAACGCCTCCGACAGCGACAACTTCTGCGGGTCGGTCCGCTCGGAGTTGAGCGTGGACGTGCCCTCGGCGGGTGGGGAGGCGGCCGGCTCCGAACTCGGCTGGACGGACGCGCTCGGCCGCGCGGCGGCGGTCGTCGGCGCGGGGTCGCTCACGGCCTGCCAGGCGAAGAACCCGCCGGTGGCCACACCCGCCAGGGCCAGCGCGCCGAGCGTGACGAGCAGGGCACGCCTGCTCCTGCCCGGTGAGGCGGGAGGTGGGGGCGGGGCCTGGAACGGGGGTTGTTTGAACGCTCCAGCCGGGAAGGCGGGGTTGCCCGCCGGTGGTGTGGGCGAGTCGAGCGAGACCGGTGGCTTCTGGCCCCAGGTGTCCCGGGAGAAGGGGAGATCGGGAAGTTTGTCCTCCTCTGAGGGGAGGGGCGGCCAGACGGGTACGTCGCCCGGCTCGGGCGCGCGCGCCGGCGGGTCGCCGGGCTCGGATGCCTTCCCCTGACGCGCGGCGTCACGCCTGGCGGCCTTCGGGTCGAAGTAGTGGGCCGGCTTCTTGGACTTCGTGACTTCCTGCCCGACTGGGCGGGAGATGTCGTTGTGGGCGAAGGGCCGGGTGTCTTCGCGTTCGGCGGTGACGGGGGCCGAAAGGGGAGGCTCGCCGGACGCGTCGCCGGGCCGGGGCTTCTCTGTGACATCCGCCTCCCCGGGGACGCCGGGTGAGGTGGTTGCGGGCTGGGCCATGCCGGACGGGGTGGATTCCGGCTCGGCGGCCGGTGCGGCGGCTCCGGCTTCGACAGGGCCGGGGGTGGTGGCTCGGGGTGCTTCTGGCTGGTCGGTGCCGGGCCGGGGGTCTTCGGCCTGATCGGTTTCCGGGTGGGTCGCGTCGGCCGGGCGGGTGAAGCCCTCCGGATCAGTGGCGTTCGGGTCGAAGGAGCCGGGCTCGTCGGGGTCGGGGTCGGCCACGAGCTCGCCGGTGGCGGCCGGCCATGGCGGCATGGCGTGCGGGTCGCCGGTGGGCGCGGGCCACACGGGCATGCCGGCCGCGGCGGCGGTGAACGCGGGTGGCGGCTCCCACGACGGCGCGCTGGGCACCACCGGCTTGGCGGGCCAGCGGCCGCTCCCCTCCGGCGCGTCCCACTCCGGAGGGACCTGCGCCTGCGGATCGCGTACCTGTGCGTCCTGTTCGTGTGTGGACTGCATGCGCTCGGCCGGGGACCGGCGGGCCGTGGTGTGGCCGGGGCGCGCGGGATCGGCCTGCTCGCGACCGGTCCGCGGGCCGCTGAGGAGCTCACGCGCGGCCGAAGGGCGGCCGGGGAACGCCTGGTGGGCGTGCGGATGGTCGGCCCACCCCTGGTCGGCGGGGTCGACGCCGGTGTGGTCGGCGAACCAGTCGTAGGGCGCGGTGTCGTCGCCCGACACCTCCCACGGCTGCGCACCCGGCCGGTCGTCAGGCGACGGCAGGTCGGGTGGCGGGCCCTGGAAGACGGGAATGGCGGGGCGCGCCCTGGTCGCCGCCCCTTCGCCGGAAGCGGCTCCGGTCGATGGGGTGCCGTAGGGGGCGCCGCCGTACGGGATGCCGGTGGCGGTGTCGGATGGGGTGCCGGATGGGGTGCCGGAGGGGGTGAACGCCGGTGGAACGTCTCGCCCGTCGGTCTGGCCGAAGCTCGGCGGTGGCGTCGCTGGTGCGGCCGAGTTGTCGGCTTCCCTGCGATCGTGCTCAGACCCGGGTTCCTGGCCACGCATAGGGCGAGCCTAGCGAGAGAGACGAGATCGTTACGTCGGTATGAGCGTTCCCGAAAGGATCCGGCATCCTGTTTGAGGCATTATGCGCGCGAAGCCGGGTTTCAGATTCGCGGGCTTCCGGTGACCGACCGGTTGTCCAGCGCCTCGAACACCGTGGCCTTGGTGATGTCGTTTACGGCGGCGAAGAGCTGCTTGCTGCCCTTATTGTCGGGCTTTGTGCCGTCCTTGTTCTGGAACCACACCATGATCGCGTAGTGTCCGTGCGTCAGGATCCTGGTGCCGCCACTGCCCGAGCCGATGAACTTGGTGACACTGTCCTTACCCGCCAGCGGTTTGACGTAGTTTTCCGTGTCGCCGACCTTGGCCACCTTGCTCGCGGCCTTGGTGCTGGTGAGGTTGGCCACGCCGATCGTGCCGATCACCTTGCCCGCCTTGTCGCGGAAGCTGGCGCGGACGAGCTGGGTGCACTTGCCGGACTTGAGCGCCTTCTTGAGATCGTCGCCCAGGGCGCCGTCGGAGCACTTCTTGTCCTTCTTGGTGATCGTCCGCTCGTACGAACGCTTCGACACGGTGATCTTCTTGTCACTGCCGAAGATCTCCTTCACCGAGATCGGGTCGGGGTCCGTGGAACGGCTGGCGGCGAAGCCGTACTCGCCGGGAGGCGCGGACGGCAGGGGCGCGGTGGTCATGCGGGGCCTGGCGGTTTCGGTGGCGACGGGGTCGTCGGCGTTCCACATGAGCACCAGGCCACCGCCGAGCAGGCCGAGCACGGCCACACCGCTGATCGCGAACCACAACGGGGCGCGCGAGCGCGAGCCCTCGTCGTACGGACTCCACCCGACCTTGCTCTGCGGGCTCTTCGGCGCCTGCTCCTGGGGTTCGCCGGCGGCGCGTTCCTTGCGGCGCGGGCGGCGGAAGGCGCTGCCCGGCTCCTCGGGCGCATCTCCCATCCCGTAGGGGGCGCCGCCCGCGCCGCTCTCACGTTCCCCGTTGCCGTTGGAAACCATGGGGCGACATTACCGTGATGTTCGTCATCGGGTTCCGAAGTCCTGGGTCCACCACGGACCGTTGGGGCCGTCGGCGACGCCGACGCCGATGGCCTTCAGCCGGCAGTCGAGGATGTTCCTGCGGTGGTCGCGGCTGTCCAGCCAGCCGCGTACGGCCTCGTCAGGCGTGGTGTAGCCGGCGCCGATGTTCTCGGCGGCGCCCCAGTGGTATCCCGCGCGCTCCATCCGGTCCCACGGGGACCCGCCGTCGGGGGAGTTGTGCACGAGCCGCCCGGTGCGGGCCATCTCCAGCGAGTGCGTACGGGCGGAGCGGGTGAGCCCGCGGTCGACCCTGAGCGCCCCGCACCCATGCCTGGCCCTGGCGGCGTTGGTGAGCGTGACGACCCTGGACGCCATGCCCGCCATGACGCGCACGCCCTCGCCGTCGGTGCGGAGCTCGGCGGAGCCGTCGCCGTCGCTGGTGAACCCGGGGATCTGCCCGTCGGGCTTCTTGGTGACCTTGGGGGTCGTCCTGCCGCGCGGTGTGGGTCTGGTCGTGATCTCCCTGGGAATCCGCTCGGCGTGCGGCCGGGCCTTCTTCGAAGCCTTGGGCGTCGCGTGGGCGGTGGCGGCCGCGGGCGGGACGGTCTCTTCGAGGTAGACGTGGCGGGCGGGCTCGGCGTCGTCGGTCAGCCGGCCGATCAGCACGCCCGTGAACAGAACCGCCATCAGGCAGGTCAGCACACCCAGGTGATTCCGGCGCCGAGCGCCCCGCTGGGTTGGCCGGGTGTGAGAGTTCTGCCACATACCGCCATCAACGATAGGGATGTCTGGTCCTGGGAAAGAAGAGGTCCCAGGGAAACGAAATCGAACCGTTCTGCGGTCGGGTAGACTCGTGCGAGGTTACCGGTCTTTTGACCAGCGCGCCTCCGGGCGGGTAGCCTAATCGTTCGTTGTGTGCATAGGTCCAGCGTGACCAATGCGCGGCGCGTCCGGCGTCATCTCCCGTGTTGCGGAGACGGAAGGTCCGGGCCGTCGTGTGCCCGCACCGACCGACCAATGTTGCTGTCGCATCCGACAGCGCCGAAGACGCGAGCATAAAGAAGGCTACGACCGTGCGCACGTACTCACCGAAGCCCGCCGACGTCCAGCGTCAGTGGTACGTCATCGACGCGACCGATGTCGTGCTGGGCCGGCTGGCCAGCCACGTCGCGACCCTGCTCCGCGGCAAGCACAAGCCGATCTTCGCCAACCACGTCGACACCGGTGACTTCGTCATCGTCATCAACGCGGACAAGATCGCGCTGAGCGGCAACAAGCTCGAGCAGAAGAAGGCGTACCGTCACTCGGGTTACCCGGGCGGTCTGCGTTCCGTCACCTATGGCGAGCTCATGGAGAAGCGGCCGGAGAAGGCCGTCGAGAAGGCTGTCAAGGGCATGCTGCCGAAAAACTCCCTGGGCCGGAAGATGGCGAAGAAGCTGAAGGTCTACGCGGGCTCCGAGCACCCGCACCAGGCCCAGCAGCCGGTGCCGTTCGAGATCAGCCAGATCGCCCAGTAAGTAGACCCGCGGGGGAGACCCCGTCGCATGCCCCGCAAGGGGTAGCGCCGAGTTTCGAAAGTAAGAGGAGAACCGTGGCTGAGCCCACCGGTGTCGAGACGGCCGTCGAGACGGCCGAGGTGGAGGACTTCTCCAGCGAGGAGTTCCCGTCCGAATACACCACAGAATCAACCGCCAGCGCTGACGCTCCCGTGCGCAAGCCCGTCACCACGGGCAACTCGTACGGCACCGGCCGCCGCAAGGAGGCGATCGCCCGCGTGCGCATCGTCCCCGGCACCGGCAAGTGGACGATCAACGGTCGTTCGCTGGACGTCTACTTCCCGAACAAGGTTCACCAGCAGATCGTCAACGAGCCGTTCGTGGTGCTCGGCGCCGAGGAGGCGTTCGACGTCATCGCGCGCATCGACGGCGGCGGCGTCACCGGTCAGGCCGGCGCGCTGCGCATGGGCCTGTCCCGCGCCCTGGCGATCCTGGACGTCGACGTCAACCGCCCGCCGCTGAAGAAGGCCGGCTTCCTCACCCGTGACGCCCGCGCCACGGAGCGGAAGAAGTACGGCCTCAAGAAGGCCCGCAAGGCTCCGCAGTACAGCAAGCGCTAAGTTGGCGCGCCTTTTCGGCACCGACGGGGTTCGCGGGGTCGCGGGTCGCGACCTCACGGCGGAGCTCGCCATGGACCTTTCGGTCGCGGCGGCTCATGTCCTCGGCGATGCGGGCGCGTTCTCCGCTACCGGGCCCAGCCGTAAGAGCAGGCCGGTAGCGGTCGTAGGCCGGGACCCACGCGCCTCGGGAGAATTTCTCGAGGCCGCGGTGGTCGCCGGCCTCGCGGCGTCTGGAGTGGACGTGCTGCGCCTCGGCGTGCTGCCCACCCCGGCCGTCGCCCACCTCACGGCCGCGCTCGGCGCCGACCTCGGCGTCATGCTGTCGGCGTCGCACAACCCGGCGCCCGACAACGGCATCAAGTTCCTGGCCCGCGGCGGCTTCAAGCTGTCCGACGCGGTCGAGGACGAGATCGAGCGGCGACTGGGCGAGGAGTGGAGCTTTCCCGTCGGTTCGGCCGTGGGCCGCGTGCGCGACGCGTACGGTGAGGCCGACCGCTACATCTCCCACGTGCTGACCACGATGAGCGCCTCACTCGACAGCCTCCACATCGTGGTCGACTGCGCGCACGGCGCCGCCCACATGGTGGCGCCCGAGGCGCTCGTACGCGCGGGGGCCAGGGTCGAGGCCATCGGCTCCAGGCCCGACGGGCTCAACATCAACGCCGGCCACGGCTCGACCCACCTGGACAAGCTCCAGCAGGTGGTCGTCTCGCGCGGGGCCGACCTGGGCGTGGCCTACGACGGCGACGCCGACCGCTGCCTGGCCGTCGACCACACCGGCTCGATCATCGACGGCGACCGCATCATGGCCGTGCTCGCCGCCGCCATGCACGGCGAGGGACTGCTGGCGAAGGACACCGTGGTCGCGACCGTGATGTCCAACCTCGGTTTCAAGCTGGCGATGCGCGACGCGGGCATCACCGTGGTCGAGACCGCGGTGGGTGACCGCTACGTGCTGGAGCGCATGAAGCACAACGGTTACAACCTCGGCGGCGAGCAGTCGGGGCACGTCATCATGCTCGACCACGCCACCACCGGCGACGGCCTGCTCACCTCGCTCCACCTGCTGGGCGTGGTGGCCAAGACGGGCGTGCCGCTGAAGGAGCTGGCCTCGGTGATGACGCCACTGCCGCAGATCCTGATCAACATCAAGGACGTCGACAAGGGCAAGGCCTCCGTGCCCGAGCTCGTCGCCGCCGTCCAGCAGGCGGAGGCCGAGCTGGGGGAGACGGGGCGGGTGCTGATCAGGCCGAGTGGCACCGAGCCGATGATCCGGGTCATGGTCGAGGCCGCGTCGGAGGAGCACGCCACCCTGGTGGCCGGCCGCCTCGCCGACGTGGTGCGCAAGGCCTGCATCTGAAGAGTTCCTCATGTCGGGTACGGCACGCGGTGCCGTACCCGACGCTCATGAGCGGGACCTGAGCTGCGCGTCCCGCCCGTCAGGCAACCGCGCGATATGGTTGCCGGCCCCGATCACTGTGGTCACGGGGCTCAAACGGCAGCCGCGGGAGCAGATCAAAGGTGTCTACTCGTCGCCGGTGAGCGAGAAGGCCCGCAGCCTGCGGCCCGCCCAGAAGACGGCGGCGACCGTGACGATGATCAGCGCCGGCACGGCGAAGCCGAGCGTCACGTCGGCCTTGAGGAACGCCGAGTCGGAGATTTGGTCGGCGATCGACTTGCCCCACTGCTGGATCGAGAACTTGCGGGCACCCGGCAGGAACCCGCCCACCAGGGTCTCCCACACCAGGGCGTAGATGATGCCGATCGCCACCGCGTGCCGTGTCAGGACGCCCAGCAGGAGGAAGACGGCGGCGTAGGCGATGCCGGCCAGCAGCGCCCCCAGGGCGAACCCCGAGGCGATGCCGTCCTCGTTGCTGACGAGGAGCCAGGCCGACACGTACGTCGGGATCGCCCCGAACACGGCCAGCAGCGACGCCGCCACCAGGAACTTCGTCCGGATGATGACGGGGCGGGAGATCGGCTTGGACAGCAGGTGGATGATCGTGCCGTCGTCGATCTCCGGCGCGATGACGCCCGTGCCCGCGATCAGGCCCAGGAGGGGCAGCATCGTGTTGATCGCGAAGTTGTCCATCAGCAGCATGGCCGAGCGCTGGCCGGTCTCGCCGAACAGGCGCAGCAGCACCGCCAGGCCGATGAGACCCAGCGGCAGCACCAGCAGCAGGATGATGCGCCGGCGGCCCAGCAGGGCGCGGTACGTGATACCCGCGACCACGGTGTTCATCAGGTGCTCCTGGTGATGAGGTAGGAGAAGACGCTTTCCAGGTCCTCGTCCGCGGGGGAGATCTGGTGCAGGTGCACGCCTTCCTCCTTGGCGACCCGGGGGAGGAGCCGGGCGAAACGGCGGAACTCGATGGCCTGTACCTCCAGGCCGTCGGGGCGGAGGGTGATGCCGCCGGCCGAGGGGTCGCGGATGAGCGCGGCTGCGAGCTTCCTGTCGTCGCTCGAACGGATCATGAACAGGTGTGGCCGGTCGGTCATCAGGCGGCGGATCTCGCGGAAGTTGCCCGACGCCGCGTGGCGGCCCGCCACCAGGACCTCGATGTGCTGGGCGACCCGTTCGACCTCCTCCAGGATGTGGGAGCTGAACAGGATCGTCTTGCCCCCTGCGCCCATGGAGCGGATGAGGTCCATCAGCTGGAGGCGCTGGCGGGGGTCCATGCCGTTGAACGGTTCGTCGAGCAGCAGCACCGGCGGGTCGTGGACGAGCGCCGCGGCGACCTTGACGCGCTGGCGCATGCCTTTCGAGTACGTCTCGACGCGGCGGTCCTTCGGCTCCTCCATGTCGACCGTGGCCAGGGCTTTGCGGGCGGCTTCCGTGGGGTCGGGCAGGCCGTGGAGCCTGGCGGCGGAGAGCACGAACTGCCAGCCGGTCAGGAAGCCATACACGCCCTCACGTTCCGGGACTAGGCCGATATTTCGGTAAATGCGGTGGTTCTTCCAGACCTTGGTCCCGTCCAGCGTGACCGAGCCGCCCGACGGGGCCAGGAAGCCGGCCATCATGTGCAGGAGCGTCGACTTGCCCGCGCCGTTGGGCCCGAGCAGGCCGGTGACGCCGGGGCCGATCGTCATCGTCACGTCGTTGACCGCCACCACGTTGCCGTACCAGCGGGAGACCTGCGAGAGCTCGATCTTCATCGCGCGGCCGCCTTCCTGTAGCGCAGCGCGAGGGCGGCCAGCCCGGCGCAGATCAGCACGACGAGGATCGCCGCCGAGGCGGGGCCGTTCGGGTAGTCGCCCTCGATGGAGTGGGGCGGCGTGCCGAACACCCACGACTGCACGGAGTCGACCAGCCAGAACGGGTTGATCAGCCACGCCCAGGCGGCCTGCGACTCGTTGCCGGTGGAGGCCAGCGTGCCGTAGATCACCGGGACCGCCGCGAACGACAGCAGGTAGACGGTGATCACCGAGGCCACGCCGAGCCCGCGCCGGGGCGTGAACGAGGCCAGTGCGAGGCCGAAGGCCGACAGGAGCAGCGCCAGCACGAGCGCCATGGTCATGGAGCCGGCGTACTCGCCGGTGGCCGGCGGGCCGGGGAGGTCGATCACCAGTTCGCTCACGTACATCAGCGTGAGCGGCACGGCGATCAGCAGGAACACCGACGCGGTCATCGCGGCCACCTTGGCCCCGACGTACTCGTTGATCGCCACGGGGCGCGACAGGTAGAGCGGCAGCACGCGGTAGCGCAGGTCGGGGGCGACGACGGTGGGGGCCTGCGAGGCCAGGAAGATCGCCACCACGGCCTGCATGATGACCGCGTAGCCGCTGTAGGGGATCTCGCTCCTCCTGAGCAGGGCCATCAGCGCGATGTTGACGATCGCCGGCACCAGCATGATGGTGGCCAGGGAGAACGGCATGATCTTGCTGCGGGCCGGGCGGCCGAGGCCGAAGATGCCGCGCAGGCTGTGCAGGGTCAGGGCCCTGGTGGAGTAGCCGCGGCCGAGCCGGGGGCCGTCGTAGTGCCGATAGCCGATGTCGTAAATTTCAGACACTTGTGCTCTCCTCCCGGAAGACGTCCTCGATGCTGTGACGTCCCTGTTCCAGGCGGATGAGGCAGAGGTCCAGGTCGACGGCGGCGTCGCGGATGGCGTCGTACGTCTCGGGCCCGAGCACCTTGACCACCAGCATGCGGCCTTGCGGCGAGACGGTCTGGCCGTCGCCGGTCAGGCGGGCGGTCAGCGCGTCAAGGCCCTCGTCGACCTCGACCGTGACGGTCTGCGTCGCCTGGGTGAACTCGCCGATCGTCGAGGAGCGCAGCAGCCGCCCCGCGTCGATGACGATCACGTGGTCGCAGATGCGTTCCAGCTCGCCCAGCAGGTGGGAGGTGACGAGCACGCTGATGCCGAACTCGGTGCCGATGCGCCGGACCAGCGTCAGCATCTCGTCGCGGCCGCGCGGGTCGAGCCCGTTGGTGGGCTCGTCGAGGAAGATCAGTTTCGGGTCGTGGACCAGGGCCTGGGCCAGCTTGACCCGCTGCTTCATGCCGGTCGAGTAGCCGCCGACGGGACGGTAGCGCTCTTCCGCCAGGCCGACGTGGCGCAGGACGTCGGCGGCGCGCTCGCGGGCCGCCGTGCGCGGCAGCCCGGACATCTGGGCGAGGTGGACGACTAATTCGGTGGCGGAGACGTCGGGCGGGAGACACTCGTGCTCGGGCATGTAGCCGACGAGCCTGCGGATCTCCGCGCCCCGCGCGGTCACGTCCAGATCGAGCACCCGCGCGGTGCCGCCGGACGGAGGCAGCAGACCGAGCAGGATCTTGATCAGTGTCGACTTGCCCGCGCCGTTCGCCCCGACCAGGCCGGTGACACCGGGCCCCACGGTGACGGAAAGCTGATCGACCGCCGTGACGGTGGGAAAGCGCTTGGTCAGCCCCTCGGTGGCGAGGATGTGCATGTGCCGGACACTACCGGGCGAGCAGCGCCGTGGCCTCGTTCACACGGATGAACGGCGTCCTACTTGAGGCCAGAATTTCCGCTGGACCATCAGGGTCGTGGTGCCCGCCAGGATCATGCCGGCGACGTTCACCGACAGCTGCGACACCGAGCCCGCGACCTGCGCCCACTGGCCGAGCGCGAGTGCGACGGCCAGGTAGCCGGCGGCGGGCACGGTGGTGACCGAGATGAACACGCCGATCAGGGCCGTCGACTTGCCCGCCGTGATCGACAGCACTCCGGCCACGCCCGCGAGCAGCGCCACGATGAACGACCACCGGTCCGGCGTGACGATGAACCTGACCTCCTCGCCGGTGGCGAGGTCGCCGGGGCCGATCCAGCCGAGCCAGTGGGAGACGAGTGCGCAGGCGAAGGTGACCGCGATCGCCGCCGCGAACCCCGTGGCCAGCGTACGGAGCGCGTGGACGACCAGCCGCCACCTGCGGCGCAGCAGGCCGAAGCAGACGGCCGCGATCGGGCCGAACTCAGGGCTGAGCACCATCCCGCCGATGATGAGGATGACGGAGTCCTGCAGCACGCCGATGCCCGCCAACTGCGTGGCGATGGCGAGGAAGACCAGGAACGCCCACGTGATGCCGGACTCGCCCTGCACCCGGTGCGCGAACTCCTCCCAGATGACCGCGTCGTCGGGCTCGCCCGGCGCCTCCTCGATCGCCTCCTCCGCCGTCCTGGACAACGACAGGTCGACGTGCTCGATGGCGATCGAGCCCTCCTTCTCCAGCCACTTGAGCCGGCCCAGCACTTCGTTGGCCGACTCCCTGGCGGCGTCGCAGAGGATCACGTCGCCGCTCGGCAGGCGGGCCGCCCCGGAGAGGACGACGATGTTGGTGACGCCAGGGCAGTCCTCCAACACCGCCGTCACCTCATCAGCGCGTGAGGGCGGGCAGATCAGCCGTAGATGGAGCATCCGGCCATTGTCGTCGATCGGACGTTGACGTGGTTTTGACAGATGTGCGCGAGGGTTTCTCGCATGTGCCGCTTCAACTGCCACGACCACGGTGAGGAGTGCTGGTTCGCCGGCATCGACGACCAGGAGTGCGGGGGCAGGTTCGCACGTTACGTGTACGAGGAGGCGTTCAGGTCTGGCGGAGCCGTACGCGCTGCACCGAGTGATCGGCGCCCTTCTTGAGCACGAGGTCGGCGCGGCCTCTGGTGGGGGCGATGTTCTCGACGAGGTTGCGTTCGTTGATGTCGCGCCAGACGTTGACCGCGAAGTTCGTGGCCTCGTCGTACGACAGCTCCGCGATGTGCCGGAAGTACGACTTCGGGTCCTCGAAGGCGGTCCGGCGAAGCTTGTGGAACCGTTCGACGTACCAGGTGCGGATGTCCTCGACCTTGGCGTCGACATAGATGGAGAAGTCGAAGTAGTCGTTGACGGCGAGGGAGGTGGGCGGGGCGGGCTGGAGGACGTTGAGGCCCTCGATGATCAAGATATCCGGACTTTTCACGGTCTGGTGTGCGCCGGGGACTATGTCGTACTCCAGGTGGCTGTAGACCGGCGCCCGCGTCGCCGCCGCCCCGGCCTTGACCTCCGCCACGAACCTGACCAGCGCCCGCCGGTCATAACTCTCGGGGAAACCCTTGCGATGCATGATGCCCTTCGACTCCAGCACCGCGTTCGGGTAGAGGAAGCTGTCGGTGGTGACCAGCTCCACGTGCATGTGCTCGGGCCAGCGGGCGAGGAGGGTGTGCAGCAGCCGCGCCGTCGTCGACTTGCCGACCGCGACGCTGCCCGCGATGCCCAGGATGTACGGCACCCGCTGCTCGTCACGCCCGAGGAAGGCGCTCAGCACGCTGCTGCGCTGTTTGGACCCGGTGAAGTGCAGGTTCAGCAGCCGGGTCAGGGGGAGGTAGATGTCGGTGACTTCGGTGAGGTCGATGGGGTCGTCGACGCCGCGCAGCTCTTCCAGCTCGTCTGCGGTGAGAGTCAAGGGCGTGTTCTTGCGGAGCTCGCTCCACTGCTCCCTGCTCAGTTCCACGTAGCCGTTGTTCACCTAGGCAGCGTAGCGATGGAGGAAACAGCGGATCTTGGCGGGGCACGGGCCGGCTGTCCACAGGTTGTGGACGACGGCCGGAGATTGCCGCCGATTCCGGTATGCGAAGGTTTGTCGGGAGCTACTGTTGCTGGCGGGAGGCTTCCGTGGACCGTCGTCGTTTCATCACCAGCGTGGTCGCCGCAGCCGGCGTCGCGGGCCCCTTCGCCGGGGTCGCCTGCGCGGGCGCTCAGGGAGGGGCGAAGCCGGTCCGCGCGTACGGGCCGCTGCGTCCCGTACGAGATCTTCGTGACGGCAAGGTGCGCCTGCACCTGCCCGACGGGTTCAAGTACCGCTCGTTCAGCCTCGCCGGCGACCGGTTCGGCGACGGCTCGGCCGTGCCCGGCAGGCACGACGGCATGGCGGCCTTCACCGGCCCCAAGGGCAGCGCCGTCCTGGTCCGCAACCATGAGGTCAACGGGCCTGTCGGCGCGTTCGGCGACAAGGGCAGGGCGTACGACCCCATGGCCGGGGGAGGCACCTCGACGCTGCAGGTCACCCGCTACGGAGAGGTGATCAGGAGCGGCCCCTCGCTCAGCGGCACCATGATGAACTGCTCGGGCGGCCCCATGTCGTGGGGGGCCTGGGTGACGTGCGAGGAGACGGTCAACGGCCCCGACGTGGGCGACGACTTCTCCGGCGGCGACAACTCCAAGCTCACCCGCCCGCACGGCTACATCTTCGAGGTGCCGCTCGACCGCCCCGCCGCCGCCCGGCCGATCAGGTCCGCGGGGCGTTTCCCGCACGAGTCGGCCGCCTTCGACCCGTCCACGGGCGCGATCTACCTCACCGAGGACAACTTCGGTTTCCCGTCCGGCTTCTACCGCTACCTCCCGCCCAAACATCCCGCCGTGGCGGGGCGGCTGCTCGACGGCGGCAGGCTGCAGATGCTCGCCGTCAAGGGCACCAGGCGCAAGGACCTGTCCGGGGGCCAGGAGCCGGGTGCCTCGTACGCCACCACGTGGGTGGACATCGACGACCCCGACCCCCGCTTCACGGGCACGCCGTCCAACGACGAGGCCGTCCAGGCGGTGGGCCGGCAGGGCAGGGCGGCCGGCGCGGCGATCTTCTCCCGGCTGGAGGGCGCGGTCTACCACCAGGGGACGGTCTACTTCGTCTCGACGCAGGGCGGGGCCACCGCGTCCGGTGACACGCCGCCCGACGGGTTCGGCAAGGGACGGGGACAGGTGTGGGCGTACGAGACGTGGAGCGGCCGGCTCAGGCTCGCCTACGAGTCGCCGCGCTCGGAGGTGCTCGACCTGCCCGACAATGTGACGGTCAGCCGCCGCGGCACGCTGGTGCTGTGCGAGGACGGCGATGGCGCCAACTACCTGCGCGGGCTCAGCAGGGCGGGGAGGATCTTCGACTTCTGCCGCCTGGAGCCGATCCCCGGCGACGGGGGAGCCGAGTTCGCCGGCTCCACGTTCGGGCCCGGCGGCCACACGCTCTACGTCAACATCCAGGCCGAACACGGCATGTCGATCGCCATCTGGGGGCCCTGGGAGAAAGGGCTGTTCTAGGCTTGGTGCGGTGATCCTGGGCATCGGGGTGGACATCGTGGACATCTCCCGCTTCGAGGCGACGCTGCGCCGCACGCCGCGCCTGCGCGAGCGGTTGTTCACCGAGGCCGAGCGGCCGCTGCCGGTGCACTCGCTGGCCGCCAGATTCGCCGCCAAGGAGGCCGTGGCCAAGGCGCTCGGCGCTCCACAAGGGCTGGGGCACCAGGAGGCCGAGGTGCGCTGCGACGACCTCGGCAAGCCCGAGCTGGTGATCACCGGGCGGGCCGCGGAGGTGGCGTACGAGCTCGGGATCAAACGCTGGCACCTTTCGCTCAGCCATGACGCGGGCGTCGCCGTGGCCTACGTGATCGCGGAGGGATAGCTTCGGATCATGCGCACCGCCTACACCGCCGACCAGATCCGTGGCGCCGAGCACGCGCTCATGGCCCTCCTGCCGGAGGGCACGCTGATGCAGCGGGCCGCGTCGGGGCTCGCCGCCGTCTGCGCCGACCTCCTCGGCCGGGTGTACGGCAAGCGCGTCGTGCTCCTCGTCGGCAGCGGCGACAACGGCGGTGACGCCCTCTACGCGGGCGAGCGGCTGGCCCGGCGCGGCGCACGGGCAGGCGCGGTCCTGGCCGGGTCCAAGACCCACGAGGCGGGCCTGCTCGCGTTCACGCGGGCGGGCGGCCGGGTCGTCGACCGGGCGGCGATCGCCGATGCCGATCTGATCATCGACGGGCTCGTCGGCATCGGGGCGGCGGGGGCGCTGCGGGAGCCGTACGCGGAGCTCGCCGCGCGGGCCAACGCCGCCCGCGCCGCGATCGTCGCCGTGGACGTGCCGAGCGGGGCCGACGCGAGCAGCGGCCGGGTGCCGGGCGCGGCCGTGCGGGCCAAGGTGACCGTGACGATGGGGGCGTACAAGACGGGGTTGCTCGTCGATCCCGGCGCGGCCTGCGCGGGCGCGGTCGAGCTGGTGGACATCGGGCTCGGCGGCCACCTGCCCGATCCCGACGTGGCCGCGCTGACCGGCGGCGACGTCGACCTCCTGCTGCCGCGGCCGGCCACCGAGTCCGACAAGTACCGCAGGGGAGTCCTGGGGGTCGCGGCGGGCAGCGACCTCTACACCGGCGCCGCCGTGCTCGCCGTGGGCGGCGCGCTGCGCGCCGGGGCGGGCATGGTGCGCTACGCGGGGCGGCACGCGCCCGTGGCGCAGGTGCGCGCGCACTGGCCCGAGGCGGTCGTCACCGAGCTTGACCGGCCCTCGATCGACGGCGTCGGGCGGGTGCAGGCGTGGGTGCTCGGGCCGGGGCTGGGCACCGATGACTGGGCGCACGAGCTGGCGGCCAAGGTGCTCGCCTCCACCGTGCCCGTACTGATCGACGCCGACGGGCTGACGCTGGTGGCCAGGGACCGCGGGCTGCTGCGCCGCGGCGCGCCCGTGCTGATCACCCCGCACGCGGGCGAGCTGGCGCGGCTGATCAGGGCCGAGCGTGACGACATCGAGGCGGCCAGGCTGGAATACGCCCGCAGGGCGGCGGCGGAGCTCGGCGTGACCGTGCTGCTCAAGGGCTCCACCACGGTGGTGGCCGAGGACGCGAGGCCGGTGCGGGTCAACGTCACCGGCTCGCCGTGGCTGGCCACAGGGGGCACGGGCGACGTGTTGTCCGGGGTGGCGGGCTCGCTGCTCGCCCAGGGGCTGAGCTGCTACGACGCCGCGTCCTGCGGCGCCTACCTGCACGGGCTGGCCGGGCGGCTGGCCGCCGGGGGCGCGCCGCTGACGGCGGCCGACGTGGCCACCGCCGTCCCCGCGGCCATCCGCGCAGTGAGCGGCGGCCCACCAGGCGGCCCACCAGGCGGCTCACCAGGCGGCCCACCAGGCGGCTCACCAGGCGGCTCACCAGGCGGTGCGGCCTAGCGGGCGGCGGGGGTCGCGAGGGAGGATAATGACGCTCGACCACGTGCGTGACCTGCCACACTAGAAGGATGTACTCCCCGATGACCACGCCCGCGCAGGCTCGGGTCGACCTGGCCGCGATCAGGCACAACGTGGCCCTGCTCAAAGAGCGGGCCGGCGGCGCGGAGCTGATGGGCGCCGTCAAGGCCGACGCCTACGGCCACGGTCTGGTGCCCTCGTCCGAGGCGGTCCTGGAGGGCGGCGCGAGCCGGCTCGGCACCGCGTTCATCGGGGAGGCGCTCGCGCTGCGCGAGGGCGGCGTGACGGCGCCGATCCTGTCCTGGCTCGTCACCCCGGGAGAGCCGCTCGACGAGGCCGTGCAGGCTGACGTCGAGCTGTCGGCCTCCGACGAGGGGATGCTCGGCGAGATCGCCGCCGCCGCACGGCGCACGGGCCGCACCGCGAAGCTGCACCTGGAGGCCGACACCGGCATGAGCAGGGGCGGCTGCCCGCTCACCGCCTGGCCGGCGTTGCTGGCCGCGGCGCTGCGGTTGCAGGCCGAGGGCGCCGTCGAGATCGCCGGGCTCTGGTCCCATCTCGCCTGCGCCGACATCCCCGGCCATCCGTCGGTCGGGCGGCAGCTGGAGGCGTTCGAGGCGGCGCTGAAGCTCGCCGAGCAGGCGGGCGCGGCCGGCTCCCACGTGATCAGGCACATCGCCAACTCCGCCGCCACCGTGACCCTGCCCGAGGCCCGCTACGACCTGGTCAGGCCCGGCATCGCGATCTACGGCCTGAGCCCCATCCCCGAGCTGGGCGACTTCGGCCTCAGGCAGGCCATGACGCTGGTGGCCCAGGCCGGGCTGGTCAAGCGGGTCCCCGAGGGCTCCGGGGTGTCCTACGCCCACCTCTACGTCACCGGACGCGAGACCACGCTCGGGCTCGTGCCGCTCGGATACGCCGACGGCATCCTGCGGCACGCGACGGGAAAGGCCGAGGTGCTGGCGGGCGGGCGGCGCAGGACGATCGCCGGCCGGGTGTGCATGGACCAGTTCATGATCGACATGGGCGACGACGCACTGTCGGCGGGCGACGAGATCGTGGTGTTCGGGCCGGGTGACGAGGGCGAGCCGACCGCTCAGGAGTGGGCGGATAATCTCGGCACGATCACGCATGAGATCGTGACCAGGATCGGTTCGCGTGTGCCGAGGGTCTACGCGCACAGGACTCTGAGCACCTCGCGGCGGGCATGAGCGGGAGAAGGGTCGGGGAGATGACGACGACAAGACGGCGAAGGGTGGGGATCGCCGGCGCGCTCGTCGGTGCGGCTTCCGCCGGTGTCGCGGCGGCGGCGCTGGCCAAGCGCTATGCGGTCGGCCGCATCAGGCTGCGCCCCGACGACGAGGCCAGCGAGCCGTTCGGCGAGTTGCGGGGCAGGGAGCGCACGCTCGTCACCTCCGACGGCAAGGCGCTGCACGTCGAGATCGACGGGCCGGACGACGCGCCGCTGACCATCGTCTTCTGCCACGGCTACTGCCTCAGCCTGGAGTCCTGGCACTACCAGCGTAAGGATCTGCGGGAAAACTACCGTCTCGTGCTGTGGGATCAGCGCTCCCACGGCCGCTCGCAGCGTGCGGGCTCCGACGACAGCACGATCGACCGGCTTGGCGATGACCTGGCCGAGGTGATCGAGGCCCACGTGCCCGGCCCGTGCGTGCTGGTCGGCCACTCCATGGGCGGCATGACGATCATGGCGCTGGCCGACCGCCGTCCCGAGCTGTTCGGCGAGAGGATCCGCGCGGCCGCGCTCGTCGCGACCTCGGCCGGCAAGCTGGCCGAGATCACCCTCGGCCTGCCCGCGCTGCTGTCCAAGGTCGTGCACAAGATGGCCCCCACCACGGTGTCGATGCTGGGCAAGCGGGGCGCGCTGGTCGACCGCACCCGCCACGCGGGCAGCGACATCGCCTTCCTGATCACCCGCTACATGGGCTTCGGCGACTCCAAGAACGTCAGCCCGACCCTGGTCGACTTCGCCGAGTCGATGATCAGGGCGACGCCGACCGAGGTGGTCGCCGACTTCTACCCCGCGCTGATGAACCACGACAAGCTCTCCGCGCTGCACGTCCTCGACCCGGTGCCCACC
Organism: Nonomuraea sp. B5E05; assembly: GCF_039880665.1. Classification (NCBI taxonomy): domain Bacteria; kingdom Bacillati; phylum Actinomycetota; class Actinomycetes; order Streptosporangiales; family Streptosporangiaceae; genus Nonomuraea; species Nonomuraea sp. B5E05. The sequence continues at coordinate 46,970 of NZ_JBDPMJ010000005.1, forward strand.
GCGATCCTGGTGGGCGACAGCGACTGGCTGACCCCGCCCGAGCACAGCAGGGCCATCGCCGCCGCGCTGCCCAAGGCGCAGCTCACCGAGGTGCCCGACACCTCCCACCTGATCCAGCTGGAGCGCCCGGGCATCGTCAACGACGCGCTGCGCGACCTGGCGAAGAGGGTGGAGCTCTAGTGCGGCTCGCGACCCCTGAGGACATGCGCGCCTACGGCGCCCGCCTGGCCGCGCGGCTGCGCCCCGGAGACCTGCTGGTCCTGTCGGGCCCGCTCGGCGCGGGCAAGACCACGCTCGTGCAGGGCATCGCGGAAGGCCTCAAAGTACGCGGCCCGATCACCTCGCCCACGTTCGTGATCGCCAGAGTGCACCCGTCCCTGCGCCAGGGGCCGCCGCTCGTCCACGTCGACGCCTACCGGCTGGGCGGCGACCTTGAGGTCGACGACCTCGACCTGGACGCCTCGCTGGAGGAGTCGGTCACCGTCGTCGAATGGGGCGAGGGGCTCGTCGAGGGCCTGGCCGACGACCGGCTGGAGATCCACATCGACCGCGAGGCGGGCGACGAGGCCCGCGTCGTGACCCTGCGCGGCGTGGGCGAAAGATGGGCCGACACGCCGTCTGAGCCGCCGGAAGAGTAAAACGGCGGTCATGTTCCGGCAATGCTGGCACCCTTGACGTACCCGGCCGATGATGTAAATCATGATCGTTGACTAGGGTTCGCCCAGAATTTCTGGGTATCAGGAGGGGCGACATCCATCTCTTTGGTGGATGCTGGGGTGTAACACGGCAAAGTGGGGTGCGGCCGGTGCTCAGGGTCAGGCGAGTCGCGTACGCGGGAGCCATCGTCATTCTCGGTCTGACCGGCTGCACAGCCTCGGCCGAGACCGATCCGACAACGACACCCTCGCCCACGGCCAGCGGCACCACCGCCGCCCCGACCGCCAGCGGCAGCCCGAGCGCCACGGCCACCAGGCAGACCATCTCGGTCCAGCTCAACCCCGACCGCGTCACCGCGGGCGAGACGTCCACGGTGTGGATCCTGGCCAACTGCCCGGTCCCGACCGGCGGCCCCGCCCACACCGGCACCGCCACGTCCAAGGCCTTCATCAACGGCGTCACGCTCAACCCGGTCCCCGCGGCGTCGGTGACCCCCACCCCGACGGCCACCCCTGCCAACGGCTCGCCGTGGGTGCGCGGCGAGGCGCAGATCTCCGGGACGGTCCGGCGCGACAGCTACCGCGTCGACGTCAAGTGCGACGGCACCAACGACATGGGCAGGGCCACGCTCAGGGTGGTCGCGGCCGAGCCCGACGACGACCCGACCGGCGTGCCCACCAAGGCGCCCAAGGCAGGCGGCGGCGGCACATACGCGAAGGACGCCGACGACGAGTCGTCCATCCCGCTCGGCCCTGCCGGGGCGTTGATCGCGCTGGCGCTGGCCGCCGGCGTCGGCATTGCGGTCAAGCGCCGTAAGGCATAGACCGTGGCCCGCCCAGGACGGGTGGTGCTCGCGGGCGCCGTGACGGGACTGCTGCTGGTCGCGTTCGGCAACAACCTCAAGACCGGCACCACCCCCGCACAGGCCGTCGTGCCGGAGAGCATCGACATCCCGTCGATCGACGTCGAGGCCCCGCTGATGGAGCTCGACCTGCTGAAGAACGGCGAGATCGAGCTGCCGCCCTACGAGAAGCCGAAGATGGCCGGCTGGTTCACCGGCAGCGCGGTGCCCGGCGAGAAGGGCGCCTCGGTCATCATCGGCCACGTCGACACCAAGACGGCGCCCGCCGTGTTCTACAAGCTCAGGAACTTACGCAAGGGCGAGACCGTCAAGGTCGAACGCAGCGACGGCAAGACCGTGACCTTCCGGGTCGACGGGATCGAGCAGGTGCACAAGGACGACTTCCCCGCCAAGCGCGTCTACGTCGAGGACGGGCTCAAGCTGGTCACCTGCGGCGGCAAGTTCGACTATGCCAAGGGCGAATACCTGGACAACATCATCGTGTACGCGTCCCGGGCCTGAAAAGCGGTTGCGCCCTCCCGGACGATGGAGACATGAGCGTGGACACCATCCCGCCCGCGTCCGGCGCCCGCTTGCCGTGGCACGCCGTGCACCCGCCGGTGCGCGCGGCGGTCGAACGTTTCCTCGGCGGGCGCGTGGCGGAGGCGACGACGCAGCCCGGCGGCTTCTCGCCGGCGGCCGCCGTCCGGCTGCGCACCGAGGGCGGCAGGCGGGCGTTCGTCAAGGCCGTCGGCCCCGAGCCGAACGCCGACAGCGTTCGTATGTACCAGAACGAGCTCAAGATCGCGGCAGCGCTGCCCGCGTCCGTGCCCGCCCCCCGCCTGCTCACGGGTTTCGAGCTGGACGGCTGGGTGACGCTGGTCTTCGAGGACGTCGAGGGCGCGCAGCCCGAGCTGCCGTGGCGGCGCGACCAGCTCGACCGGGTGCTGGCCGCCCTCGACGAGATGTCGGCCGCGCTCACTCCCTCACCGATCGACGTGCCGCGGATGGGCGAGACGCGCGGTTCGTCGTTCGGCGGCTGGGGCAGGCTGCTCGACGAGGACACCACCGGCCTCGACCCGTGGGTGCTGCGCCACCTCGATGAGCTGGCCGGGCTGGAGTCGGGCTGGGCCGCGGCCGCGGCGGGAGACACCCTGGTCCACGCCGACGTGCGGGCCGACAACATCCTGCTCACCGACGATCGTGTCTACTTCGTCGACTGGCCGTGGGCCTGCCTGGGCGCGCCCTGGGTCGACCGGGTCTACCTGCTGCCGTCGGTCGGCATGCAGGGCGGGCCGCCGCCGTACGAGCTGTGCACCGACCCCGATCCCGCCGTGACCGCGACGGTCGCGGCCATGGCCGGCTATTTCGTCCACCACGGCCGCCTGCCCGACCCGCCGGGACTTCCCACGGTCAGGGCGTTCCAGCGGGCGCAGGGCGTGGTGGCGCTCGACTGGCTGCGGCGGCGTACGGGCTGGGCCTGACACGTCCCGCACCGGCTTGTCGCCGGGCGTACCGGTAACGGCCGGGAGAGACCCTGACGGCGGGTACGCTAAACAGTCGTGCTGGTCCTGGCCTTTGATACCGCGACACCTGCCGTCACCGCCGCCCTCCACGACGGGGAGCGGGTGCTCGCCGAGTCGACGACGATCGACGCACGGCGCCACGGCGAGTTGCTCGCCCCCACCATCGAGCGTGTCCTGGCCGAGTCGGGGGCGTCGCTGCGCGACGTCACGGCCGTCGTGGCGGGCAGTGGCCCCGGGCCCTACACCGGGCTGCGTGTCGGCCTGATGACCGCGCAGGGGTTGTCCACGACGCTTGGAGTGCCCTCCTACGGCGTGTGCACGCTCGACGCGGTCGCGTTCGGCAGCGGCCTGGCCGAGCCGTTCCTGGTGGCCACCGACGCGCGGCGCAAAGAAGTGTTCTGGGGGCGTTATGCCGACATGCGCACTCGGGTCGAAGGGCCGTTCGTCAACCGGCCCGCGGAGGTGCCGGTTGACGGGCTGCCGGTCGTGGGGGCGGGTGCTGCGCTATATCCCGAAATTTTGGGAAGCGGGAGCGGCGTGCCTCCATACCCCAGTGCGGGGGCGCTGGCCGCGCTCGCGGCCGGGCGGCTCGCCGAGGGCGCCCCGCTCGATCCGCCCCGCCCGATCTACCTGCGCAGGCCCGACGCCGTGGTGCCGGGCGCGCCGAAGAGGGTGACGGCGTGAAGCTCAGGCCGATGACCGAGGCCGACCTGCCGGCGGTCATGGCGATCGAGCAGGCCACCTTCCCGCTCGACGCGTGGAGCGAGGGCATGATGCGCGGCGAGCTGGCCGACATGCCGCGCACGCGCCACTACGTGGTGGCCCTGGTCGACAGCGAGATCGTCGCCTACGCCGGGCTCGCCGCCGCGGCCGACCAGGCCGACGTCCAGACCATCGCCGTGCTGGAGAAACACCAGGGCACCGGCATCGGCAGCGCGATGCTCACCGAGTTGCTGGCCGAGGCCCAGCGCAGGGGAGCGCGGGAGATCTTCCTGGAAGTACGCGCCGACAACGCGCGCGCGCAGATGGTCTACCGGCATTTCGGGTTCGAGGAGATCGGCACCCGCCGCCGCTACTACGACGACGGCACCGACGCGATCATGATGAGAAGGAAGCTCGATGGCTGACGAACCGCTGGTCCTGGGGATCGAGACCTCCTGCGACGAGACCGGCATCGGCATCGTCAGGGGTCACACGCTGCTGGCCAACACCATCGCCTCCAGCATGGAGGAGCACGCCAGGTTCGGTGGCGTGGTGCCCGAGGTCGCCTCGCGCGCCCATCTGGAGGCCATGACGCCGACCGTGGAGGCCGCCCTGGCCGAGGCCGGGCTGACGTTCTCCGACATCGACGCCGTCGCCGTGACCGCGGGCCCAGGGCTCGCCGGCGCGCTGCTGGTCGGGGTGGCCGCGGCCAAGTCCTACGCGCTCGGCCTCGGCGTGCCCCTCTACGGCGTCAACCACCTGGCCGCCCATGTCGCCGTCGACCAGCTGGAACACGGGCCGCTGCCCAAGCCGTGCGTCGCCATGCTGGTCTCGGGCGGCCACTCGTCGCTGCTGCTCGTGCCCGACGTCGCCGAAGACGTGATCTCGCTCGGCTCCACCGTGGACGACGCGGCCGGTGAGGCGTTCGACAAGGTGGCGCGGGTGCTGGGGCTGCCCTTCCCCGGCGGACCGTACATCGACAGGGCCGCGCGCGAGGGCTCCGGCGAGGCGATCGCGTTCCCGCGCGGCAAGATCGACGACGGCACGCTCGACTTCTCCTTCTCCGGGCTCAAAACGGCCGTGGCACGCTGGGTCGAGGCCCGCGAGGCGTCAGGGCAGGCCGTGCACGTGCCCGACGTCGCCGCCTCGTTCCAGGAGGCCGTGGTCGACGTGCTGACCCGCAAGGCGCTGCAGGCGTGCAGGAAATACGGGGTGGACGATCTGCTGATCGGCGGCGGTGTGGCGGCCAACTCCCGGCTGCGCACGCTGGCGCAGGAGCGCTGCGAGGCGGCCGGAGTGCGCCTGCGGGTGCCGCGGCCCGGGTTGTGCACCGACAACGGCGCCATGGTCGCCGCCCTGGGTTCCGATCTGGTAGCGGCCGGCGTCACCCCCTCGACCCTGGAGATCCCGGCCGACTCCTCGCTCCCGATCACGACGGTCCACGTGTAGGGCGCGGGCAGGCCGGCGCGTGCCCGCGCGAGCGGTCAGTCTTTCGACCTGGTCGGGCGGAGCAGGGCCTCGGCCAGCGCCAGCATGGTCTCCTCCAGGGCGCCGAGACGCTTGTTGAGGTCTTCGGCGGCGGGCTGGACGATGCCGGTGACCGTCTCGGCCAGCTCGTCGCGGTCGGGACGTGTCCTGACCAGCTCGGTGAGCGCGGTGGCGGCGGTGGCCAGCCGCTCGGCCTGGTCGCCGGTCTGCGAGCGGATCAGCTCGCCGACCCGCTCGGGGATGGCCAGGGCGGCGGGCAGCTGGCCGACGCGCTGGTTGACCGACTCGATGCGGTCGTCGACGGACTCCAGGTGCTCCCTGGCCTGCTCGGCGCGGGTGGCCAGGCCGTTGACGTGGGTGTCGAGGACGTTGAAGCGGCTGTCGAGCCCTCCGAGGTGGCCGTCGATGGCGTCGAAGCGGCTGCTCAGGTGCTCTTCGGCCTCGCCGAGGCGCTCGTCGATGGCGTCCATCTGGCCGTCGAGACGGTTGAAGCGGCCCTCGGTGCGGGTGGTGCTCTCGCCCACGCGCTGCTCGGTGGCGGCCATGCGCTCGTCGAGCGCGGTGAAGCGGGCGTCGACGCGTACGTCGAGCGCGTCGAAGCGGTCGTCGTGGCGGCCCAGGTGGCCGTCGAGGATGCCCAGGCGCTTGTCGACCGCGCCGAGCTGGCCGTCCATCGACGCGAGACGCTTGTCAACGCCGCCCACCCGGGTGTCGAGGCCGTCGATCCTGGTGTCGATGTCGGCCAGGCACTCGTCGGCGGACTCCAGCCGGCCGCCGAAGTCGGCGACCCTGGTGTCGAGGCCGGTGAGCGCGCTTTCCGCCCGGTCGAGCCGGGCGTCCACGCCGCCGAGCCGGGCGGTCAGGCGCTGCTCGCTCTCGCCGAGCTGGACGGCCAGGTGGCGGTCGGTCTCGTCGAGCCTGGCGGTGAGCCGCTGCTCGACGTCGGAGAGGCGGCCGGTGAGCTGGTCGTCGGCCTCCTTGAGCCGGATGGCGAGCCGCTCGTCGGCCTCGACGAGGCTCCTGGCCAGCCGCTGGTCGGTCTCGTCGAGCCGGGCGGTCAGGCGCCGGTCGGTGCCCTCCAGGCGCACGGTGAGCCGCTCGTCGGTCTCGTCGAGCCGGGTCGTGAGGTGCTGGCCCGCCTCGTCGAGCCGGGCGGTGAGGCGCTGGTCGGTCTCGTCGAGGCGGGCCGCCATGCGCTGCTCGGCGGCGTCGAGGCGGGCCCGCGTCTGCTCGGCCGAGTCGGCGATGCCCTCGGACAGATCGCTGATCACGCCCTCGACGCGGTCGGTGCGGGTGGCCAGGTCGGCCATCGACCGGTCGAGCCTGGTGAAGCGGCCGGCGGCGGCCTCCATGCTGGAGCTGAGCGTGGTCAGCCTGGCGGTGAAGTCGGACATGCCCTTGGTGATGCCGTCGGCGGTGTCGAGCACCGCCTGCAGGCGGTTGAGCGCCTCGTCGACGCCCTCGCCGACGGCGCCGACGCCGGCCTGCAGGCTGGGCAGCTCGGACACCGGGGCGACGCGGGCGTCCACGCCGCTCACCCGCTCGCCGACGGCGTCGACGTGGTCGCGGACCGCCTCCACGTGCTGCGCCAGGCCCTCGGCCCACATCGGCGGCTTGGCGGTGATGTCGTCCAGCCGTCCGTTGACCGCCTCAAGGGTGCCGCTCAGGCCGCCGAGCTCGCGCTCGCGCACCTCGCGCAGGAGCCACTCCATGCCTTCGAGCCGCTGGCGGATCTCGTCGAGCATGGCGCCCTGCGTGCGCTGCTCGTAGACGTGATCCTGGGAGGCGCGCTGCAGTAGGTCTCGCATTCTCTCTGAAATGGCCAGATGGCCGCCTGCCTGGAGAAGGGTGGTGTGGTTGGAATGATCCACCGAAAGCTCCTTCGCTCGCCGACGGTCTGCCGCGCAGCGGTGGGGTAGGTCAGGTTTGCAGATGAAAGAGCGAGAACACGGTTAACCGCACTGGGGAGAACTCCCGCCCGCCCACCTTAGCCTTTTGATCAAGGTCCGTCAGCGCCGAATGGAAAGATCGATCGAAACCGAAGAATGCCCGAGATGCCAGCTCAGCGGGGTGATGGCGGATTGCAGATGATGACCGATGGTTTATCAAGAATACGGGTCAGGATGACGACGGCTGTTCTGTCCCCGTTGAGTCGCAAATCGCTGCGCAGGCGTTCGATGTCGACGGCTGAGGCGCGCTTCTTGATAGTGACATTTCCGATTTTCCGCTCTCGGAGTGCGGCGCGTAGTTTCTTCAGCGAGAACGGGAGTACGTCGTCTATCTCGTATCTCGTGGCCCATGGGGTGTCCACGGGGTCGTCGCCCGTGATGTACGCGATCATCGGATCGAGCAGGCGGCCGCCGACGATCTCGGCCACCTCGCCCACGAGGTGCGCGCGGATGGCGGCGCCGTCGGGCTCGTAGACGTACCGGCCCGGCGGGCCCGTGGCGGCCTGGACGCCCGTGGCGGTGAGGGTGTGGCCGCCGGGCAGCAGGGTGGCCCGCCGGTCCGCCTTCCGGTCGGCCCCGGTCCAGAGCGTCGCCTCCTTGACCTCGCCCTTGAAGGACACCCACTCGGCCTCGGCCCCTTCGGGGATGAACGTGTAGGGGATGCCGGGGGCGACCTTGAGACAGGCCGTACGGGCCCTGGAGACGAGGTCGAGCACAACGGGCCAGGGCGGCGAGTAGGCCATGGGGTCGAACGTGCGGCCCCTGCTCGTACGCCGTGCCGGGTCGGCGAAGAGCACGTCGTAGCGCTCCGGCTCGACGCCGGCCGCGTCGGCCACGCGCACCGTCACCCGGTCGTCCAGCCCGAACGCCTCGGCGTTGGCCCTGGCCACGGCGGCGGTCAGCGGGTCGGTGTCGACGGCCTCCACGGTGCAGCCCGCGCGGGCCAGCGCCAGCAGGTCGCCGCCGATGCCGCAGCACGCGTCCACGACCCTGGGCCCGGGGCCGCCGGCGGCCACCAGGCGGGCGGCGCGGTGCCCGGCGACCTCCGTCCGGGTGGCCTGCTCCAGGCCGTGCGGCGTGAAGTACATCAGCCGGGCGTCCTCGCCGAACTTGGCCGTGGCACGCTCCCTGAGCCCCGCCTGGGTGAGCGCCGCCGAGGTGAGCGCCGCGTCGTACGTCCTGCGCAGCCTCGTGGCGGCGGCCACCGGGTCGGCGCCGGCGAGCTCGCCGGCCTCCGCGAGCGCCCGCCGCCCGCGCGGGGTCAGCAGCTCGTTGAAGGCGTCGAGGTCCACGTCACACGACGTTAGCGGCACCGGGGACGCACTCGACCCGCGCGGCGCGGGGACGCGGCCGGATCGGTGGGGCGCGGGGGTAGCGTGGAACGGCGGGCCGGTCGCGTACCAGAAGATGCCGGGCTGTCAGGACGGCGCGACACGCGCTCGTGAATCTCGCGGCAGAAGGATCTTTACGAACCCCTGCATGACCGGCCATTACGCTGATAGAGCCCTGTTGCCGGCACTCTGATCGCTCTCAGCAGACGCGTTCGTGTTGACTGTCAAGCCCCTCTTGCATATGTTTCCTGTTGGCACTCTCCCCTTGAGAGTGCCAACGTGCGACGAGGCAGGTCTGACACCCGCGACGGCAGGCCCAGCTGGTCGCCTCTTCTAGATCATTCAAATCTGAAGGGGAGGTCCGATCGTGACGACCGCCACCAAGGTTCCCGTTAAGCCGCTCGGCGACCGCATTGTGGTTCAGCCGCTTGAGGCCGAGCAGACCACCGCTTCCGGCCTGGTCATCCCGGACACCGCCAAGGAGAAGCCGCAGGAGGGCAAGGTCCTCGCGGTGGGCCCCGGCAACTGGGACGAGGACGGCGACAAGCGGATTCCGCTCGACGTCTCCGAGGGCGACATCGTCCTCTACAGCAAGTACGGCGGCACCGAGGTCAAGTACGGCGGCGAGGAGTACCTCGTGCTCTCCGCCCGCGACGTTCTCGCGATCATCGAGAAGTAAGCCGGTGCGTCGAGCCCCGGGCGCTCCAAGGGGCGACCGGGGCTTTCGACGCTAGGAGAGGACTTTCAGCTATGGCGAAGATCCTGGAGTTCGACGAGGACGCCCGCCGCGCGCTTGAGCGTGGCGTGAACGCCCTCGCGGACGCCGTGAAGGTGACCCTTGGCCCGCGTGGCCGCAACGTCGTCATCGACAAGAAGTTCGGTGCGCCGACGATCACGAACGACGGTGTGACCATCGCTCGTGAGATCGAGCTGGACGAGCGCTACGAAAACCTCGGCGCCCAGCTCGCCAAGGAAGTTGCCACCAAGACCAACGACATCGCCGGTGACGGCACCACCACCGCGACGGTGCTGGCCCAGGCGATGGTCCGCGAAGGCCTGCGCAACGTGGCCGCCGGTGCCTCGCCGCTGTCGCTCAAGCGCGGCATCGACAAGGCCGCCAAGGAGATCAGCGACAAGCTGCTCGCCAGCGCCCGGCCGGTCGAGGACAAGAAGGAGATCGCCAACGTTGCGACGATCTCCGCCCAGGACGCGCAGATCGGCGACCTGATCGCCGAGGCGTTCGACAAGGTGGGCAAGGACGGTGTGCTCACCGTCGAAGAGTCCAACGCCATGGGCATGGAGCTCGAGTTCACCGAGGGCATGCAGTTCGACAAGGGCTACCTGTCGGCCTACATGGTGACCGACCCCGAGCGTATGGAGTCCGTCCTCGAGGACGCCTACATCCTGCTCACCCAGGGCAAGATCGCCTCCATCGCGGACTTCCTGCCGCTGCTGGAGAAGATCGCCCAGACGAAGAAGCCGCTGCTCGTGGTCGCCGAGGACGTCGAGGGCGAGGCCCTGGCCGTCCTGGTGACCAACAAGATCCGCGGCACCTTCACCTCCGTGGCCGTCAAGGCCCCGGGCTTCGGTGACCGCCGCAAGGCGATGCTGCAGGACATGGCCATCCTCACCGGCGGCCAGGTCGTCAGCGAGGAGGTCGGCCTCAAGCTGGAGCACGTCGGTCTCGAGGTGCTCGGCCAGGCCCGCCGCGTCGTGGTGACGAAGGACAACACCACCATCGTCGACGGCGCCGGTGACGCGCAGGCCATCGAGGACCGCGTCAAGGAGATCAAGATTGCCATCGAGCAGTCCGACTCCGACTGGGACCGCGAGAAGCTGCAGGAGCGCCTGGCCAAGCTCGCCGGCGGTGTGTGCGTGCTGCGTGTCGGCGCCGCCACCGAGGTCGAGCTCAAGGAGAAGAAGCACCGCCTCGAGGACGCGATCTCCGCGACGCGCGCCGCGATCGAGGAGGGCATCGTCTCCGGCGGCGGCACCGCGCTGATCCACGTCGCCAAGGGCCTCGACGACCTCGAGCTGTCCGGCGACGAGGCCACCGGCGTCGGCATCGTGCGCCGCGCGCTGGTCGAGCCGGCTCGCTGGATCGCCGAGAACGCCGGTCTCGAGGGTTACGTGGTCACCCACAAGATCGCCGAGCTGGAGGCCGGTCACGGCCTCAACGCCGCGACCGGCGAATACGGCGACATGATCGCGCAGGGCGTCATCGACCCGGTCAAGGTCACCCGGTCGGCGGTGCAGAACGCCGCTTCGATCGCGGGCATGCTGCTCACGACCGAGGCGCTCGTGGTGGAAAAGCCCGAGGAGGAGGCCCCGGCCGACGGCCAGGGTCACGGTCACGGCCACGGCCACTGACCGCTTCTCCCGCTTCGCGTCACGGCCCGCATTCCTCCGGGGGTGCGGGCCGTTCGCGTTCGCCGCGCTCCCGGCGGGTCCCGGGGACGACGCCCTCCGGGCACCGGCTAGCTCTGCGTTGACGCGGTCAACGGCGTGGACTCCACTGCTCAGGCGTCGCCGTCGTCTCCGCTGAGGGCTCGCGGTGCGGGAGGGCGCAGGGTTCTGGGGAGAAGTGGGGGAAAAGGTGGAATATTGCAGTAAACCGGTAGAGGGTGATATGCGTCGGCGGTCTGACAAATGTCGTGCATTCCCGGTTATGGGATGAAACATTATGTCAGCCGTTTCGCCGTAGTGTGCCCATTTGATTACCGATAGTTATCGTCGCTTCAATGTGACCAATCCGTAGCCGTTCGCCATGACGACAGGCCGGATCAGTGCGGGCATCATGCCTATCGTGAGCGAGGGAAGCGTCGCCGACGCCAAAATTGGGGTAAGGCTCGCGTCGAGACTTCCGGCACGGACGGATGACTCCGACCTTAGGGAACTGACGAGCCTCGCCGTGCAGGGAGATCGCAGTGCGATCGAATCTCTGCTCGGCGAGTTGCGTCCGATGGTGGTGCGGTATTGCCGTGCCAGGCTGGGCAGGGTTTCTGGGCAATATCACATTGCCGATGACGTCGCCCAGGAGGTGTGCATCGCGGTCCTGTCCGCGCTGCCGCGCTACCGCGACATGGGGCGGCCGTTCGCCTCCTTCGTGTTCGGGATCGCCTCGCACAAAGTGGCCGACGCGCTGCGGAGCTCCGTGCGCTCGGCCGTTCCGACCCAGGACCTGCCCGACGGGCCCGACGACGGGCCTGGGCCCGAGGAGACGGTGGTCCGCTACATCGAGGTGGAGCACGCGCGCAGGCTGCTGGCCAGGCTGCCGGAGAACCAGCGGGAGTTGTTGCTGCTGCGGGTGGTGTCGGGGCTTTCGGCGGAGGAGACCGGTAATGTACTCGGCATGTCACCGGGTGCGGTCCGCGTCGCCCAGCATCGGGCGCTGGCCAGGTTGCGGCAGATGGCCGAGCTGGAGTCGGCTTGACCCCAGAGCACGAGACCGATGCGCTGCTCGACGCGCTCGGTCGTGGAGAGATGCCCGACTCAGGCGATCCGGCCGCACGGTTGCTGGCCGTGCTGCTCGACGACGTGGATCAGCGGCGCTCCTCCGTGTCGATGACGCCATCGACATAGCCTCTGGCGTATTCCCAGCTGACGTAGTCGGCCGGGTCAGGGTGAAAGGCCGGCTCGTGGACCTGCGGCTGGCCTTTCTCGATCATCTGTCGCAGGTTGCCGCGCAGCAGCTCCCAGTCGAAGAAGTGCTGCTCGCCGCATTCGGGGCAGTCGAGCACGAGGCCCAGCACTCCCTGCGGTTCGAGCAGGGAGCGGAAGACCTCGACGTCGGCGAGGTCGGTGATGGCCTCGTCGCGTTCGGCCGCGGTGAGTGGCTCGGCGTCGTCTAGGGCGCCCATCGCCGAGGAAGGGTCGTTAGGGTCGTCCGCGAACGGGTCGCGGGGGACGTCTTCCAGCACCTTCCCACCATATGACCGATGCGGCCCGAGCGGTGGACATTACCTCAGCCATCCGCGCCTGGCGGCTTCCACGCCTGCCTGGAATCGTGATTGGGCGCCCAGTTCGGCCATGGCGCCGGCGAACCTGGCGCGTACCGTCCTGACCGAGACTCCGAGCTGGCGGGCTATCGACTCGTCGCACAGGCCCTGGGCGGCCAGGCGCAGCACCTGCGCCATCCCGTCGATCCCGCGCCCCCACGGCAGGGGCGTGGCGCGGCTCCACAACTCGTTGAAGAGCGCGCGGAGCGTGCCCACCACGATCGGCGTGCGCACGAGATAGAAGTGGTAGGCGTGGTCGGGCAGGTTGCCGCCCCAGAACGCGGGCAGGCCGGCCACGTCGGCGCCGGCGGCCATGAACCAGCTCGGCACACGATCCAGCGTGCGCACGTTGCCGCCGGCTTCCACCAGGCGGGTCAGCAGATCGCGTACGCCCGGGAGTGTCAGGGCGGAAACCGGCAAGATCGCATGAACGGCAAGAAGATTTCGTTGCTGCGCATCAATCCATGGATCCGCAAATTTACGAGCAAAATCGCTCATTGTGCGTTCATCCGGGATTGCTGTGTGCAATTCCAGCGGCGGTGACTGCACGGCCATGCCGACCACACTCTCGAACAGGACGTCGGCCCCGTTCAACATCTCCACAGTGAAAGGCCCGCTCTGATAGTCGCGGCCGGCGTCGTAGTCGTGGATCAAACCCCGGATGGAAGCGAGCGCCGAATCGATCATCCGGCTCTCCTCGGCCAGCCGGTCGAGCCGCTCGGCGATCACCCGCCCGAGCGCCGCCGCGGGGTGGCGGGCCAGGTATTCGCCCGACCGTTCGTCCACCACGCCCAGCTTGACCAGGTCGTCGAGCTGGCGGGTGACCTTCTCGACGGGGCCGTCGATGGCCTGCGCGAGGTCGGTGCGGGTGGCTCTGTGCAGGCGCAACACCGTCGAGTAGAGAGCCCTCTGGGCAGGGTCGAGGCCCAGCGTCTCATAGGGATCTGACGCGGCTCTGGACTCGTTGCGCATCGTGGGCGGCTCCGTAGGGGGGACACGGGCGTGCCGCGAGAATAACGCCGCATTGCGCCCGTGTCCGCTCGTTCCGCCGACTGGCCGGGGGAGGCGTGCAACTTCGTGCAATTGCACGTTTTCACCTTGCGATGTGCCGGTGAGTGACCCAGGCTTTACCTAGCGTCGGCATCCCGAAGCAGGCGTGGCTGCGCCGCCCATCAGGACGCGGAGGGGGGTTCGGTGGTGCGTACGCGCCGCCACGCCTGGATGCCGGTGGCTGGGGGGTGGGGCGGGTCACCGACCGTCCATCCCCCAGCGCCGTGAGATGCCGGGAGTACGACGGACCGTGGGGGTCATCGTGCTCCCGGCACTGACTCTCCAGCGCTGAGCCGTGAGGCCGGGGAACTTTCTGCCGCGCCGGGCCCGAGGCCATGAATGCGCTTTTGGAGGCAGGCCCTAGACTTGGCTGCATCAGCGCATCGGCAGGAGGGGCCGCAGCATGTCCAAGTTCACCGAGATCGGTTTGACCTTCGATGACGTGCTGCTGGTGCCCGGATATTCGGATCTCCAACCAGGTGACGCCGACACCAGGTCCCGCCTGTCCCGTGGCGTCACGCTGTCCATCCCGCTGGTCTCCGCCGCCATGGACACCGTGACCGAGGCCCGCATGGCGGTCGCCATGGCGCGGCAGGGCGGCATCGGCATCCTGCACCGCAACCTGTCGGTCGACGAGCAGGCCCAGCAGGCCGATCTGGTCAAGCGGTCCGAGGCCGGCATGGTCACCAATCCGGTGACGTGCAGCCCCGACGACACGCTGGCCGACGTCGAGCGGCTGTGCGCGACCTACCGGATCTCGGGGGTGCCCGTCACCGACGTGTCGGGCACGCTGGTCGGCATCGTGACCAACCGCGACATGCGCTTCGAGACCGACCAGTCGCGGCCCGTGCACCAGGTCATGACCAAGATGCCGCTGGTCACCGCGCCGGTGGGGGTGTCGCGTGACGACGCCTTCGCCCTCCTCAGGAAAAACAAGATCGAAAAGCTGCCCCTCGTCGACACGGAGGGCAGGCTGCGCGGCCTGATCACGGTCAAAGACTTCACCAAGAGCGAGCAGTACCCTCTCTCCACCAAAGACGCCGACGGCCGGCTCATCGTGGGGGCGGCCGTCGGCGTCGGCGGTGACGCGGAGGTGCGGGCCAAGGCGCTGATCGAGGCCGGGGTCGACGTGGTGGTGGTCGACGTGGCCCACGGCCATTCCAAGGGCCTGGCCGACATGATCGCCAAGATCAAGGCCAACAGCAAGGTCGAGGTCATCGGCGGCAACATCGCGACCAGGGCGGGCGCTCAGATGCTGGTCGACGCGGGCGCCGACGCGGTCAAGGTGGGCGTGGGCCCTGGCTCCATCTGCACCACGCGGGTGGTCGCCGGGGTCGGCGCCCCGCAGGTGACCGCCATCCACGAAGCCTCCAAGGCGTGCGCGCCCGCGGGCGTGCCGGTGATCGGCGACGGCGGCCTGCAATATTCCGGTGACATCGTCAAGGCGATCGCCGCCGGCGCCGACACGGTCATGCTGGGCTCGCTGCTCGCGGGGTGCGAGGAGTCGCCCGGCGAACTGATCTTCATCAACGGCAAGCAGTTCAAGTCCTACCGCGGCATGGGCTCGCTCGGCGCCGTACGCAACCGCGAACGCGGCGGCGCCTCTTTCAGCAAAGACCGCTACGCCCAGGCCGACGTCGGCGGCGAGGACAAATACATCCCCGAGGGCATCGAGGGTCAGGTGCCCTATCGCGGCCCGGTGGCGGCCGTCGCCCACCAGCTCATCGGCGGGCTGCGCCAGGGCATGTGGTACGCCGGCTGCCGCACGATCTCGCAGATGCACACCGACTGCGAGCTCATGCCGATCACGGCGGCAGGTCTCAAGGAGAGCCACCCCCACGACATCCAGATGACGGTGGAAGCTCCGAACTATCACAGAAGGTAAGTTCATGACTCAGCAGGTGGAGATCGGCCGGGGCAAGACCGGGCGGCGGGCATACTCGCTTGACGAGATCGGGCTGGTGCCCTCGCGGCGCACCCGTGACCCGGAGGAGGTCTCGATCGCCTGGCAGATCGACGCCTACCGGTTCGAGTTGCCCGTGGTGGTCGCCCCCATGGACAGCGTGGTCTCGCCGGCCACCGCCATCGCGATCGGGCGGCTGGGCGGGCTGGCCCCCCTCGACCTCGAAGGGCTCTGGACCCGCTACGAGGACCCCTCGCCGCTGGTGGAGGAGTGCGCGGCCCTCGACGCGGCGGCGGCGACCAAGCGGCTGCAGGAGATCTACGCGGCGCCGATCCAGGAGGAGCTGATCGGCCGGCGGATCGAGGAGATCCGTGCCTCCGGGGTCACGACCGCCGTACGGCTGTCGCCGCAGCGCACGGTCCAATACCACAAGGCCGTGATCGACGCGGGCGTGGACATCTTCGTCATCCGGGGCACGACCGTCTCCGCCGAGCACGTGTCAGGGCGGGCCGAGCCGCTCAACCTCAAGCAGTTCATCTACGAGCTCGACGTGCCGGTCATCGTGGGCGGCTGCGCGACCCACACGGCCGCCCTGCACCTGATGCGCACCGGCGCGGCGGGGGTGCTGGTCGGCTTCGGCGGCGGCGCCTCCCACACGACGCGCAACGTGCTCGGGGTGGCCGTGCCGATGGCCACCGCGATCTCCGACGTCGCCGCGGCCCGGCGCGACTACATGGACGAGTCGGGCGGGCGCTACGTGCACGTGATCGCCGACGGCGGTATGGGCACGTCCGGTGACATCGCCAAGGCCATCGCCTGCGGGGCCGACGCCGTGATGGTGGGTTCGCCGCTGGCCCGTGCCGCGGAGGCGCCCGGTCACGGGTTCCACTGGGGATCCGAGGCGCACCACCCCGATCTGCCCAGGGGACGGCGGGTCGAGTTCGGGACGGTGGGGACGCTGGAGCAGATCCTGCACGGGCCGTCGAGCGTGGCCGACGGCTCGATGAACCTCATGGGCGCGCTCAAGCGCACCATGGCCTCCACCGGCTATTCCGACATCAAGGAGTTCCAGCGGGTCGAGGTCGTGGTCGCCCCGACCCATCCCTGACCTGTCACGATCCCGTCACCGCGGCCCTGCCCGTCGGGCCGCGGTGAAGCTAGTGTTTCGGGCATGGAATCCCTTGAAGAGAGAGTTGCCCGGCTGGAGACGCAGATCGCCTACCTTCAGCGGCACCTCGGCATCGACCCCGCGCTGATCGACTCCGTTGACCAGGGTCCGCAGCTGCCGCCCGACTTCTACGTGGCGTTGCGGAAGGGGAAGACGATCCAGGCGATCAAGATGTACCGTGAGGCCACCGGGGCGTCGCTGCTGAACGCGAAGAACGCGGTCGAGCAGATGGAGCGGCAGGTCTCCGGCCGGAGGTGAGCTATTTCCGAGGTTGAGCGGATCTTCCGGGCGGAGCCCGAGCCGACCATGGC
Source organism: Nonomuraea sp. B5E05 (assembly GCF_039880665.1). NCBI lineage: Bacteria > Bacillati > Actinomycetota > Actinomycetes > Streptosporangiales > Streptosporangiaceae > Nonomuraea > Nonomuraea sp. B5E05. Next base: position 63,894 of record NZ_JBDPMJ010000005.1, read on the forward strand.
GCAGCGGATCGTGCGGGCCAAGCGCAAGATCAGGGCGCGGGCATCCCCTACCGGGTCCCGTGCGAGGCCGACCTGCCCGAGCGGCTGCGGGCCGTGCTCGCCGTGGTCTACCTGATCTTCAACGAGGGGTTGCCGTGCACGGCGACGCGCGGACCGCCGAGGACACCGACTGGCGGCAGATCGTGCAGCTCTACGACCTGCTGATGGCCTTCGACCCGGGGCCGGTCGTGGCGGTGCACCGGGCGGTCGCCGTGGCCGAGGCGGAGGGTGCGTAGGCGGCGCTGAGACTGCTGGACGGGCCGCCGGCGGACGACTATCACCTGTTCCGTGCCGTACGGGCCGATCTGCTGCGGCGGCTGGGACGCGAGCCGGAAGCGGCCGAGGCGTACGCGGCTGCGATCGAACGGGCGGGCAACGAGGTGGAGCCGGGGCTTCCTGCGGAGCAGGGCGGGAGGGCCCTCCCGCGACTGATCCACGGGACCGCCGGCGTGCGTCAGCGGGTGTAGGTCGTCAGGAGGGTGCCGTTGCTGAACGTCTCGGTGCCGGTCAGGGTGAACGTGGTCGGCCGGAACCCGCCGTGGAAGGCGGGGATGCCCGCTCCCGCCACCACCGGGTAACACTTGACGATCAGCTCGTCGATCTCGGGCAGGAGCTGGGCGGCCACGTTGCCGCCGCCGCAGAGCCAGATGCCGAGCCCGTCCTCCTGCTTCAGCCGCCGCACCAGGCCGAGCGGGTCGTCCGCAACCAGCTCGACGGCCGGCTCGTCGACGCTCTTGATGGTGCTGGAGATGACGTACTGCTTCATGTGGGCGTAGGGGCTGGTCAGGCCCGCCGGCAGGCCGATCTCGTATGTGCCCCTGCCCATGATCACGGTGTCGAACCGCTGGTTGGGGGCGTCGATGCCGAACTGGGCCCGGAGGGGGGTGGGCATCGTCTCCGGCATGCGCGTGTTGATCCAGGCCGCCAGGTCGTCGGCCACCGGGTAGAAGTCGTATTCGCCGTTGGGCCCCGCGATGTAGCCGTCGATGGAGGTCGCGACGTAGTACGTGAGCTTGCGCAAAACTACTCCCTTTAAAGTACTATGTATGAAGTGCTTCAAACATAGTACTACAAATGGAGTGATGTCAAAATGGTCAGGCAGAACGTCGCCCGGCGGGCGGCACTGGTCGATGCCGCGATCGAGGTGCTGGCCGAGGAAGGGGCCCGCGGGCTGACGTTCAGGGCGGTCGACGCGCAGGCCGCAGTGCCGACCGGCACGGCGTCCAACTACTTCGCCAGCCGCGACGACCTGCTGACCCAGGCGGGCGGCCGGATCTACGAGCGGCTGCAGCCCGACGCCGCCACCATCGCGGCGAGCCTCGACGGGCCGCGTGACCGCGACCGGGTGACCGCGCTCATGCACGAGCTCGTCGATCGCATCTCGGCGTTCAGGTCGGGCTATCTGGCGCTGCTGGAGCTACGGCTGGAGGCGACCAGGCGGCCCCGCCTGCGCGAGGTGCTGACCGAGCGGATCCGCGCCGACGTCGAGGCCAACGTGCGCCATCACCGCGAGGCGGGCCTGCCCGGCGACGACACCACCGTGGTGCTGCTCTACCTGGCCCTCAACTGGCTGATCGTCGAGCGGCTGACGCTGCCGGACGTGTTCGGCGAGGGGGAGGTGCACGCGCTCGTGAGCGCCGCCGTCGAACGGCTGCTCCCCTAGCATGCGGGGATGACTGATCATCGGCACACGCACGAGCTCGTCCAAGAAGGCGATCTCATCACCAAGCGGTACGTGGACGGCAAGCCGGGCGCGGCAGAGCGCGAATGGCGGGCGCTGACCCTCCTGGCCGAGCACGCTCCGGGGCTGGCCCCCGAGCCCGTGGCCTTCGACGGCCGCTCGGTCACGATGACCAGGATCGACGGGCTGCCGATGCGCGGGATCGAGGTGCGGGCCGAGCACGTCGCCGCCATGGCCGAGGCGCGCGCCCGGCTGCACGCCGCCATCCCGTACGGCGTCCTGCGGGACGTTCCCGTGCGCCCGTGGTCGAGCACGGCGGTCGCCGACTGGATCAGGCGGCGCGCCGCGGCCTGGCAGCCCAGGGGGCCGCTGGACGGCAAGGCCGTCGACGAGGGGTCGCGGTGGCTGGAGAGCTGGTCGCCGGGCGAGTCGGGGGTCACGCCCGCGTTCGGCGCGGGAGACGGCAACCTGGCCAACTTCCTGTGGGACGGTTCTCGCGTCCGCCTGGTCGACTTCGAGGACTCAGGGCGCAGCGACGTGGCGTACGAGGTGGCGGAGGTGGCCGAGCACGTGTCGATGTGGGTGGACGGCGAGGTGGAGATCGCGTCCGCGTTCGGCCTGAGCCCGCAGGAGGAGCGGCGGACGCGCGAGCACCGCAGGCTGCACGCCCTGATGTGGTTGTTCCTGCTGGCCCACGACTCCCTCGAGTCCCCGCGCAACCCGCCCGGCACCTTCGAGCGGCAGGCCGGGCGGGTGCTGGCGGCGCTGGGCGCCTGAAAGCGGCTCAGCCCGTGAGCACGCCGAGCAGGTGCGTGACCTCTCTGGACACCGCGTCGCGTCCTGCCTTGAGATATTTCCTGGAGTCGACGACCCGCTCGTCGTGGGCCAGATAGTCGCGGACGGCGCCGGTGAACGCCTTGTTCAGGTGGGTCGCGATGTTGATCTTCTTCATGCCCTTCCCGACGGCCTCACGCAGCACGTCGTCAGGCACCCCCGACGAGCCGTGCAGCACCAGCGGCACCGGCACCGCGGCCCGCAGCTCGGCGATGAGCTCCAGGTCGAGCACCGCGTCCTTGGACGTCATGGCGTGCGAGGTGCCCACCGCGACGGCCAGCGCGTCCACGCCCGTCCTGGTCACGTAGTCGACGGCCTCGTGCGGTTTGGTACGGGCGCCCGGCGCGTGCACGCCGTCCTTGCCCCCGACCTCGCCCAGCTCGGCCTCCACCCACACGCCGCGCCCGTGGCACCAGGCGACCACCTCGGCGGTGTCGGCGACGTTGTCCTCGTCGGGCAGGGCGGAAGCGTCGTACATCACCGAGCCCAGCCCGAGCTCCACCGCCTCCTCGACGAGTGCCCTGTCGGTGGCGTGGTCGAGGTGGACCGCGACCGGCACCTCGGCCCGGCGGGCGACCGCGAGCGCGGCCAGCGCGACCGGCTCCAGCGCGCCGTGGTAGCGCACGCAGTTCTCGCTGATCTGCAATACGACCGGCAACCCCAGCGCCTCCGCGCCGATCACGATGGCGGTGGCGTGTTCGAGCTGGATCACGTTGAACGCGCCCACCCCTGCGGGCGACTGGCTGACGATGTCGCCGATGGCGGCGAGGGGCATGGCACTTGCTCCTTTACGTAATGATGATCTTGGGGTGGATGTCGGCGTACACGTCGGGGTCGAAGTCGCCGGCCACGGGCGCGGCCACGGCCGCCGCGCCCAGCGCCGCGGCCCGCCTCAGTCTGTCAGGCCACGGCGCCCGCTCCACCAGCCCCAGCGCCAGCCCGGCGACCAGCGAGTCGCCCGCCCCGGTCGGGTTTCCCCCCACGGTGTACGGCATGCGTGCCCTGAACGTTCCCTCCCCGGTGACCGCCAGCAGCCCGCCTGCGCCCATGGACACCACCACGGCTTCGGCCCCCCGCTCGCGCAGCGCCTGGGCGCTCTCAGCGGGGTCGCCGCCGGGCATCGCCCTGGCCAGCTCCTCCGCGTTGGGCTTGACGACGGAAGGACGGCCCTCGGGCGCGTGGCGCAGCGGCTCACCGTCGGCGTCCACGATCGCGGGCACGCCCTCGCCGGCCGCGATCGCGGCGAGGGCGGCGTACGTGTCGAGGGGCACGCCGCGCGGCAGGCTTCCCGACAGGACGACCGCGTCGGCGGCGGCCACGAGCGTCTCGTAGCGCCGTACGAAGCTCTCCAGCTCGCCGGGGGTCACCTCGGGACCGGGCTCGTTGAACAGCGCCGTACGCCCGGCCCCGGCGCCGCGCGCCGCGACGCCGGGCGTTTCCGCGCGGGCCTGCCCGGAACCGGGTCGGGCGCGTGCTGGGGACGGGTGGAGTGCTTCCGTGACGGCCAGGGTGGTGCGGGAGTCGGCGGCGATGGGCGTCAGGGCGCTCGGCAGCCCGGCCGCGCGCAGATCGCCTTCGATGGCCTGCCCCGTCGGCCCGCCCGCGAGGCCGGCGACCAGCACTTCGTGGCCCAGTGTCGCCAGCACGCGGGCCACGTTGACACCCTTGCCGCCGGCCCGCCTGTGCACCGCGCCGACCCGGTTGACGCCGTCCCAGTCGATCTCGGGGAGCCGGTAGGTCACGTCGAGGGCGAGGTTGAGCGTCACGGTGAGGATCATCCGGGCTCCGTCACCCAGACGCCGTCCTTCATCACCCCGGTCACCTCCAGCGCGTCGGACAACACCACCAGGTCGGCGGCCTTGCCGACGGCGATCGAGCCGATCCGGTCGGCCAGGCCGAGGATCCGCGCCGGCGTCAGCGAGGCCACCTGCACGGCGTCGGGCAGCGACATGCCCACTTCCCGCACGCTGCGCCGGAACGCGACGTCCATGGTCAGCGTGGAGCCCGCGATCGAGCCGCCCTCGACGAGCCTGGCCACGCCGCCGTCCACGCGCACCGCCATCGAGCCGAGCACGTAGTCGCCGTCGCCGAGGCCGGCGGCCGACATCGCGTCGGTGATCAGCGCGGTCCGGCCGGGGCCCGCCACTTCGTAGGCCAGCCGCAGCATGGCCGGATGCACGTGCACGCCGTCGTTGATCAGCTCGATCGTCACCCGCTCGTCGTCGAGCAGTGCGGCGATCGGCCCGGGGGCGCGGTGCCCGAGCGGCGGCATCGCGTTGTAGAGGTGGGTGGCCACGCTCGCGCCGGCCTCGATGCCGGCGATGGTCTGGTCGTAGCCGGCGTCGCTGTGGCCCACGGCGGCGATCACACCCTCGGAGACGGCCAGCCGGATCGTGTCGAGCGCGCCGGGCAGCTCGGGCGCGATGGTTACCATGCGTACGTGGCCGCGCCCGGCCTTGGCCAGCTCGGCGAACTCCTGCGGCGAGGGCTCGCGCAGCAGCGCGGGGTCGTGCGCGCCGCAGCGGGCCCTGGAGATGTAGGGGCCCTCGAAGTGCACGCCGGCCAGCAGCCCTTCGTCACAGAGCTCGGCCAGCGCCGACGCCGCTCTGAGCAGGTTGTCCGGGGTCTCGGTGACCAGGCTGGCCATCGTCGTGGTGGTGCCGTGGCGCCGGTGCAGCGCCACCGCGTCACGGGCCCGGTCGAGATCGCCGGTCGGGAAGGAGCCGCCCGCACCGCCGTGGTTGTGGATGTCGACGAATCCGGGCACGACGTGCTTTCCGCCCACGCTCAGGCCGGGACCGGGGGCGGATCCGTGGCCGACATGCGTGATGCGGCCGTCTTCGATGGTCAGCCACCCCTCGTGAACTCCCACGGGTGTCACGATCCTGGCGTCGGCAAGAGTAAGGCTCATGGAGACAGAATCACAGATCGCGTGAGGTGCATGGGTTCGTCGGGGTTCAGCTGCTGGGCGAACGCGCGCGCGACGGCCACCCGCTGGGCGCGGACCAGCTCGGCCATGGGGTCGAGCCCGCTCTCGAAGAACGTGCCGCCCGCCTGCTCGACCTGCGCGCGCAGACCGGCGGGAGCGGTGCCGAGCATCCAGGTGACGCGCCCGGGGCCGGCGATGCTGATCGGACCGTGCCGATATTCCATCGCCGGGTACGCCTCCGTCCACGAACGGGACGCCTCGCGCATCTTCAGTGCGGCCTCCTGGGCCAGCCCGACCGTCCAGCCGGCGCCGAGGAAGCTGAACTGCTCGGCCTTGACCAGCTCGTCGGGGAGCGGCGCGGCCACGGCCTGCTCGGCGTCCTCGATCGCCTGGGTGAGGTCTTCGCCGAGGCTGGCCCGCAGCAGGGCCAGCTGCGTGGTGGCGAACCTGGTCTGCACGACCGAGCGCTCGTCGGCGTAGTCGAGCACCACGACCTCGCCGGCGGCCCGCATGATCGGCGTCTCCGGGTCGGCGGTGATGGCCGTGGTCCTCGTTGTGGTGCGGGCGAGCAATTCCAGCACCTCGGTGGTGGTGCCCGAGCGGGTCAGCGCGAGCACGCGGTCGTACGACCGGCCTGAGGGCGCCTCGGAAGCGGCGAAGGCGTCGGTCTCGCCGTGCCCGGCCCGCTCCCGCAGCGCCGCGTACGCCATCGCGATGAACCATGACGTGCCGCAGCCGACGACGGCCACCCGCTCCCCGTGGCGCGGCAGCGCGTCGGCGGGAACGTTCGCGACGGCGCGGCGCCAGCACGACGGCTGGGACACGATCTCGGCCTCGGTGTGGCTGGTCACCACGTGCCTCCCCATGATTGATTGTTTCTGCGTTTTTTATACCAGGTAGGAGCATAAACGGACACTGGTGGCTCCGGCTCTCCAGGGTGTGCGACGCTTGCTCCTGACCTCGTCCATCAGGGAGGCCTCGTGTCCCGCTACGACCGCTGGAACGCCATCCTCGAGCTGCTCTCCCAGGAGGGCAGGCTCTCGGTCGAGGAGGCATCGCAGGCGCTCGACGTCTCCACCGCGACCATCCGGCGGGACTTCGACCAGCTCGCCCAGCAGCAGATGCTCATGCGCACGCGGGGTGGAGCGGTGGCCCAGAGCGTGAGCTACGATCTGCCGCTGCGCTACAAGACCGCCCGGCACGCCGACGAGAAACAGCGCATCGCGGCCGCCGCGGCGGAGTTCGTGACGCCAGGCGGCGTGGTGGGGCTCAACGGCGGCACCACCACCTCCGAGCTGGCTCGTACGCTCGCCACGGCGCCCGCGCTGGAGAGCGGCTTCACCATCGTCACCAACGCGCTCAACATCGCCGCCGAGCTCACCGTCCGCCAGCACGTCAAGATCGTGGTGACCGGGGGTGTGGCCAGGCAGCAGTCGTACGAACTCATAGGGCCGCTGGCGACCGGGGTGCTGGAGCAGGTGACGCTGGACGTGGCCTTCCTCGGGGTCGACGCGCTGGACATCGGGCTGGGCGCGTCGGCGCACCACGAGGGCGAGGCGAGCGTCAACAACCTGCTGATCAGCCGCGCCGGGCAGGTCGTCGTGGTGGCCGACTCCTCCAAGGTGGGCAAGCGGGCGTTCTCCCGCATCTGCCCGATCGGACAGATCGACACACTCGTCACCGACGCCCAGCTCTCCGACGATCTGGCCGGTGAGCTGACAGAGGCGGGGGTAAAGGTCGTACGCGCCTGACCCGCTCAGGCGTTACAGGGTGATGTCGGGGAGGGTAGGAACGGGACACAGGCGACAAAGCCATCCCAGGGGGAAATATGGCGTCGGGAAGGACTGTGGCCCGTCTCGGGCCTGCCGAGCGCGCCGAGGCGCTGGAACGCATGGCCGCGCGAGAGCTCGACGTGGTCGTGGTCGGCGGGGGCATCGTGGGAGCGGGGGTGGCTCTCGACGCCGCCACCCGCGGGCTCGACGTGGGGCTGGTCGAGGCCCGTGACTTCGCCTCCGGCACCTCGTCGCGCTCCTCCAAGCTCATCCACGGCGGCCTGCGCTACCTGGAGCAGCTCAACTTCGAACTGGTGCGCGAGGCCCTCCAGGAGCGGGCGCTGCTGCTGCGGCACATCGCGCCCCACCTCGTCAGGCCGGTGCCGTTCCTCTTCCCGCTGACCCACTACGCCTGGGAACGGGCCTACGTCGGCGCGGGCGTGGCTCTCTACGACACGCTCGGCTTCGCCTCAGGGCTCACCCGCGGCGTGCCCGGCCACCGGCACCTGTCCAGGTCGCGGGCGCGGCGGCTGGCGCCCGCGCTGAAGCGCAGCGCGTTCACCGGCGCCATCCAGTACTGGGACGCGCAGGTCGACGACGCCCGATACGTGATGACCATGTTGCGCACCGCGGCCACCTACGGCGCCCACATCGCTCCCCGGGCGCAGGTGGTGGGGTTCCTGCGGGAGGGGGAGCGGGTCACCGGCGTGCGGGTGCGCGACCTGGAGAGCGGCGAGGAGTTCGAGATCCGCGCCCAGCAGGTCGTCAACGCCACCGGGGTCTGGACCGACGACATCCAGGAACTGGTCGGCGGCCGGGGCCAGATCCACGTACGCGCCTCCAAGGGCATCCACCTCGTCGTGCCGCGCGACCGGATCCAGTCGCTGACCGGGATCATCCTGCGTACGGAGAAGTCCGTGCTCTTCGTGATCCCCTGGGGACGGCACTGGATCATCGGCACCACCGACACGGAGTGGACCCTCGACAAGGGCCACCCGGCCGCCTCCAGGGCCGACATCGACTACCTGCTCGACCACGTCAACGCCGTGCTCTCCGTGCCCCTGAGCCGCGACGACGTCGAAGGAGTCTACGCGGGGCTGCGCCCGCTGCTGACGGGCGAGTCGGACGAGACGTCCAAGCTGTCCAGGGAGCACGTGGTCGCCCATCCGGTGCCGGGCCTGGTGATGACCGCCGGCGGAAAATACACCACCTACCGGGTCATGGCGCGTGACGCGGTCGACGCCGTGGCGCACGGCCTCGACCAGCGGGTGCCCTCTTCGTGCACCGACCGCATCCCGCTGGCCGGCGCGGAGGGCTACCAGGCGCTGTGGAACTCCCGGCACCGCATCGCCCACACCTCCGGGCTGCACGTGGCCAGGATCGAGCACCTGCTGCAGCGTTACGGCTCGCTGATCGACGAGGTGCTGGAGCTGATCGAGCGTGACCCGTCGCTGGGCAGGCCGCTGAGCGGCGCCGACGACTACCTGCGCGCCGAGATCGTCTACGCCGCCACGCACGAGGGCGCCCGGCATCTCAACGACGTGCTCACCCGGCGTACGCGCATCTCCATCGAGACCTTCCACCGGGGCGTGGCCGTGGCGCAGGAGTCGGCCGAACTGCTCGCCGAGCCGCTCGGCTGGGACGGCGAGCAGGTCAAGCGGGAGGTGGGATATTTCACCAAACGCGTGGAGGCCGAGCGCCGCTCCCAGGAACAGGACTCCGACCAGGAGGCCGACGCGATCAGGCTCGGCGCGCCGGAGATCGTCCCCGTGGTCGCGCCCGAGTCCTAGCCGATCAGCCTGCCGGGATCCACGCCTGCTCGGCGAGCGTGGCGGCGTCGTTGACCTGCACGCCCTGAGGGGAGACCGTCCACAGGGAATCGCCGATGACCACCGAGCGCTGGATGCCGGGCTGGAAGCCGCGCTCGTTCTCCCCGCGCTGTGCCGGATGCCTGATCATGCCGAGCTTCGACACGCCCGAGTCGTCGATCTTCAGCGCGAGCGCGCCCGACTCGTCGCCGCTCCTCAGCGGGATCACCGCCAGGCCGGTCCTGGGCCAGTAGAGGAAGGCGTGCGGGTCCCACTCGGCCTCGGAGCCGGAGTCCTTCTGGAACAGCTGCGACAACCTGCGCGGGGAGGCGGGGTCGCTGACGTCGAACAACGACACCTGCGTGCCCTGCGTCCTGCCCTCCTCGTTCGCCTCCTGGCCGATGCCGATCAGCCGGCCGTCGCCGGCCGGGTGGAGGTAGGCGGAGTAGCCGGTGATCTTCAGCTCGCCGGTCACCCTGGGCGCCGCCGGGTCGCGCAGGTCGAGGGTGTAGAGGGGATCGACCTGCTTGAACGTGACGGCGTAGCCGACGGGGCCGATGAACCGGACCGAGTAGATGCGCTCGCCCTTGCCGAGGCCGCCGACCTCGCCCTTCTTCTCCATGGTGGCGGCGTCGAGCACGTGGACGGTGCTCGAACTGCTCTGGCCCTCCCGGGAGTTGAGCGTGGTGGCGACGCGGAGGTGGCCTTCGTGCTCCGACAGCGAGTACTGGTTCAGCAGGCGTCCCGCCACCTTCCCCGACGCCACGTAGGCTGGCGGGCCCGGCTTGGAGACGTCGAACCGGTGGATCTGCGTCTCCTCGGGCGGGAGCGTGGGAGCCGGCCGGGGCACCGGAGGCGGCGAGGACGTGGCCGACACCGTGAGCGTGGGGCTCTCCGTCACGGTGGCCGTCACGACGAACTCGCTGGGAGTGGGTTCCTCAGCCGGGGCCACGCCTCGCGAGGTGCCGCCAGGCGAGGTGGCTCTGTCCGGCGAGGCGGTCATGTCCGGGGTGCTGGTGGGAGTGCCCGGCCTCGTGGTGGGGGCGACCGGCAGCGGGCGGAACGGCATGCCCCACCAGAGCGGGTTGCTGGCCACGTAGAGGCTGCCGCCCGTGCCGTACACGATGTCGCCGTCGGCCGCCAGGGCGATCGGGTCGGTGCCGGTGACGCCCCGGGCCAGGTCGATGGTGTGCACGGTCAACATCGAGGTGCCGGTGTAGTCGGCGGGGTGGCTGACCCGGTCGCACTCGACGGTGCTCTCCTCGGCCGTCCCCGACGCGTCCGTGATCTTGATCTTGGGCAGCCAGGCCTCGGCCGGCGCCTTGCGCACGGCCTCCTGGTTCCGCTTGACGCGCTCGGCCTCCGGGATGTCCCCCCTTCTGACCTGCGGGAACGTGATGTCCGGCTGGCTGCGGGTGACGAGCCTGACCGTCGAGCCGACCATCCTGGCGTCGACGTACGTGCCCTGCGGCTCGACCGTGCTCAGCACCTTGGGCTCGCCGGCCAGGTCGACCAGCACGTACCGCGTGTCGCGCGGCGGCCCGAAGGAGCGGTACACGGCGCCGCCGCCGCGCAGCATGACCAGCGCGCGGTCCCCGGAGATCAGCAGGTCGGCGGGGACGCCGGCCCCGTCGCCGTCGGTCAGGTCGAGGGACTCGGTGACCTTTCTCGTGGCGGTGTCGATGATCCGCAGGGTGCCGTCCGTGACCGTGACGAGCCGGTCGCCGTCCGTCTTGACCAGGTCGGGCTCGTCCACCCCCGCCTCGTGCACGTTGGTCGTGGAGTGCTCGGGCGTGTAGGCCCCGGTGTCGGCCTTCGCCTCCGCCCTGGCGGTCATGGGCATGACGTTGCCGAAGCCGTACGGGCCGACGTTCCTGGCGGCCTGCTCGCGCAGGCCCGCGAGCAGGTCGTCGCACCCGGTGTAGGCCACCAGGCGGACGGCGCCCAGGCTCGTCCTGCCGGGCGGCGCCCCTTCCGGCGCGCAGGCGCAGGCGGCTGCCACCGTCGCCAGCGCCGTGGCGGTCACGGCCGTACGGATCAGCGTCTTCATGCCCTCCATCACGGTTGTGCGGGCAGGATGGTTCAGGAAACTCTGTCCGGATTGATGGTGAACGCCGGGCTGAAGTTGATGTCGTCGGGCACTTCCAGCAGCTTGCGCAGCAGTTTCCCGCTGAAGTCGATCACCTGGACCTCGTCGTTGGGGGCGTTGTCCTGCTCCCAGCAGTAGAGGTGCTTCTCGTCGTAGAAGCCGAGCACCTTGTCGCAGTCGGAGGAGAACTTGCGCAGGCGCTCGCCCGACTCCGAGTCCCAGATGCAGTGGTCCCCGCCACCGCCGTTGGGGCAGTCGGTGACGAACGCGCGCCCCGAGGGCGAGAAGATGTCCTGCGTGCCGGCCGACATCGTGCCGATGCCGGGGAACGAGCGGGTGGCCTTGCCCTCGGCGTCGAAGAAGCGCAGGCCCTGGTTCTTCTCGTCCCCATAGACGTTGACCGTGCCCTCGTCGGCGCCGTCGAAGCCGAAGGCGGTCCCGCGGATCGAGGTGTCGGCCACGTCGATGGTGGTGGCCTTCTTCGTGGCCACGTCGACGATGGTGAAGCCCAGGTGGAGCCAGTCGTCGCCGTTCTTCTTCTCGGTGTTCAGCAGGATGCGCTCGCCGTCTTTCGACCAGGCCCTGATGGTGCTGATCAGGGGTTCCTTCACGATCTTGATCGTGGAACGCTCGCCGGACTCCTGGTCGGTGACGACGATGAAGTCGAAGTCGTCGGAGCTGTAGCTCCTGCCCCGGTGTGCGAGGTAGCGGCCGTCGGGCGAGACCAGCGACTCCCAGTTGCCCGCGTACTTCGTGAACGAGCCGTGCAGGGAGTCCCTGGCGTAGTCGATCCAGTCGTCCTTCTTCTCGTCCTTGATCTCGTAGGAGGTCAGGAAGATCGCGTCGGCGGGATTTTCGTACAGGTGGATCTCGCCGCCGGGGAGTCGCGTCTTCGTGCCGGTGGGCGGCACGGCGGCCCGCGTGGTGCCCGGCGACGGGTCGCGCGTCGCGGTGGTCCGCGACGGCCCGGGGGTCGTGGTGCGGGACGGGTCGGCGAGCGAGGCCTGGTTGACCTGGATGGTCACGACCACGCCGGCGAGCAGCAGCAGGGCGACCGCCACCGTGACGCCGACGATCAGCGGGGTCCTGTTCTTGCGCTGAGGTTGCGTGGCGTACTGCTGATGGGCGATCTGCTCGTGCCGCGCCGGCGGCCAGGGCCCGGGAGGGTGCGGGGGCGGCACCGTGGCGGCGTGTGGTCCCGGCGGCGCGACCGGGCCGTGCGGCCGGCCGAAAGGCGGCCCCGAGTGCGGCCCCGAGTGCGGCCCCGAGTGCGGCGCTGAGTGGGGCGCGGAGTGCGGTCCGGAGTGCGGCGTTGAGTGGGGCCCGGAGTGTGGCGCTGAGTGCGGCCCCGGCGGTTGTCCTCGGTGATGGGCGCCGGGCGCCTGGGGCGCGGCCTCGGCGGCGGCCTCGGCGAGGATGCCGGCGTTGGGGGCGGGGCGCTGCAGCAGCCGCATGATGACCTGCTCGGCGGTCGGCCGTTGCGCGGGGTCCTTGACCAGGCACGCGACCACCACGTCGCGCAGCTGGCCGTCCAGCCTGCCGAGGTCGGGGTGCTGGTTGAGCACGCGGTTGATCACCGCGGGCATCGTGTCGCTGCCGAACGGAGCCCGGGCGGAGGCGGCGAAGACCATCGTGCTGGCCCACGAGAACATGTCGGCGGCCGGCCCGGCGGTGTGGCCCATGATCTGCTCGGGAGCCATGTACGCGGGCGTGCCCACGACCGTGCCGGTGATCGTCGCGGTGGCGTTCAGCGCCCGCGCGATGCCGAAGTCGATCACCCTGGGCCCGTCGGCGCCGATGATCACGTTGGCGGGCTTGAAGTCGCGGTGCACGATGCCGGCCTGGTGGATGGCGGCCAGCGCGGTGGCGGTGCCGATGGCCAGCCGGTGCAGGACGGAGCCCGAGCGCGGTCCCTCTTCCATCACGACCTGGTGTAACGACGGCCCTTCGATGAACTCGCTGATGATGTAGGGGCGGTCCTGCTCGATGCCGGTGCCGAGGACGGCGGCGGTGCAGAACGGCGCGACCTGCTGGGCCACCTCGACCTCGCGCAGGAACCGCTCGACGCTCACCTGGTCGCCCGCCAGGTCGGGACGCATCCACTTGACGGCCACGCGTGTGCCCGACGGGTCGTTGGCGAGGTAGACGACGCCCTGGCCGCCTTCGCCTAGCCTGCCGGTGAGATCCAGGCCGCCCAGCCGTGGCGGATCTCCGGGTCGTAGCGGAGCGATGGATGCCATGGGGGAATTGTGTCCCCATGCCATGCATCAGCAAAAACTACCTGCCGGTAGCGATACCGAATCTTCTTCCTCCCGGCACATGGCGTCCATCGGAGCACCGCCGTCTCGCTCCTGCGCATACGCTGTAAACGTGACGGGTGCTGGTACGGCCGAGCGCATCGTGACCGTCGCGCAGCGCATCCTCCACGAGGAGGGCGCCGCCGCGGTCAGCATGCGGCGCGTCGGCGACGCCGCGGGCATCACCGCCATGGCCATCTACCGGCACTACCCCAACCGGGATGCGCTGCTGCGGGCCGTCGCCAACCGCAGTGCGAGCGAGCTGGCCGCGGAGTGGCGGCGGCGATCCCCCTCGGGGGACCTCATGGAGCGGATCTCGGCGACGCTCGACGACTTCCTCGACTTCGCGCTCGGCAACCGGCACCTGTACCGGTTCCTGGTCCTCGACGCGTGGACGGGGGCACGCCGCTTCCCCGAGGACTTCCGCGACGGGCAGGGGCCGCCGTTCGCCGTCCTCGCGGAGCTCGCCGAGGAGGGCATGCGCACGGGGCTGCTGCGCGAGGACGACGTGCTCGAGACCGCGCTGACCGTCTCGTCGTGCACGCAGGGTCTGGTGCAGCAGTTCCTGAGCGGCCGGATGGGGATGGACGAGGACGACTTCCGCGCGCTCTGCCACCGGTCCATGTGGCGGATCGTCGACGGACTTCGCCTCCGCCCTGAGCAGGGTTAGCCCAGCGGATGGCAGACCCAGACGTTCGGCTCCACATAGACGGCGTGGTCCTGCTCCACGTCGCAGTGCACGGGATTGAGCGCCCCCGGCACCTCGACGGCCCCCGTACGGTCGAACGGCAGGCCGGTCCACTCTCGCCACTCCGCGAGCGTGCCCGCGATCACCATCGAGCGCGGCGCCACCTTGATGATCTTCCCTCCGGCCCGCACGTGCACCCGTAGCCAGGCGTCATGGGGCAGGCCGTCGGGGCGGGTGCGGAAGGCGTACTCGCTCATGGGGGTGTGGGGTTCGAGGTGTTTGGTGCTGGGCCTGACGGGCGCGACGAGCTCGTAGAAGCCGCGGTCGGCGGCGTGGCGGCGCATCGCCGCCACCATCTGCGAGGAGAGCCCCGTGCCCTGCAGGTCGCGCCGCACGGTGATCTCCAGGGCGGAGACGGCGTCGGGCCGGGTGCCGCGGTCGCGGGCCAGCCGGCCCGAGCGGATCACGGCGTCCCAGCCGTCGTCGGGCAGCTCGGACCCCCTCGCCACGAATGGGATCATGCACGCCCGCGCCACCAGCCTGCCGGGCTCGGCGTCGTCGTCGGCCACGAGCACGTAGTCGGCGTAGGCGGTGGTGGCGACCGCGTAGAACAGGTCGGCGATCGGGTCGTTGAGTATGAACTCCTGCCACGTATGGTCCATGTCCCACAACGCCGACGCGAGCTCCGGACGCTCCGCGAGCGTCGTGATCTGGAGGGCCATACGGCCCAGTTTCGCATTCCGGTCTACTGGGACGCGCGCCATTAATCTGCGCAAAGTTGTGCGCTAGCGTCGGCGGCATGACCGAACTTGACGCCAGGTTGAGAGCCGTCGCCGACCTGATCGTGCCCGAGGCGCGCGAGGGCGGCGGCAGGCACGAGTACGACGGCCGGATCCAGGACCTGTCACCCGACGGCGTACGCGCCGGACTGGCCCGGCTCGGCGAGGGAGCCGCGCCCGCCGGCTCACACGACGCCAGGCACCTGGAGGTGTTCGAGGTGGGCCTGCGCACCCAGTTCGGCGAGCTGGCCCTGCACCGCAGGAACCCGCTGCTCCACCTCTCCAACCTCGACCTGGCCTGCTACGACCGCGACTACGCCACGGCCGGCGACCGCGCCGCGGCCAAGGCGGCCCACCTCGCACTGTGGCCGGAAGCCGTGAGCAACGCGATCGACGCGCTCGACCTGATTCCGGCCCCCGTCGCGAAATCCCTGGTGAACACCGCCAAGGGCCTGGCCGCCGGGGTCACGGACGAGACCGCGCTGCAGGCACACGGCAGGCTCGTCGCCCACATCCAGCGGGCGGCGGACGAGGGCGACCCCGACGCGGCACTCGGCGGCGAGGCCCTGGCCGGCCTCATGGGCACGGCCGAAGGGCTCCCCGTCGACCTGGGCAGGCTGGCGGAGCGGGCCGACGCCGAGCGCGACCGGCTCATGGCGCTGCTCGCCGAGTCCTGCGCCAAGCTGGGGGAGCAGGGCCGCCCGCCGCTCGACGTCGTACGCGAGCTGGTCAAGGACCACCCCGACGCCGACGGCGTGATCGAGGCGGCCAGGATCGGCACGGAGAAGGCCATCGCGTTCACCCGCGAGAAGGACCTCGTGCCCTACCACGACGGCGAGTGCCTGGTCGGGCCGGCACCCGAGTCACGCCGCTGGGCGATGGCCATGATGTCGTGGAACGCGCCCGGCGAGCCCGAGGGCCCCTCCTGGTACCACGTCACGCCGCCCGACCCCAGCTGGCCGCGGCAGGACCAGGAGGAGTGGCTGGAGGTCTTCAGCCGCACCACGTTGCCCGCGATCAACGTGCACGAGGTCGCCCCCGGGCACTTCTCGCACGCCAGGGCGCTGCGGCGGGCGCCGTCGGAGGTGCGCAGGCTGCTGCAGTCGACCGCGTTCATCGAGGGCTGGGCCCATTACGCCGAGGAGCTCTGCGTCGAGGAGGGCTTCGAGGCCGGCGACCCCCGCTTCGAGATCGGCGTCTGGCTGGAGGCGCTGATCCGCGTCACCCGGCTGGCCTGCGCGATCGGCGTGCACACCGGCCAGATGACGGTCGAGGAGGGTGCCAGACGGTTCGCGTCGGACACGCACCTGGCCGGCCCCGCCGCGACGGCGGAGGCGGAACGGGCGTCGTTCGACCCGACGTACGGCCGTTACACGTGGGGCAAGCTGCTCATCCGCGACCTGCGCGAGCAGGCCCGTAAGGAATGGGGCGCCGGCTTCACCCTGCAGCGCTTCCACAAGGCGCTGTTCGATCTCGGTTCGCCGCCTCTGGGCCTGATCGGAGCCATCCTGTAGCGTCTGGTGATCCGGGGACGGGCGGCTGCCGGTTCACCACTGACGTTCGTGGGCCAGCACCCGCACCACCGTGCCGCTGCGCGGCTTGACCAGCAGGCGTACGGAGTCGCCCGGCAGCACGTCCTGGTAGACGCCCTGCTTGACCCGGAACGCGACGGCCGTCTCCGAGCTGCCGTCGTGCACCGCGATGTGGTAGGTGTTCTCGCTGTCCGTGCCGGCCTCGACCCAGCGCTTGACGACGTGGCCCCTGATCTCCTGCCGCTTGGGGCCCCGCGCGACGGCGGCCGCCGGCACGATCTCCACGCCGCGCCAGCCGCTGCCCGTGAAGATCCATTCCTGCTGCGGGTTCACCTCCACGTGCCCCGGCCCGGCGACCTCACGTCCGGCGGGAGTCAGCAGGAACCCGCGGCCCGCCAGGAGCAGCCCGAACCCGGCCACGAACGACACCATCGTCGCGATCATCCCGGGCCATGACAGGCCGGCCGCGGACACGGTGGCGAACCACGGGACCACCAGCCCGCCGGCCAGCAGCACCGGGACGATCATGCTCGACCAGCGCCGCCGCGCCAGCCCGAGGTCGATGGCGCACCGCCGGACCAGGGGGAGGAACTCGCGGTCGAGCGCCTGCCCGTCGGGCATGAGCGCGATCACCGGGGCCCGCGGAGCCCCGCCCATCCGGGTGCTCACCTGATCGAGCACCCACTGCTCGTACGGCAGGAGGGGTTCCGCCCGCCGCGGTGTCAACGACAGCCGGTCGCCCTCCACGATGGCCCACCCGCGCCCGGCCAGCTCGAACAGCGCCGAGTGGAACACGTCCTGCACCCGCATGCCGCGTAAGAGCTCCGCCACGGGGGCGGGCGCCGGATGGCGCGGCTCCCGCTCCGGGGTCCTGTCGCGACCGGACACCTGGAAGGCGGCGGCCAGGGTGGCGACCCAGAGAGCCCAGGTCGTCGCCGGCCAGACAAGATCCATTCTTCTGTGTTAGCACGAGAGCGGGAGCCAGGCCAGGCGTAATGCACAAGGCCGATAGACTGTACTCACCGCGTTCCGCCTTCTGGAGGGTCTTCAGTGTCTGAATTCGACACGGTTCTGGTGGTCGACTTCGGCGCGCAATATGCGCAGCTCATCGCCAGGCGGGTGCGTGAGTGCCACGTCTACTCCGAGATCGTCCCCTCGTCGATGCCCGTCGAGGAGATGATGGCGAAGAACCCGAAGGCGATCATCCTGTCCGGTGGCCCCTCCTCGGTCTACGCCGACGGCGCGCCGCCCGTGCCGCACGGGCTGTTCGCGACGGGCGTGCCCACGTTCGGCATCTGCTACGGCTTCCAGGCCATGGCGCGGGCGCTGGGCGGTGAGGTGGCCCGCACGGGCGTCGCCGAATACGGCGGCACCGCGCTCGAGGTGCTCCACGAGGGCGTCATCTTCGCCGGCCTGCCGAGCGCCCAGAAGGTCTGGATGTCCCACGGCGACAGCGTGGCCAGCGCCCCCGAGGGGTTCACGGTGACCGCCTCGACGAGCCAGACTCCGGTCGCCGCCTTCGAGCACCCCGAGAAGGGTCTCTACGGCGTGCAGTTCCACCCGGAGGTGCTCCACTCCGAGCACGGGCAGGCGGTGCTCAGGCACTTCCTCGAGGCGGCCGGCTGCCGCCCGTCCTGGACCATGCTCAACATCGTCGAAGACTCCGTCGAGGCCGTGCGCCGCCAGGTCGGCGACGGTCACGCGATCTGCGCGCTGTCGGGCGGCGTCGACTCCGCGGTGGCCGCCGCCATCGTGCAGCGCGCCATCGGTGACCGGCTGACCTGCGTCTTCGTCGACCACGGCCTGCTGCGCAAGGGCGAGGCCGAGCAGGTCGAGCGCGACTTCGTGGCCGTCACCGGCGTCAAGCTGCGCGTCGTCGACGCCGCCGACCGCTTCATCAAGGCGCTGGAAGGCGTCACCGACCCCGAGGAGAAGCGGAAGATCATCGGCCGCGAGTTCATCCGCGTCTTCGAGGACGAACAGCGCGCCATCATGGCCGACAAGCCCGTGGAGTTCCTCGTCCAGGGCACGCTCTACCCCGACGTGGTCGAGTCGGGCGGCGGCACCGGCACCGCCAACATCAAGTCCCACCACAACGTCGGCGGCCTGCCGGACGACCTGCGGTTCACACTGGTGGAGCCGCTGCGGGCGCTGTTCAAGGACGAGGTCCGCCGGGCCGGCGAGGAGCTCGGGCTGCCCGCCGCCATGGTCTGGCGCCAGCCGTTCCCCGGCCCCGGCCTGGGCATCCGCATCGTCGGAGAGGTGACGCGCGAGCGCCTTGAGCTGCTGCGCGAGGCCGACGCGATCGCCCGCGAAGAGCTGTCCAGGGCGGGCCTCGACCGGCAGATCTGGCAGTGCCCCGTGGTGCTGCTGGCCGACGTGCGCTCGGTGGGGGTGCAGGGCGACGGGCGCACCTACGGCCATCCGGTGGTGCTGCGCCCGGTGACGTCGGAGGACGCGATGACGGCCGACTGGGCGAAGGTGCCCTACGACGTGCTGTCCCGCATCTCGACCCGGATCACCAACGAGGTCCGCGAGGTCAACCGCGTGGTGCTCGACGTGACCAGCAAGCCCCCCGGCACCATCGAGTGGGAGTGACCTCTCCGCACACCACTCTCGCGGCGGCTAACCGCCTGTGAGGAGATTCAGTGCGGCTTCGATGAAGGGCGCGAGCAGGGGGTTGTCATCGCCTGCCCGGGTGGCGAGTACGACCTGGCCCGGCTTCACTCCCTCCAAGGGGATGCTGGTGAGGCCGGGATGGAGGGTCTCCGCGCGCAGGCCGGCCGAGACGATGACCACGGCCTGACCGGCCGCGACGATCTCGAACTTCTCCTCAGGCGCCTCGACCAGCGGGCCGTCTGGCGCGAGACTGCCGTCCGGTCGCGGATCGATCCGCCAGTAGGCGTTCCAGGTCCTGTCGGGCAGGCGCGGCAGGGCCTCGTCACCGATGTCGTCGAGGGTCACCTGCTCCTTGCCGGCCAGGTGATGATCGCGGGAGACGAGAAGGACCCGCGGCTCGTCGTAGAGAACCGTCACGTCGAGCCCGTCGTCGCGGAGCGGCAGCCGGGACACCACCACGTCCACCCGGCGATCGAGCAGCGCGGCACGCGGTTCGTTCCAGGCCAGCTGCACCACGCGCACCTCGGCGTCGGGATGCCGATGACGGAGGTCGCGCACCGCGGGCATGACCGGCACGTGCAGGGTGTGCCCGACCGCGATCCTGCTGGGGCGGGCCGTGGCGCGGGTGGCGGCCACCGCCTGGGCCGATGATCGCAGCAACGCCCTGGCACGGGGCAGGAACACCTCGCCCGCTTCGGTCAACCGGGTGCCGTGCGGGGTGCGGTCGAGCAGGGGAACGCCGAGCCGCCGCTCCAGGCCGCGGATCTGACGGCTCAGCGAGGGCTGGGTGAGGTGCAGGGCTTCGGCGGCCCTGCCGAAGTGCCGGTGCTCAGCGACGACCGTGAAATAGCGCACTGATCGCAGATCCAGATCCGGCGCCGACTCGGCCATGCCTGCAGCATAGCCCCCTGGTTGACGTCGGGTGATGCCTCAGGCGTATGACGATGCCACACAAGCTTTGGACTCCGCGCGCCGGCCTTCCGACGATGGGATCACCACGAACGGGGCCCTGCCGTACAAGAAGATGGAGAGCCACATGCCTGAAGCAACTCGCCGCGCTGTGCTGGGAACGGTGGCCGGACTGTCAGCCGTCCCGCTTCTGACGGGTACGTCGAGGTCCGCGTCGACGGCTCCCGACGAGGACCAGATCCTGCAGCAGATGGCCGACGCGTTCGGCGAGCAGCTCCGTTCGCCGATCATGCATTCTCCGGAGGAGCAGGGCCTCGACTACGAGGACGTCACCTTCCAGGCGGTTGACGGCGTGCCCATCGAGGGCTGGTTCATCCCTGCCCGGGGATCCGACAAGCTGATCATCGCCAATCACCCGATGGGATTCAGCCGGGCCGGGCTGCCCGGCCATCTGGAACCGTGGAAGTCGATCTGGAGTTCCAGCGGCAACGACATGGAGGTGGACCTCGTACCCGACTACAAGATCCTTCACGACGCCGGGTACAACGTGCTCGCCTACGACCTGCGCAACTACGGCCTCAGCGGAGCCGCCAACGGCGGCATCGCCTCCAGCGGGATCTTCGAGTCGCGTGACGTCCTGGGCTCGCTGCGGTACGCACGCCAGCGGCGGGACACGCGGAACATGCGGATCGGCCTGTTCAGCCGCTGCCTGGGCTGCAGCTCCACGTTTCACGCGATGAGCAGCGACCCGCGGGCGTTCGACGGCGTGCGCTGCCTGGTGGGGCCGCAACCGGTCACCATGGAGGTCATCATGGCCCGGCGGCTGGTCATGGCGGGCGTGCCCGCCGACCGCATCGACGAGTTGGAAAGGCTGGTGGTGCTGCGCACCGGCATTCCCTTCGCGCAGCGGCAGCCACAGCAGTGGGCCAAGGGGGTCCGGGTCCCGACCCTCCTCTACCAGGTGCATGACGACACGCTGACCGATCCGAGCGACGTACAGACGATGTTCGACAACATTCCGGTCGCCGACAAGAAGCTCCAGTGGATCCGCGGTACCGACCGCCGCTTCGACGGCTACCTGGAGTTCCAGAGGCGCCCGCAACCGATGCTGCAGTGGTTCGAGTCTCACATGGGGTCCTGAGTGGGCGCCGCCGAGCCTCATGAACGTGACCGGGCCCCGGGGCGTGTGCTCCCGGGGCCCGGCCGGACCGGATGTGGTCACCGCTTCTTGGCGCACAGGGCCGTGTCGGTGGCCTTGATGACGCTCATCGCGCCCGCGTCGGAGGAAGGCAGCGCCGTGACCGCGATGGCGGCGGCCCTGCCGTCGTCGGTGATGCCGCCGCGGGTCTCGTAGCCGTCGATGTCACCGCCGTGGCCCCACGCCACGCCGCCGCAGCTCAGCGTGATCTTCATCAGGCCGAGCCCGTAGCTCCAGCCGGCCGGCATGCCGGACGTCTTCACGGTCTTCTTCATGGCCTTGAGCTGCGCCGGCTTGAGCAGCGTGCCGTCCATCAGGGCGACCCAGAAGCGGTTCAGGTCGCTGGGGGTGGCGATGAGCTGACCGGCCGCGCCGCCCCACGACGGGTCGAGGTTCGTGATGTCGAGCAGCTTGCCGCCGGGCTTCCTGGAGCCGTACCCCTTCGCGTGGGGGCCACGGATCGTCTTGACCTTCTTGCCCGGCCAGTACGTGTGGCGCAGGCTCGCCCGCTTGATGATCCGGTCGGTGATCGCCGTGCTCACCGGCTTGCCCGTGACCTTCTCGATGAGCAGGCCGAGCACGGTGTAGCCGGTGTTGCTGTACTCCCAGTTCTTGCCGGGCGCGAACGACGCCTTGTGCTTGAAGGCGATCTTCAGCAGGTCCTGAGGGGTGCTGTACCTGTCGCGGGCGTCGAAGATGTTGGGGATCCAGCGGGTGTAGTTGGGCAGGCCGCTGGTGTGCTGCAGCAACTGCCGTACGGTGATCTTGCGGCCGTCGCCGGCCTTTCCGCGGATCAGCTTCGGCAGGTACGTCTCGATCGGCTCGTCCAGCTTGATCTTGCCCTCGCCCACGAGCTGCAGCACGGTCACGGCGGTGAAGGTCTTGGTGTTGCTGGCGATGCGCACGTACCCGTCGACCGGCACCTTCGCCTTGGTCTTGAGGTCGCCGACCCCGGCGGTGTAGTAGCGGGTCCTGCCCTCGCTGTCACGGACGGCGGCCAGCGCCGCCGGGAACTTGTGCTTCTTGACCAGGCCGTTCAGCTGCTTCTGCAGGGCGTCGTTGCTGCGGTTGCGCTTGGCTTCCTTCACCTCTTGGCGCATCTCGTCCAGCTCGGCCTGCAACTCGTCCGCGGGGTTGTGCTGCGGGACGTTCGCTCCCACTTCCGGACCGATCACCGCGGCGGCGGGGGCGGCGGCCACGCTCATCGCCGTCAGCGCGGACAGCGCCGTGACGGCCAGGACGCGCATGCGCCGGGCGGTCGAGGAAGGGGAAGAGAGACGCGACATGGGTAACGCTCCTGCATTCGGGGGTGGTGTCCGCTCCGGACATCAACCAGCATGTCGTCCCGGCCCTCTCACCTACGATCCCGCCCGCTGGTCTTTGCCGGGTACAGCCAGCTGTACCGGTCACCAACGAGTGAGCCGCATCGAGTGGACGACTTCCTACAAGTGGCTTTCAGTTTGGCGTATGCTGGCGCGCAGAACTAAAATTTTGTTGTAGGAGACAGCACTGTGGGGTCAGCTGGAGACTCGCCTCGGGCGCGACTGTGGCGTCGAGCCGCACTCCAGCGTGGCTATTTCACGGCGGCGCAGGCTCTCGAAGACGGTTACAGCTACCAGTCCCAGCACTTTCAGGCCCGCAGCGGCAACTGGACGCGCGTCGATCGCGGCCTCTACCGCTTCCACGAGTTCGCCGACCTCCCACAAGGCGAACATGATCACCTCGTCCGCTGGGCACTGTGGGGCCAGGGGCGTGCGGTCGTGTCCCATACCACCGCGTTGGCTGTTCACGATCTGGGCATCGCCAACCCTGCGCGGGTTCATCTGACGGTTCCGGCGGGCTTTCGCCGGCGGCATGCGTCGGTCGTCCTCCACCGCGCCGATCTGCGCGGTGATGAAGTCGAGGAGCATGAGGGCTTTCGGGTGACAAAGCCCGTACGCGCCATCGTGGAGTCCGCGGCGGACCGGGTGGGCCAGGACCTGATCGACTCCGCCGTGGCTGAGCTGCTCGCTCGTGGTGCCGCGACCAAGGGGCAACTTCTGCGAGCCGCACAACGAGCAGGCGCCCGGGCTGAGCTCGCCGTGGAGCGGGCCATCCAGGAGTTCACATGAGCCGCTATACGACATCGGTGGATCTCCGCCGAGCTTTATGGTCTGTCCTCCGACCGTGAGTTGCTCGATGTGGTGCACCACGTGTTCGCCGCTCGAGACACCCACTCGGTGCCTGCGCACATTCCCGATCCGCCACCCGTATGGGAGACCGAGTACCCCAGGCTCGCCGAGGACCTCACGTACGCCAGCCCCGACCTTTTCAGCGCGCTTGATCTGCTGCGTGTCTTTTGGGGGCGAACACAGGCCGGCAACGGGACGGTCTGATCACTTCTCGATGCAACGGTCGTCGCGGTGGGTCACGTACAGCCTGCTGTACGTCAGCGACGCCTGGTGACTGCTCCCCTAGTGCGTGATCTTGATGACGGCCTTCTTTCCCTTGACCGCCAGCACCTCGAAGCTGACGTCGTTGATGGTGCTGGGGCCTCCTTGGTCCGGCGTCTGCTCGGACATGGTGACCTGCATGCCGGACGCGGTGGAGGCGTGGAAGGTGACCGAGTCGTCCTCGACGGTGACGTTGATGGGCATCAAGCCCCACTTGTCGTCCAGCCTGATGGTCCGCCCGTCCGAGATGAGCACCTCGCACTTCGCGTCCCGGCACGCCCGGAGTCTCGTACCGTTCCTGGCCTTCGGGAGCGCCGACCCCCTCGCCGACGACGTCGGAGAGGGGGTCGCTGACGGAGAGGGGGTCGCTGACGGCGAGGGCGTCGCTGATGGGGAGGGGGCCGACGACGGGGGACCCGCCTCAGAAGGAGACGTCGCCGGCGAGGCCGTCTCCTCAGCCGGGGAGCCGCAGCCGGTGAGCAGTCCGGCTGCGGTCACCGCGCTCACCAGCGCCATCCGCCCGGTCGGTACGCCTGGCATCTCCGCTCCCTTGTTCGCGCGACGACATCAGCCACCAGTGTCGTACCACGGCGTCGGGACCCCTCCCACCGGAGACGCGATAGAAAGATCCCGCTCCCGTTGCACGGACGAAAGGTAAGACCATGCACAGGAAGGCCATCAGTGCCCTGACCCTTGCGTGCGCCATGGCCGTGACGCCCGCCATGACCGCCACCCCCGCCGCCGCCACGGCCAAGCCCAGCTACCGCGGCTGCTACGACGGGAAATGCAAGTTCACGTTCTCGAAGAAGGTGAGCTTCCGCATCTCCGCGAAGCGTTACGGCTTCTCCAGGGTGTACGTCTCCAAGGAGTTCGTCGGCGGCATCTTCAACCAGGACATGGTCGTGGTGCGGGCGCCCGGCTTGACGACTTCCCTGGGTGAGGGGGCTCGGGGCAACATGCAGAGCAACGGCAAGAACACCCTTTCCTTCCGCGTGCTGGCCATCACCAGCAAGGGCGCCACGATCCGCTTCACCGGATGACGGGACCGCCGTCCGGCGACCACTCGGGGGACGTCACCGGCGCGGGCCGGGAAGGAAATGGTGTACTTCCGGCGGCTTTGACGATCGATGAGGTCGATCTTCTTCATGGCCGGCCACAGCCGGTGGTCCGGAATCCCGGCCACCCACCGCTGCCCGCGCGCTACCAGCGCCTCGCGGTACGGCGTCCTGGCGAACCAGCCGCCCTCGCGCAGGTAGCCGCAGTGGTGGCCCGGGCCGGCGTCGAAGATCAAGGAGTACGAGGTCAGGCGGCCCTGGGGTTTGGTTCGCTGCCGTCCGCGAGGCAGTGCCACGGCCGGTGACGATGAGGCACCGGGTCGCTCTGTTCGGACGGCCCGCCTCTGGACGTGGTACGGCTGGCCTGACCTGCAGCCCGAGGCCGGTGAATCCCATGGACGGCCGCGTTTGCCGGAGGCGTTCGTGAGCATGTTGGCCTTGAGGAACAAGGTCCGGCGGGGAGCGATCGGCGAGCGGGTGGGGGCCTGCTCGGGGGAGCCACGATAGGCCCGCTCCTCGATGACCGGGCCGAGCAGCGCACGCCATGGGTCTGCCGGAAGCTCAGGTCTCGGGCGTCTGGATGCGGTCCGCGTACCACGTCGAATGGAGGAGCTCATGCCGCTCATCAATGTGAAGGTCATCGAAGGGGTGTTCACCGAGGCGCAGAAGGCCCAGATCGTACAGAAGCTGACCGACGCGATGGTCGAGATCGAGGGCGAGAACATGCGCTCTCTGACCTTGGTCATCCTTGAGGAGGTCAGGAGCGGCGACTGGGGAATCGGCGGGAGGCCGGTGACGACCGCGGACGTGAAGGCCATGGCCGCCGGCGCGCCACCCGGGTGACGGGATCCGCCGACGCAGCCTGGCCGTCGCCGTTAGGCTTGTGTGGGAACGATCCCACACAAGCGGACGGAAGGCGCTCATGGATCAGGGATGGGAGCTTCGGGGTTTCCTCGGGGACGACTGGCAGTTGCACCGGGCCCAGCTCCACGCCAGGGACGGCCGCGGCGCGGGCGGGTGGATTCCCGCGAGGGTGCCGGGCAGCGTGCTGGCGGATCTGCTGGCCGCCGGCCAGGTGCCGAGCCCGTACGTCGGCAGGCAGAGCCTGCTCTCCGAGTGGGTGTCGCAGCGGACCTGGGTCTACCGGACCCGGCTGAGCGCGCCGGACATGGCACCCGGGGAGCGGGCGTTCCTGGAGTTCGACGGCATCGACCACTCCGCCTCCGTCTACCTCGACGGCGAGCGCATCGCCACGCACGAGGGCACGTACGTCCCGCTGGTCGTCGAAGTGACCGGGCTCATCACGGGCGAGCACAGCTTGGCGGTGGTCGTGGACCCGGCGCCCGTCAGCGAGCCGCAGGTCGGCTGCACGGCCAAGGTCAGCGTGCACAAGGGGCGGATGGGGTACGGGTGGGACTTCTGCCCGCGAATCGTGCACCAAGGACTGTGGGGGCCCGTACGGCTGCGCGTCACCGGGCCCACGAGGCTGGCCGACGTCTGGGCCCGGCCCGCGGGCACGGAAGTCGTCGTGAGAACCGAGGTGGACGGCCCGCAGGCGGACGTCGAGCACACGCTCAGGGACGCCGACGGCCGGGTGGTCGCGACGGCCACCGGCGAGCACGCGGTCCTCGAGGTCGGGCGGCCCCGCCGGTGGCGCCTCAACGGCCACGGCGAGGCCCACCTCTACGAGTTGACCACCGCGGTGAAGGGCGACGAGCGCCGGGTTCGCGTCGGTTTCCGCGACGTGCGGTTCCGGGCCGGCCAGACGGGCGCGCTCCCGTACCGGCTGACCGTCGACGGGGAGCCGGTCACGATCAAGGGCTGGAACTGGGTGCCCGCCGACGCTCTCTACGGCGCGGTCGAGGAGGCCAGGGTGCGGCACCTCCTCACGCTGGCCCGCGACGCCGGGGTGACGATGTTGCGGGTGTGGGGCGGCGGGCTCATCGAGAGCACCATGTTCTATGACCTGTGCGACGAGTACGGCATTCTGGTCTGGCAGGAGTTCGCCCAGTCCAGCTCCGGCATGCGCAGCGTGCCCAGCGAGGACGAGGCGTTCGTCGCGCGGATGGCGTGGGAGGCCGAGCGCATCGTGCCCGCCCGCCGCAACCACCCCAGCCTGGCCGTCTGGTGCGGCGGTAACGAGTTGCAGCGAGCCGACGGCGTCCCGCTGACCGACGCGGAATCCCCGGTGCTCCAGGCGCTGCATGACGTCGTGGCGCGGCTCGATCCCGACCGGCACTGGTTGCCGACCTCCCCGTCAGGGCCGGTGTTCGGCAACACCTTCGAAGGCCCGAGCCCGCACGACGCGCACGGCCCGTGGGAGCACCAGGGTCTGTCCGACCACTACGGCTTCTACGACCGGGGCCGGTCGTTGCTGCTCAGCGAGTTCGGGGTCGAGGGGATGAGCAACGTACGGGCGATCGAGTCGGTCGTGCCCGAGCAGGCGCGCCGCCTTCCGACGACCCGCCACCCCGTCTGGGACCACCTCGGTCGGTGGTGGAACAACGAGCCGCTGGTCCAGGAGGCGTTCGGCGGCGCGATCGGCGACCTCGCGACCATGTCGAGGGCCAGCCAGTTCCTCCAGGCCGACGGGCTGCGGTACGCGGTGGAGGCCAACCTGCGCCGGCCCGAGAGTTGTGGCGTGCTGCCGTGGCAGCTCAACGAGTCCTTCCCCAACGGGTGGTGCACGGCCGCCGTCGACTATTTCGGCGAGCCCAAGGCCGTCTACCACTACGTACGCCGGGCGTACCGCGACGCCCACGTCTGCGCGGCGCTCCCGGCTCAGCGCGTGGACGGCGAGGTCACCGCCACGGTCTGGGCCTGGTCGGACGGCCCCGCGGAGGTCACGGCCCGCTTCCTCCGCCTGGACGGGAGCGAGCTCGCGAAGGAGCACTGGACGACCGAAGGCGGCCCGCCGCGGCCGCTCGGCGAGATCCGGTGCGCCGGTGATGGGGAGCTCCTCCTCCTGGACCTGTCCACCGGCAACCGCTACCTGCTGACCTCCGGCCCCGACTTCGCCCCGCTGCTCACCCTCCGCGAGGCCAGGATCTCCACGCACCTGGAGACCGCCGGCACGACGTGGACGTTGCGCGTGCGGCACGAGGACGGGCCGGCGGCGCCGTTCCTGCGCCTGCTCGACGCGCGGCCGGCCACCACGCAGGGCTGGATGCGCTGGGACGACAACGCCATCGACCTGCTGCCCGGCGAGGAACGGGTGCTGCGCTGCGAGTGGGACGGCGTACCGTCGGAGGAGCGCCGGGTGCTGCTCGACGGCTGGAACGTCGGCCCGCAGCTGATGACCCCGCACCTTCCGGCGAGGCCGGGCTAGCGTTTTTGCGGCGGGACGTCAGACCGTCTCCCTGGTCAGGTCCTCGCACAGAGCCCAGATCGTGTCCTGGTTGCGCCGGTCGAGCGCGCTGGCCGGCCAGGGAGCGCGGCGGCACTTGCTGGTGAAGTACCTCCCGGTCACCCCTTCCACGTCGCCGCTGGAGGCGAGGTGGACGCTGGAGCGGGACGGCTTGCTCAGGTCGCCGAAGACCCGCGGTGTCACGGCCCGCAGCAGCGGGACGATCGGGCGGTACACGTAGGGGAAGCCGGCCGCCGTCATCGACTGGTTCATCGGCGTGTGGCCGTGGCCAGGGTAGGCGACGTTGACCGTGACGCCGCTGCCGGCCACCTGCTCCTGCTCGGCGAAGCGCAGGCTCATCGCCATGAGCATCGTCTTGGTGTGGTTGTACTGGCTGAACGTCCACCCCAGGTAACGCCGCTCCGCCTGCAGGTTGTCCAGCTCGATCGGGCCGCCGGGGATGCCTCCGGTGAGGTTGACGACCCGGCCGCCGAGCAGGGGCAGGAGGAGACGGGTGAGCGTGAACGGGGTGAGCACGTGGGCGGCGAAGGTGGCCTCCACGCCGTCTTCTGTGAGGGTGCGGCGCGGCGGGTTCGTACCGACGTTGTTGATCAGTACGTCCAGCCGGTCGCAACGTTCGGCCACCTGAGCGGCGAGCCTGGCGAGGTCGCGCTGCCTGGTCACGTCCGCGGCCAGGGCCTCCACCAGGCCACCGCCCGCGCCGAGCTCGTCCGCCGCCCGCCACGCGCGTACGGGGTCGCGGCCGACCAGGATCACCCGGGCGCCGCGCGCGACCAGCCCGCGCGCGGTCTCCTTGCCGATGCCACCGGTGCCGCCGGTGACCAGGACGGTCTTGCCGTGCATGAAGATCCACCACCTTCGAGATCGATGGACCAAATATGACACCGAGTGCCACAGATGGCAATCGGTGTAGAATGCGCGCATGGAAGGTCTGCGGGATCGCACCAGGCGCGCCGTCCGCGCCGAGCTGGCCGGGCGGGCGCTGGAGTTGTTCGCCGAGCGCGGCTTCGACGAGACGACCGTCGATGACATCGCCAGGGCGGCCGGGATGTCGAAACGCAGCTTCTTCCGCTATTTCCCGACCAAGGAGGACGTCGTCTTCGGCGAGATCGAGACGATGGGGGAGCAGGTCGCGCAGGAGATCGCCGCCCGGCCGCCGCAGGAGGAGCCGTGGCAGTGCCTGCACGCGGTGCTGCGCGGCTGGGAGTCGCGCATCAGCGCGCAGGCCGACGCGATGCGGCTCATCGAGTCCACGCCCGCGCTGCGCACCAGGCTCCTGCAGAAACGCGACGAGGCTCGCACCCGGATCATCCAGGCACTGGCCGACCGCGGGATGCCGCCGCTGGAGGCCGACCTGGCGGCGGCAGCGGCGGGCGCGGCCCTGGACGCGGTGGCCCGCGAATGGCTGCGCACCGGCGGCGCCGTCGACCGCCTCACCCTGGTCGACCGCGCCTTCACCATGCTCCGCCCGGCGTTCCTCACCTGAATCGTGGACCGTTCGTCAATATTGGATCATGTGTTCGATGGTGGGGATGACGTGGGGCGGGCCAGGACACTACTCTGTGGGTGTGAGCCATCGGGACGAGAGGGAACGCGCCGCGACAGTGGCGCTGCTTCGCCGTATCTCCACGGAGAAGGGTGAACGCGAGCTCGTTCAGCACCTCACCGAAGGCGCCTCGGCGGAGGCGCTGTTGCGTGAGAGGCTTGCCCCCATCGATCTGTTCTCCGACCCGCTGGAAGAGGCGATGGCCCAGGCGAACGAGGAGATCGCCGCGTGGGAGCAGAGCGGCATCCACGTCATGACATTGGGAGACGACCGCTACCCGCACCGGCTGCGAGATGTGTTCGATCGGCCTGCGCTGCTGTTCGCCCGTGGGACGCTCCTCGAAGTGGACGACGGAGTCGCTGTGGTCGGCTCCCGGTCTGTTTCATCGCAGGGCAGGTCGGTGGCGGCGGAGCTGGCCATGCGGCTCGTGGAGCGAGACCTCGCAGTGGTCTCGGGCCTCGCAGCAGGTGTCGACACGGCCGCGCACCGGGCCGCACTCGGGGCAGGGGGCCGGACGGTGGCCATCATCGGCACGGGGATTCACCGCCATTTCCCGCCGGAGAACCGAGACCTCCATCGAGAGGTCGCCGACCAAGGCGCCGTGTTCTCCCAGTTCTGGCCGGACAGAGCGCCGGACAAGTCGACGTTCCCGCTCCGCAACGGCACGATGTCCGGCTACAGTCTGGCGACGATCATCGTTGAGGCCGGCGAAAGAAGCGGCACACGCATTCAGGCACGCAAGGCGGTTGAACACGGTCGTCCTGTGATTTTGATGCGGTCGGTGGTCGATCGCACCGAATGGGGAAAGGCTACGGCGAGCAAGCCCGACGTCCACGTGGCTGGCGATGTCGATGAGGCCGTGGTCATCGTCGACGACCTGCTCCGCCGGCCCAAGCAGCTTGAGGACCTCCTTTCAAGGATTGGCTGACACACTTGGCGGAGACACTCCCGCAGCTCCGGGACATGATTCGTGAACGTCTTGGCGCGATCATGACGAACCCGCTCCGGTTGCAGAGCGTCACATGCGACACCTGTACTGGGCCCGTCTCTCCGCAGTACACGAGGTGTTACCGCTGCACCCTCGATACGAGGCCTGGCGGTGTGCCGGTTGCACAGCGGGTCGTGCCGTTGACCTACGCCGCCGTGGGCACGCAAGCAGACCGGGACATGTACCGCTACAAAGAGCCAATGCCTGATCGTTATCGGCTCCGAAATCCCTCTTACCAGCGTCTTCTCCTTCTTCTCATAGGGTTTGCCGAGGCGCACGCGCATTGCCTGAGTGCGCTCGCTCCAAAGCCCGTCACCGGAATGGCGGTCGTGCCCTCGCTTCGAGGGCGTGTAGGAACCCATCCCCTCGCTACTCTGGGGGCAGTGCTTCCAGGGCACTGGGAGAAGATAGATCTCCATGCTGCACGCGATGTGCCTGAGGCGGAACGGCGTCAGTTACGGCCCGAGCATTTCACCGTGCCTGATCCGGCGGCCGCGGCCGGACAGCACATCGTCGTGCTGGAGGACACCTGGGTACAAGGTGGTCATGCTCAGTCCGCAGCTTCGGCCCTCCTGCTCGCGGGAGCTTCTGAAGTGACCATCGTGGTCATCGCCCGCCGTATTCGCCCTGACTTCGGGCGTCCGGAGCTGAAAGCATCCCTGCAACGGATCGTCGCGGATCGTGAGTACTCCTTGGAGTGTTGTCCCGTTACAGGCGATGTCTGTCGTGTGAGGCTCCCCAGGCAGCCCGGAAATGTAGTCACTTGAAGGTGACAGTCCCGAACGAAGACTTCAGAGTCGTAGTCCGCCTCGACAGGGAGCCGCCTCACCAACCAGGTTGGCGAGGCGGCTGTCGAATCAACTTCTACCCCAGGTCGTCAAACTCGCCTGCCATGATGCCACGGCGGAAGGCGGCGAACTCGCTTCGAGTGAAGTAGAGCTTGGGCCCCTCGGGATCCTTGGAGTCGCGTAGCGCGATGAGAGGTCCCTGGCTGGCTTTGTGTTGCAGGCTGAGCTCGTTAGGGGCAGCATCAGCGGTTCCGTCGACCAGCGCTGCCTCAACGCAGTCTCCGCCGGTTCCATTGGAAAAGCTCGACTTCCGCCATGCGGTACGGATGTTTTGCTCCCGGTCCTCTTCTTGCCTACCGTTCATTGGATCCTCCTGCTGCCTGCTCGATGAGGCGTCGGCTCTGATCAGGGCCGAGTGCTCTTGCGCGAAGATGATCGAATAGCCGGTTGTAGTCTGCAACGTCGTCAGGGTCTTCTAGATGAATGCTGCCCTTCCAATACTCAAGGTACACAATGTCCGGATCCGATAGTTTTGGGAACTTCAGGATGCGGAATCCGCCGTTCATCGCTGGGTGGGCCCCGCTGTCGAAGGCGAGGATCTGGACAGTGATGAAGTTGTGGGACGAGAGATCGAGGAGGTGCTGTAGCTGACGACGCATGACGCCCCCGGCGACGTGGCGCCGGATCACAGCCTCGTTGAGCACCATCCACATTTCGGGAGGATTGTCTGACGACAGTCGCTCTTGGCGCTTCATGCGGATCGAGAGGGTGTCGTTCAACTCCTCCTCGGGAGGCAGCGTCGGCTCCGCGTTCAAGATGGCCCTCGCGTACTCCTTGGTCTGGAACAGGCCGGGTATGTATTCACTCTCGTATCCAGAGATGGATGATGCGTCCTCTTCGAGGCCCACGTAGCTCTGGAAGTACTCGGGAATCGAATCGGATATTTTGTCCCACCAGCCACGTTTTCGGGCGTCGCGGGCCAATTGGAGGAGCACCTCCTTCGTATGGTCCGGCACCTCGTAGATCTCCAGCATCATGGTCACGTCGGCGATGCGTGCGCCGGTCTGTGCCGCTTCTATGCGGGTGATCGTTGGCGGCGAACATCCCATCCGCTCCGCGACCGTCTCCCGTGACATGCCCTTTTCCTTGCGCAAGCTGCGCAGTATGGCGGCCAGGCGGCGTTGACGAGCCGATGGGCTGCGCTGGGTAGTCATTTCACCTCCGTGAGTTACAACAAAGTCTGCTGGATCGATCTTGTGGTCACAACTTGTACGAAGTTCATTCTGGTGCATCGCTTGCGCGGAGCGTAGTGATTACTGCACACTCTGTGTTTGTCGGCGGTGTTCATAACCGTTATGAGCTGCGTAATTGCTCGTGGGCGTCGCAACGATTCGGCTCATGGCGCGCTCAGATCCAGTTGTACGAAGTACACGTTGACCAAAATCGGATGTTTCTGGGGCTGTAAGGCGGTTCGAAGCGATGCGACGTACCCGGACAACACGGAAGCGGGACGATCGGCGGGGGTTGGATTCGGTGCGGCCGAGTCGCGAGCAGGAGCAGTTCTTCCACCTGGCGCGGCTGGCTTGGGCGCTGAGGGCGCGCGGCCTGGCCGTTTCGGTTGAGTTGCCGCGACGTGCGGAGCCGTGTGTCTCGGTCCGGCGGGAGTCGGGGCCGCTACTCGTCCGGGCCGCGCTTCAGGGCGAGCGCTGGATCTTCACGTGGGGGCGCGGGCGTGATCGATGGGTGGACGCACACGACGAGTGCGCGCCCGATCGAGTGTGGGAGGTTGCCTGGTGAACGATCGGATCCTGGTCGAAATGACCTTTCCCGGTGTTGCGCGTTCGGTGTCGCTTGCTCGCCGCTGGGTCGTGGACGCGCTGGCGGCTGCGGGGCATCGCGAAACGGATGGGGTGCGGCTCGTCACGAGCGAGCTGGTGGGCAACGCCGTGCTGCACACCAGCTCCGGGCGGGCCGGCGGCGTGTTGGTCGTGAAGGTCTTCGAGGTGAGTGGTGTGTTGGCCAGGATCGAAGTGATCGATCAAGGCGCGCCGACCGTGCCGAGGCCGCGCGAGCCCGTGGACTGCGACTCTCATGGGCGCGGGCTGTGGTTGGTCCAGCGGACTTCCATCAGGTGGGGAGTCCGTTCCGCAGCCTTGCGCTGGAATCTGGTGTGGGCCGAGGTGGCTACAGCGGAGCCCGGCGACGCTCCGGCGCGCCAGCCTGGAGGGGTCTCTCCCGACTTGATGCGCTGACGAATCGCGGTCGCGTCTGCTGGTACGGCGGCATCGGCCCATCCCGGTCAATCACTCGAACACGCTATGGGGCTGTGAGCCCATGCCTGCGGAACGCGAGGAGACAACGCACGATGACCAAGCTGCCCGACTTCCACGGTCCTCACGTCTGTCCTCCGCTGCCTGACGCCGAACCCGTCGAATGGGAGGTGCCGATGGCACGCTTCGTCCGGGTGCGGGTGCTGCGGCACACGTGCGAGTGCAAGCCGTGCATGTACGAGTTCTGCGCCGCGGGAGGGCTGGCGTGGGTGCGGCGTACCCAGCGCCGCGAGTCCGGCGAGACCGTCAGGGAGAGCCATCCCACAACAGTGGGCAAGGCCGAGGTGCTGTGGGAGAAGCTCATGAACGGTCAGGCCGGGTAGCGGAAGCTCAGGAGTTACCTAAGGGTGAAGCGGTTGCGCAGGGCCTTGAACGCGACCCTGGCGGACCGGGTGCTCAAGAGGAACACGGTAAGCCCCGCGCAGGCGACCGCGACGGCCGTGAACAGCCACGGGTTCTTGGTCTCCAGGACCTGTAGTAGCGCGAGCGCGATTCCGGCCGGGACGGTGACCAGGGTGAACACGACAACGGCGCTGTTGACGTGCCGAGTCTCGTCGTCGCGGGCGAGCCGGTTGAAGTCGCTGATCTCGGTGAGGATCTGGTCGAAGCGTTCGCACAGGGCATGCTGGCGTTGGTACGCCGTCAGAAGGCGGTTCGGTGTGCCGTGCGGGGTCAGGTGCTGGGCCCACAGCCGATGCCGAAAGGAGCTGACCTGCTGTTCGAGCTCGGCCATCGTCGCCGACACGGAGGAGTCGAGCGCCGAGGCCAGGCGCTCTTCCAACTTGGTCAGGCCCTGGGCCTGCGCTATACCGAGCAGGATGGCGTCGAGATAGATCGAGCGCAGGTAGAGCTCGGCGTACCCGAAAAACGTATCGTTCCGGCCCTGGTCGGGCCGGAGACCCGCCACGCCCATCCCGTCTCGCAGGACGACGGCGTGCCAGTCGCTGGACAGCCGGATGATCTCGTTGTCCGTCGGTTCCAGATTCTTGGGGTCCGGAGGATAGTCGGTCAGATCCGTACGGGAGGCCAGGGCCCACAGCCATTGCTCGACAGATCCCCAGCGCCAGTAGCGGAGCTGCCGGTACAGGCGTGGCAGACCTTGCTTGGCAGAGGTGACGAAGGCGACCGTGTAGGGCCGGCTGCCCTGCTTGATGGTGGCCTGACCGTCGACGAACTTCTGCGGATCGAACGGTGGCGGAGGGGCGTCTCGGCGGCCGGCCAGCGACCGTAGCAACGGGATCGGCATGCCGTTCTTTGGGCGCAGGTGGACGGCCGCGAGTCCGTGGGCCTCCGGCTCGTCGTTGATCCGGAGGACTTCCACGCCGGTGATCTCGACATCGCCCACGGTGTGGTGGGAAGGGTCGTGCCAGCGTTTCGGACTATGGGCGTCGCCGTAGAGCACCCGGGCCGCCTTGGCGCTGAAATACTCGGTGCGGGCCTCAGCGGTGGAGCGGACATCGCGGTGCTGGAGGATCAGCGGCCCCTGCTCCCACGTGGGAGTGGAGGGGAAGAGAGCCTCATAGACGACGATGAGGGTCTGCCGGGCGAGTCTTGTCACTGGTAGTAGTCCTCGGCGTCGGGCAGGTCCAGCCGGATGACGTAGCAGGCGTGCTCCTCATTCTCCTGATCGACGAGGAACCGCACGCGTTCGCCGGTCCGGATCGTACGAAAGCCCTCCGTCACGATGTCGGCGTACATGAAGGAATGGTGTGTGCCGGTCTCGTAGTCCCGAACGACATAGGTCCCCTGACGGCCGCCATGACCGCTGCCCAGCGGCATGCGGTCCACGATGTATCCGAAACGGTGGCCGCCCGCTCCGGCGGTCTGCTCGCCGCTCATCACACCTCCTCAACGCATCGGAATCCCACCGCGTTGCTGCATCCCCGGCGCCGGAACAGCCCTTTGGACGACGTCTGAAGAGCCCGGTAGGGGTTGTCGTAGGAGCCGCCGCAGATGACGACCTCGTTCAGATCGGTCAGAACGGTGCCGGTGATCTCCCACACGTTTCCGGCCATCTCCCGGATGCCGAACGGTGAGACGTTGCGCGGATGCGCGTCCACAGGGCCGGGCATGGCCTGGCTCAAGCCTCCGCGATCCAGCTCCGCCCGCCAGGCGTCGTACGTGATCAGTGGACGACCGCTCCAAGCGTCGGCGCTGTTGACGATGCCCAGGTCGATGTCGTCGCCCCAGGGAAACAGTCGGCCGTCGCCGCCCCGTGCTGCGGCCTCCCACTCCAGTGACGAGGGCAGGCGCTTGCCCTCGAAGCGGGCGAACGCGTAAGCGCTCCAGAAGCTGACGCACACCGCCGGGTGGTTCTCGTACGCCGGATCGGTGAAGTAGTCCTGGACTTTCAACCGGTCCTGCCATGGCTCGTGGGAGGTCTCTGAGGGTTTGGCGGGGTGATCCCATTCCTGCGAACCATGTCGCCGGATTTCCTCAAGGAAGCGGTTGTAGCGGGCCACCGTGACCGGGAAACGGTCGAAGCGGATCGGCCGCTCCACATGACGCAGCATCAGATGGTGGCTCGTACCCACCACATAGGCACCGGCGGGCAGGACACAGTCATCGGTGGAAACCTTGATGGACCTCCGGCTGAGGAAGTCGCGGACCTGCTCGGTCAGGCGCGGCGCCGTGTCGAGAAGTGCTGTGCGGGCTTCTGGCCGGCGCAGGTGCTCGGCTGCCAGCAACTCCTGGTACGCGCAGTGGCTGAAGGCGATAGCGGATGGTCCGGCGAGCCGGAACAACGGCCGCAGACGGAAGGAGTCATAGGTCAACCGGCCGCGCTCGAACAGTTCGACGCCCAACTCGTTGACGAGATCGACAAAGGAGAACACCGTACGGCCACGCAGGAATGCGGCTCCGAAGTAGGAGACGAGCGAGGGCAGCAGGGCGGGATCAGCGACTTTGGTGATGTGCCGCCATGCCAGTTCGGACAGGTGAGGGAGATCCCGTTCGCCACGCAGATCGAGATCTTCCGCCAGGCGGACTTCCAGGGGCGTCGCCCGCTCGGCCACATCGTGCAGCCGCAGCGCGGAGAAGCGCGGCACGAGCAGGGGATTGACCCCTTGGGCGTGAAGCTGCTGGACCAGCTTCTCCGACACCAGAGAAGTGCCGTCCAGTAGACGTCGCACCTGCGGTGAGTCCTCCAGAAATGACACCCGCGACGTGGTGACCACCGCCGATTCTGCCGACAGGACCTGCGCTATCTCGGCGAACAGTTCCAGGAACCCGGCCTGGGTGGCCGACGGCACAGCCTCGTCGATCCCGTCCAGCGCGCAGAGCACCGATCCGGCACGAGCGAAGTAGTTGAACACGTCGAAGACGTGCGTACTTTCCACGTCCATGTAAGGGGCCAGCGAGCGCGTGACGAAGTCTTGAAACCGCTCGTCCGGCCGTTTGAGGCTCATGTCGAAATAGAAGCGGTAACGGCGCTTGGCGGCTGAGGCCGATCGTGCGACCAGCTGTTTGAGCAGCGTCGTCTTACCGCTCCCCGACCTGCCGACGATCAGCAGGTTGCCGCCTGTCGCCGCCACGTCGTCCAGCAACTGGTCGGCCGCGCCGATCCGGGTCACGACCTGTTCGCCTGTGCGTTCGTCGGTGGTGAGCAGATCGCCGGAGATCGTGACTCGTCCGGCGTTCAAAAGTTCCGGATAGCTGCCGACGACATCCGTCATGTGCCGGTCGAGGTTGACGAACGCGTCCATGAAACGGTCATAGGTGAGAACCCGGTAGTCGCCGCCCAGCGGGCTTGTTGCCGTGCTGTCGCCGTTCTCCTCCAAGACGAGGAATCGGGTGAGCTTGGGGAGCTTGGTCTGAAGCAGCTCGCCGTTGGTGGCGTCCACTACCTGGACCACATCGTCGATGTTCTTGCTCAACAGCAGTTCGACGTACTCGCTGCGCAACCCCTGCTCGCGGAAGAAGAGCTGGTAGACGGTGTTACGGGACAACTCGAAGCGCTTGACCGGCTGGAATCCGAGCGTCACGTACAGGCCGGCCAGGAACTCGGCCTTGAGCGCCACCTCAGGTGCCAGCTTGGGCACGTCCCCGCTCAGGACGCCGCTGCCGGTGCTGCTGAACCAGGCCAGCACGTCCAGCAGGCGGCGTACTGCCGTGAGCCCGTCCTCCTCGGCGATCTCGTACCCGTCGTGAGTGGAACGGTTCCGGAGGCGCTGGATGTCGCGGAGCGAGTCAAGGACGCTCGCGCTCCGGATGTACGGCTGCGCGCCCTTGATCAGCTCGCTCAGCGCCTTGCCGCCAGGATCTCCGGGAACGTTGTGATGCCGCCACAACTGCTTGAGGATCCGCTCGGTGATCTTTCCGACCAGGGCGATGGCGTTCTCAGGGTAGCCGTCGCCGAGTGACCTGATCGGGCGCTCGAAGTCCAGCCCGAGATAGCGGGCGACCCGGGAATGATCATCCAGTTCGTTCCTGAGCTGGAAGAGACGATGGTCAAGCTCGATGCTCACGCTTTCACCCCGAGTACGAAGGCGAACCGGTCCGAAAACCGTACTTCAGGTCCTGGATGAGCGCGGCGGATCTCGGAGATTCCCGCTTCGAGTTCGGCGTCGTCGAAGCTGGCCAGCAGGGACATGTATCGGCTACGGACCATTTGTAGGTAACGTTCGACGGTGAAGGTTAGAGGGAACTCGTCGTAGGCCAATTCCGTACGGAGGCCGGCGCCTCTCATCGCGGAGGCTATGTCCTCTGGAGCGGGTTGTCTCTCCCGGAAGAGATTCAGCGCCGCCCCGAACAGCGGGTAGTCGATCGCGCTCGGCAGCATCACCACGAGGATCCGTCCGCCGGGCCTGAGGTAACGGGACAACCCATACAGGGCCTGCGCCGGATCGTCCAAGTGGTGAATGACTTCCTTCATCAGGATGGCGTCGTAGCCATCATGCGGAAGTTGGATCCGGCCTGCGGCGAGCTCCTCAGCCGTTGCCACGAGCGGGATCAGGCGCTCGCTGGCAGGCAACTGTCGCAGCATCGCGGGGGAGAGGTCGGCGCAGACGGTGATGCTTGTGTGATTCTCAAGATTGCGCGTGTAGAGGCCGGTTCCACACCCGATGTCCAGGAGGAGAGATATTTCGGATGTCAAGTTCATGCGCTTGAGGATGTTTTCGGTCATCCACGCGATGAAGGTGGAACTGTACGCCCAGTTCTCGTCGTATCTATCCGCAAGTCGTTCGTAGTGCGCTCTAGTGGCATCGCTTTGCACGAGAAGTTCCCCCGAAGACGAGTCGCCAGGCAAGCCCAAGCATCTGCTGAGCGGTAATGCCCGTCAAGGCCGTAAGGATTGCCTGGCCGACCGAACTCGCCACCGCCTGTCTCGTGCGCGCTGTCGTGTTAAAGCGGCGGCATACCGGCGCCATACCGGCGCCTCCTATGCTGACCGCGTTCGTCCACGGATCTTGTTGAAGGGAACCCGGTGTCCCGTTCTGTGCTCGTCATGGTCGTCGCGTTGCTGCTGTCGGCGCTCCCCGGTGTGGCTCATGCGGAGCCCCCCGGTGTGGTGGGGACCGCGGGAAACCTCATACGAGAGGAGGAGCCGCGGGCCGACGGGATCAGGCACGTCGACAGCAAAGTGATGATCGCGGGGTTGAAGGCCCTCAACGCCAACACCTACGTCTATCCGATGGCCGGCGACAACGTGCACTGGGAGGACCTGCGTCAGGAGTTCCTCCCGGCCGCCGCCGCTGCCGGAATCGACGTCTGGGTGCTGGTGTACACGCCGAGCCAGGCGGGCTGTTGCGTCTCCCGGCCGTACAAGCACGACTACGTGGCATGGGCGCGCGAGATCGCCACTCTCTCCAAGGCCCACCCGAACCTGGTCGGCTGGACCGTGGACGACTACGGCTACGACCTCAGGACGTTCACACCGGAGTACGTCAAGAAGATGCGCGCGGCCGCCAGGCAGATCAATCCCTCGTTGAAGTTCGTCCCCACGGTCTATTACAGCCAGTTCACCGACGCGTTCATCGCTGAGCAGGTCCCCTTGCTGGATGGAGTGATCTTCCCCTTCCGGGACGCGCCGCACCGGGACACGTCGTGGACGTGGAGCCTGTCGTACCAGGTCAAGCAGCTCGCCAAGCGGCTTCCCGGCACCGACGTCTACCTGATGCCGTATGCCCACCCGCTGAGCCACGCCGCCCAGAAGCCGACGGTCGGCTACGTCGAGGCCGTCACGAAGAAGGCCCTCGAGCACGTACGCGCGGGCGAGCTGGCCGGGGTCGTGCAGTACAAGCTCCCCTACGTGTCCCGCGACGGCGGGTGGACCCGGCCCGCGGGCGACAACCTCGCCCGCACCGGCAACGGGCGGCTGAGCTTCGTCGTTGAGGGAGACACCGCCACCAAGGCGGGGATGTGGTGCGGCGCGAGCCGCCAGGTCCAGCTCACTCCGGGCGCCGGCAAGTACAGCGTGAGCTTCTGGCACGGGGACGACCGTGGCCGTGCCAACCCGGCCGGCTACCACGTCAAGCAGCTTCTTCTCAACGGCAAGGTGGTGTGGGAGCAGGACGTCGCCGCCAACGACCAGGCGTGGCAGAAGGTCACGGTCGACCTGACGGCCAGGCTGGCCGGGGCGAAGAGCGCGAAGCTGGAATGGCGGCTGTACGAGCGCAAGGGCGTCAGCGACTATTTCGTCGACGTCAGCGTGGACGACATCGTGGCCACGGGCCTGCAGTTGAGCGACCCGGGCGTGGAGAACGCCGTCACCTGGACCGCCGGCCTGGCCCGGCAAGGAGGGCCGGTCTACTGCTCCGCCCAGGTCTACCACCACGACTACGGCGCCGATCTCGGCGCGCGGATCGCCAAGCTGTACGCCGCCGCATAGCGCGAGTGGGGAACCGAGCCGGCGCCGCGCAGCCAGGGAGTACGAGCGCGGCGCCTCCAGCGCGGGGACGTGAAGGCGCGCGGCGCGGTGGTTGCGCTACTTCCCGGGGCAGAGGACCGCCTCTGCCGCCTTCTTGGCCAGGGGGTCGATGGCCGGGTCACTGTGCTCGGTGGCCAGCGTGAGTGACATGACCAACTGCACGCTGCCGTCCCTGGTGCTGAAGGTGAGGGCGTTGAAGCCGGGTGAGCTGCCCTTCGCGCGTCCGTACGTGCCTTCGCTGTCGCACACGTTGAGGTTGGGGGAGCGGTCCGGCTCGGAGGGAGACCGGCCGGCGTTCAGCGCCTTCTTCTCCTCCTTCGTGAGGATCTTGTCCATGGCGAACGCCCGGTGGAAGGTGCTCAGGTCGTCGGTGGTGGAGATCACGCCGCCGGCCGCGTAGCCGAAGCTCATGTTCTGGTTGTCGAAGTCGACCAGCTTGCCGTTCTTGTCGGGGAAGTAGCCGTGGCCGTGCGGGCCCTTGATGCCGCCGGGCCACCTGGTGGGCAGGTAGGTGTCGTCCATGTCCAGGGGCTCGAAGAAGCGCTCCTCGAACTCGGCGGCCAGGGAGTGCCCGGTCACCTCTTCGATGATCAGGCCGAGGAGGTAGTAGTTGGTGTTGGAGTAGGAGAACTTCTCGCCCGGCTCCTGCTCGCGCGGCAGGGTGCGCGATCTGGTGATCAGCTCCATCGGTGTGTACTTCGTCTCGAAGTCGAAGTAGTCGATGAGCTCGGGGGTGTACCAGTTGGGGATGCCCGAGGTGTGGTGGATCATCTGCTCCACGGTGATCTCGTCGGCCCGCTCTACCAGGTCCTTTTCCACCACGACCGGCAGCACCTCGCTGAGCTTGGAGTTCAGGCCGAACTTGCCCTCCGTGACCAGCTTCATGATGGCCGCGGAGGTCATGGACTTGGTCTGCGACCCGATCCGGAAGCGGGCGCCCGCCGGGATCCTGCCGCTCTCGCCGTCGAGGAGACGCGTGCCGCCCGAGCCCTTGTCGACTCTCTTGCCGTCCACGTAGACCGCGCCGATCGCGCCGAGCACCTCCGGGCTCTTCGCCAGCTCTGACAGAGCCTTCTGCACGTCCCCCATCTGGGGCCGGCCCGCTTCCGCGGCGGTGGCCGGTGCCGTGGCACCCAGCGTCAGCATCGCGCACGCCAGGCCGGCCAGACCGACTGCTTTCACATGCCTCACGAGGAAGATCCTCTCTGCAGGAAATGCCGGACGTGGCCGTATCAGGTGTGAGACGCCTCCCGCCCGGACTCGTAGCG
This sequence comes from Nonomuraea sp. B5E05, assembly GCF_039880665.1. Classification (NCBI taxonomy): domain Bacteria; kingdom Bacillati; phylum Actinomycetota; class Actinomycetes; order Streptosporangiales; family Streptosporangiaceae; genus Nonomuraea; species Nonomuraea sp. B5E05. Next base: position 105,710 of record NZ_JBDPMJ010000005.1, read on the forward strand.
ACTGTCTAGACGGGCGGCGGTTTCCCGGCTGTTTCGCCCGTCAGTCGCGCGACGCCGAGCGGCGGATGACGCCCGGTGATCTGCTGGGTCCTCAGCGATCGGCCCGCTTCGGGCAGAGCAGGAAGGTGGTGCCCGTGTCCTGTGGGTTCTCCACCACGAGTCCGGTGGCGGACAGGACCTGCGCGATCAGGTCCCGGTCGCCGGCCCACTGCAGCGTGAGCTCGTCGACCAGGTCACCCCGGGCGTCGAAACACGACGTGTGCGCCTGCGTGGTCCAGAAGACGGCCTTCGCCGACGCTCCGGCCTCGTGGACGTGCTGCCACGCTCCGGAGACCGTCGGCCAGAGGTCGGGCTCGGCGAAATAGCCCTGCTCGGCGAGCCGGTCGAAGACGCGTACGACGCGGCACAGGTCGGAGGAGACCTCGCCGCCAGCCAGGCAGGTGACGAACCCCTCCTCCGGTTTGTTCAGGCCGTGCACTGCGGCGAAGAGCGCCTCCATCGCTTCGTCCGCCTGCCTGCTCAGCTCGTCGGCGTCCAGGTCCAGCAGCGCGTCGTGGTCGTCGTCCTGTTCCGCCTGGCCGGGAACGGAGACCACGAGGCCCTCCCGCGCGAACATCGACTGGATCCGTGACGGCAACCCGCCGCGCCAGGAGATCGCGACGTCCTTGACCAGCCCGCCGCCGGGCGCGAAGTGATCGGCCAGGTCGGCGGGCAGGCTCAGCAGGCCGCTCGTCTCGGTGTCGGCCGCGAACCGTCCCGCGTCCACGATCTGCCAGCCTTCGTCCCTCAACCGGTCGAGTGCCTGGTCGAAGCGCTCACGCTGCGAGGATCGCGGCGCGGAGCCCGGCCTGGAGAACGTTTCGTGCGTGACCACGATGCAGCACCTCGTCGTTGCGGAAGGCCCGTGGCGCCAGGCGTCGAGCCAAGATCAAGTCCGCACCAGCGTAGTGGCTCCTCTCCGGCCGCCGACCGTGGTTCGTGCGGCCCGTCAGTTCGTGCAGAGCTGGGAGCGCAGAGTGTCGTGGGCCCAGCGCTCGAACCGTTCGGGCGTCCAGCCCCGGTCACGGGTGAACACCAGGTAGAGCTCCGGGCTGAGCACGCCGTACAGCAGGTCGGCGGCCTGGGACACCTCGGGACGTGCCCCCGGCTTGGCCATCAGGCTGTCCGCGGCGGTCTGTGTCACCGTGTAGCGCGGATCCCGCTCGTCGGGCCACATGTCGGCGATCTCCGGGTCGGTGGCCACGGCGATCTGCAGCACCTTGGTCATCGGGGCCACCCGCTCCAGCACAGCCCGGGTGCCCGCCACGTAAAGTCGCAGGTGCTCCTGAGCGGTGGCGGCGTCCAGCGCGTCGCGGAACCACGGCCGCTCGAGGGTCGCCACGGGACGATCGTCGCCCGCGATCGTGACGTCGACGAGCTCCTTGAGCAGGCGGCGTTTGTTGCCGAACACGAAGTAGACGGTCTGCACTGCCACGCCCGCCTTGTCGGCGATCTGCTGCAGCATGGTCGCGCCATAGCCCTGCGCCACGAACAGCTCCCCGGCGGCCTCCAGGATCCTGCGCCGGGTCTCGGCGGACTTCTGCGCCTTCTTGTTGGGCTTCCTGTCCTCGCTCACGGGGAGCAAGGCTAGCCGAACTCTAGATGCGGACTACAGAACGCCGGGCGTCCTTACCGGGAAACGAGGAGGAAACATCCACTCGGCCATAAAGGACGGCGAGGGGAGCTGGTGCGCCTGCCGGGGCCGGGCTCGACCCCGGCCCCGGCAGTCGTGCGCCACCTCGGGCGAATCTCGCCGCCGAGGCCGCGTGTTCTGGAGGAGACATCGTGAAACGTACGACAGTGACCGGCCTGGCCGGGTTGGCCTGCGCGATGCTGACGTTGGGCGTCGCCGCGCCCGCCGCCTCGGCCGCCGCGGACCGGCCCCGGCTGGGCAACGTGCAGAAGGCTCTGTCGGAACTGGCGAAGAGCTCGAAGATCGTGGGCGCGATCGGCGCGCTCTACGTCGACGGCAGGAAGGCAGGCAAAGGCACGGCCGGCACCCGCCTGCTGAACGACAAGGGCGGCAGGATCCCCGCGGGCGCCCGCTTCAGGATCGGGTCACAGACCAAGCTGATGACCCAGGTCGTCATCATGAAGCTGGTCACCGAGGGCAAGCTGTCGCTGGACGACAAGCTCGGTGACCTGCTGCCGGTCGTCGTCGAGAAGGACCTGGTGGAGCGGGCCGGCGAGATCACCGTGGAGCAGATGATCCACCACACCTCGGGCATCCCCAACTGGTACACACCGGAGCTCGTCGACGCCTTCGACTTCGACACCTACTACCCGCCGCTGGAGTTGGTGAAGAAGTCGCGCACCGTGGAGCGGTCGCAGGAGCCGGGGGAGAAGTTCTCCTACTCCAACACCAACTACATGCTCCTCGGGCTGATCATCGAGGATCTCACCGACCACTCCGTGTCCCGGGAGTTCGAGCGGCGTATCTTCGATCCCCTCCACATGGACGACACCTACCTGCCCACCAAGTGGCCCGGCGGCATCAAGGGCCCGCACGGGCACGGTTACCACCCCGACAAGAAGGGCAAGCTCCGCGACGTCGACCGCCTCAACATGAGCTACGGCTACGCCGCCGGTGGTGTCATCTCCACCACCGACGACCTCAGCGCCTTCCACCGCGCCTTCGCCAGGGACAAGATCCTCACCAAGCAGGAGAAGGAGGCACTCAACGCCGGTCGCCCCGCTCCGGAGCCGCAGCCGTCGGAGCCTCCGTCGGGAGACAAACCTTCCGACCCACGGGTGTGCGGCGAGTACGGACTTGTCAAGGGAGGCTCGTCCGGATTCAGCGCACTCACGTACAACTCACGGGACGGCCGCGTGCAGTTCGTCCTGTCCGCCACACTCGGCACCAACAACACCGATCCAGCCATCGATCCGCTGGTCAAGAAGGCGGCCGAAGCCGTGCTCTGCCCCGGGAGCTAGCGCAAAGAGGTCAGGCGCGCCGCCTCCGTAGCAGGAAGAACGTGCCGGCGAAGCACACGAGCCCGATGCCTATCCCCACGCCTCCGATGATCAGGTATTCCTGGTCGATCGGCGGATGGGCGATGGGCGAGTCGCTCGGCCCGCCGCCGAAGTGTTTCTCCCCCTCGTACGCCGCCGCCTTCGGCTCGGCGCCCTTGGTCGTGGCCGCCGCCCGCACCGCGCGGTCCGCGTTGACCATCCCGTGGCCGAGGAACAGGGTGTAGCCGTTCGGGGGCTTCGTGGCCGTGCGGACGAGGATGTCGCGCACCTGCCGCGGGCTCAGGTCGGGATTGCGCGACAGCATCAGCGCCACCGCGCCCGCCGCCAGGGCGCACGCCGGCGAGGTGCCCCTGACCATCCGGTATCCGCCGGTGTTGGTGGCGCTGCGGATGTCCACGCCCGGCGCGGCGATCGTGGTGTACGTGTGCACCTGGGAGAACTCCGCGCGCCGCCCCTGCGGGCTGACGGCGGCCACGCCGAGCACACCGGCGTACGCGGCGGGGTAGGACACCACGTTGTTGGCGTCGGTGGCGAGACGGTCGGTGGATCCGCCGTTGCCCGAGGAGGCGAGCACGACGACGCCCTTGCCGGCGGCGTAGTCGACCGCCGCGGCGACGTCGTCGAGGTAATCGTTGAAGCCTGCCCATTCGTCGGTGCCCAGGGACATCGAGATGACCTTGGCGCCCTTGTCGACCGCGTAGCGGACGGCTCGGGACACCGACGTCTGCATCGGCAGGAGCTCCTTGTCGAAGGTGCCGCCTTTGCGCCACTTCTCCCACTCTTCCTCGATGCGATCCCTGCCGGGGTCCTCGTGGTCGAGGATGACCCGCAGGGACAACACGCGGGCCTTCGGGGCGACGGACAGCACGTTGGAGGCCATCGCGGTGCCGTGCTCGCCCCAGTGCGGGTCCCCCTTCCTGGCGCCGTAGCGGAGGAAGTCGGGCCCCGAGGTGACCCGTCCTCTGAACGCTGGATGGCCGGTCACCACGCCGGTGTCGAGCACCGCGACCGTGACGTTCTCGCCCTGGCTGGTCCGGTGGGCCTCCGGGACGTCCATGGCGTTGAGCTCCCAGCCGGCCGGCGCGGCGGCGTGGGCGGGAACGGCCGCCGAGAGGATCAGCGGGACGGTGAGGAGGGCTGCGACGGTCGTCCTGCGGATCACGGTCTCGCCTCCTGGATCTGGTCCCTCAGATGGGCGGTGGTGCTCTCGGCCAGGCCGGTGGAGATCTCCCCCCAGGGGGAGCGGTCGATGCGCTGGTCGCTCTCGCGCCTGCCCCAAGGTTGCGGGAGCCTGCCGGCGCGCCGCCCGTCGGCCGGCCCCGAGGTCACCGCGACGAACAGCGTCGCGACCGAGTCGGCGCCGCTTCCGGCCCGCGCGCCGTCCGTCCACTTGACGCCTTTCGCCGGCAGGGCCCGGACGCCGTAGTCACGCTCCTCGCGCTGCGCCTCGTACAGGATGGCGTCCAGGTCGTTGCCGGAGTCGTCCGCCGGGAACACGACGATGGCGACGGTGGCCGCGGTCCCTCCCGTGGCGTCGACGTAGGTGGCGCGGAGCGCCGTCTGGCAACCCCGCCCCTTCGCCTCCTCGGCGAGCCCGCCGGCCAGCGCCTTGCCGCAGGAGGTCTCGGGAGAGATCGCGACCCGAGTCCAGCCGCCCCTCGGCTTGTCGCGCCGATCCGGGTCTCGCATGCCGATCGCCGGGGGGAACAGCGTCTCCGCCGGCAGGTTGCGCCACAGGTTCTTCGTGTACTCCTGGTTGTAGATCTCCTGGTTGCTGTTGGAGAAGGCCTGGGCGATGACCCCGCCGCCGGCGAGCGTGCACAGCACCCCGAAGCCGGCGATCAGCACGCCGAAGACGATCCGGACCGGCCCGCGCCCGCGCGGCGGGGCGGCGGGCGGGCGCTGGTACGGAGCGCCGCGAGGAGCCTGCCGCGGGCCAGGCCACGGCTGCGGCGGCTGATGGTGTCCGGGTGGCGGCGGCTGCTGCCCGCCTGGCGGGTAGCCCATGGTGGCTCCTGTCGCGTGGCTTCGCGATCAGGGGCGCGGGTACGGTCAATCCGGCAACGCGGCGTTCCCCCGATCGCTGACGTGCACATGGCACTTTAGCCACATTCTTCACACAGCGAGCAATTCACACGGTGACCGGAAGGCCCTCACGCGCCGGCTCCTCACGGCGGGACAGCAGCGCCAAAGCGGCCACCAGGGCGAACGCCGGGAGCGCTGTGACGCCCGCCAGGCCGGCTAGGGGTAGCTCTCTCCGGCGACCGGCCTCTTGCCCCGCAGCAGCGTCGGCACGGTGACCAGGTGGTAGCCCCGCTTCTTGAGCTCCTTGACGATGCCCGGCATGGCCTTCGCCGTCGCCGGGACCACGTCGTGCATCAGCAGCACGCCGTCGCGCTTGGCCAGCCTCAGCACGGCCGCCTTGATCTTCTTCGGGTCACGCAGTTTCCAGTCGAGCGTCGTGCCCGTCCATAACACCTGCGCGAGGTTCGTCTGCGCGGCCAGCGCCAGCACCCGGTCGTCGGTGTGCCCGTAGGGCGGGCGGAACATCGCAGGCCGGTGCCCCGTGGTCTTCTCGATCACCTGCTGGGTGAGCTTGAGCTCGTCGAGGATCCTGTCGTCGTCGTAGGACGGCAGCGAGGCGTGGGCGTAGGTGTGGTTGCCGATCGCGTGCCCCTGCGCGAGGATCTGCCTGGCGAGCTTCGGGCGTTTCTCCACCTGCTTGCCCACCAGGAAGAAGGTGGCCTTCGCGCGCGCCTTCCTGAGCGTCTTCAGCACGGCGGGCGTGGTCGCGCCCGGCCCGTCGTCGAACGTCAGCGCCAGGCACTTGACCCGCTTGCAGTCGACGGCCGCCTGGGCCGGGAGCGCGGTCGTGGAGGTCAGGGCCAGCGAGGCCGCGAGCACGGCTTGGATCACCACGGGAGACAGCCTAGAGCCATCGCCGCCCCCGGAAGTGCCGCCCGCACATCACTTTCCGGGCACTGTCCTCATACCAGCCGGGCACGCAGGAACAGCGAGACGCCCTTGCGTGAGCCCACCGGCAGATACCTCTCGGCGCGGACGACCGCCGACAGGCCGGCGTTGACGAGGAACGGCGTCCTCTTCAGGTCGCTGCCCGCGGACCGGCGCCGGTGCCGCAGCACGAGCGGGCGCAGCAGGACGTTCCAGCTCCAGACCCGGTCGACGGTCAGCCCCGCGCGGCGTACCACGCTGATCAGCGACTCGCGGCCATAACGCCGTACGTGGCCGACGGCGTGGTCGTGGGCCGACCACAGTGCCATGTCGCTCGGCACCGCGATCAGCGCGTGCCCGCCGGGCGCCAGCACCCTGGCGATCTCCTCGGTGACCAGGTGGTCCTCGCGGATGTGCTCGAGCACGTCGAACGCGGTCACCAGCCCCATGCTGCCCGACCCGAACGGCAGCGCCCTGGCGTCGGCGTGCACGGCCCTGAGCCCGCGCTCCCTGGCCAGTTCGACCGCCGCCTCGCTGTAGTCGGTGGCGGTGGCCTCCCAGCCGGCCTCGACCAGCACCCGGGTGTTGCCACCGCCGGCGGCGCCGATGTCCAGCGCCCGCCTCAACGGGGTGGGCTGCGGGCCGAGCTCGCGCAGTTGCCGGCGGAGGATGGCCCTGCGCTCGCGATACCACCAGTGGGTGTCCTCGAGCTCGATCAGGCGGCGGATCTCAGTCGTCTCCATCGATCATTTCCTCGGGAAGACCCAGCGGTCCAGGGCCGTGAAGCGGATCAGGGTGAGCAGGCAGTACGTGGCGACGACCACGCCCACTTCGGCCAGCCGCCCGGAGCCTGGGGGCACCTTGAGCACGGCCACGGTGGTGAGGGCATAGTTCGCGAGGAAGAGCAGAAATGCTCGGAAATGCACGGTGGTGCGTTTCCTGAAGGTCCATCGGCGGTTGGCCTCGATGTTGATGATCCCTGTGAGGACGAGCGCGCCGAGATTTGTCATGGCCGGTGACCATATATCGCGCAACGGGAGATAAATGATGGTGTACAGCACGACGGAGAAGACGCCTATCGCCGCGAACGACAGGAATTTCGCCAGCGTCACCGCCCGCGGCCGGGTGACCACCGCGTCCGGATGCGTGGGCCTCGGCTCGGACCGCCGCACCGCGACCGAGGCCCGGCCCATCGACATCGACCAGGCGACCCTGGCCAGCCCCTTCAGATCGTCGAGCGCGGTCCTCACCACGCGCACGCGCGAATCGGTGTCCTCGATCCAGTCGACCGGCACCTCGTGCACGCGCAGCCCGTTGTGCTCGGCCAGCAGCAGCAACTCGGTGTCGAAGAACCACGCGTCGTCCTCGACCTTGTCCATCAGCGGCCTGACCACATCGGTCCTGGCCGCCTTGAAACCGCACTGGGCGTCGCTGAACCGGACGCCGAAACCGTACCTGAGCAGGGCGTTGTAGGCGCGCGACACGACCTCGCGGCGCAGCGAGCGGCGGGTGCGCGCGCTGTGCGCCAGCCGCGTGCCGATGGCGATCTCCGAATGCCCGCTGGCCACCGACGCCACCAGCGGAAATAGGGCGTCGAGGTCGGTGGACAGGTCGACGTCCATGTACGCCACGATGTCGGCGGGGCTGTCGCGCCAGGCCGCCCGCAGCGCCGCGCCCCTGCCCCTGATGTCGAGCCGGCGGGCGTGCACCAGGTCGAACTCCCCGGCCAGCTCGGTGGCGACCCCCCAGGTGCCGTCGGTGCTGCCGTTGTCGACGATCGTGATGCGCCACGGCAGCGGGAAACGTTCGTCGAGAAACCTGGCCAGCGTGCGTACGCAGCCCGGCAGGGCGCGCTCCTCGTTGAGCACGGGGATGACGATGTCCACCCACGCCAGCCGGTTGGCGGCGTCATCGGCGAGGCGGGGGCGCGGCTCCAGGGCGGCACGCGTGTCCATAGAATCCCCATCTGTAGCTCGTGGCCGTGGCTCCACGAAAATGGTGCGGGGGATGTCGAGCAAGACGGGCGCGGTTTCTCGTCATCGTTCCATGAAAGGGGATTATCTTTACCTTCAGAAAAGCTCGTAGACCGAGGAGCTCTCGTTCCGGAAACGCAGCTGGGCGAATCTCTCCAGCTTCCGGTTTTTGTCGGTGAAAAGCCATCTGACGCCATATTTCTGGGCGAGATGCCGCACGTTCTCCGCCGTCGGCCGCTGGAACACCGCATCGTTCGCCGCCAGCCGCGCCGGATCGGCGAACGGCACGTCGAGGTAGGACGCCCTGAACAGCGGGGTGCGTGACAGCGTGCTCTCTGCGTACGCCCACCCTTCCACCAGCACCCGCCGCTCCGTGAACCCGGCCACCCAGTAGTGCCTGCTGTCGCACGGCGACTCCATGACCGGGCGGCAGTGCAGGTCGGTGGCCACCACGTCGCCAGGCGACGAATGATCGCGCAGCCACCGGCCCGCCTCCATCGCCCCGTCGGGGATCTCCCGCCTGCGCTCGCCCTCCTCGGGGGTGACGTGCGCGGCCACGTCACGTGCCGACTCCGGCAGCGCGTACCCCATGAGCAGAGCCACCACCGCCAGCCCGAACCCCCGCCGCCACAACAGCAACGCCGCCGCCGCGAGCACCGCGTACGGCACCGCCACCGCCGCCGGCACATCGCCCGCGACGCCGGGCGCAGAGGCCAGCAGGGCGGCCCCCGCACCCATCCCCACCAGGCAGGCCACGATCGGCCACGGCACCCGCCGCGCCGCCAGCACACCGCACACGGCGGCGATCGACAGGTAGGGACGCGCGCCTTCGAGGAAGTACAGCTGCGACAACGACGGATGCCCGAACACCACGGCCGCGCCGACGCCCGCCGTCCCGATGCCCAGCACCAGCAACATCGGCGGCTCCAGCGCCCGCCGCCCCAACGCCGCCGCCCCGCCCCACACGCACGCCAGGCAGAACAGGTGCACCGCCGTCAGCACCACCAGCGGCCAGGCAGGCACGGACGCCAGCTCCGGCATCCCGACGCCCGCCACCGAACCCCAGAGCGAGCGCATCGTGGCGAACGGCGCGACCGCCGTGCCCTGGGCGCCGCGCCCGAACACCACGAACTGCGCGATCAGCAGGCACACCAGCGTGATGCCCGCGGCCGCCCCCTGCTCCGCGCGCACCCGCCGCTCCACCACCCCGCGCACGACCATCACCAGGAGCAACCCCGCCAGCAGCAACGGCAGGAACGTGGCCTTCGCCCCGGTCAGCGCGAGCAGCAGCACGGCGAGCGCCACCCAGCTCCGCCGCCCGCCGGCCAGCATCAGCACCACGGGCGCGAACAGCAGAGCCCCCAACGTCTGCGTGGGGCTCGCCCAGACGGTGAACATCGACCGCGACGTGAAGCTCACGCCCTCCTGCAACGCCGGGCTGAACAGGAAGTACGTGACCCCCACCGCCGCGATCCCCGCCCCCCAGCGCCCGCCGAGCCGGCGCCCGAGCACCGCGACCAGCACGACCATCGCCACCATCATCGGCAACGTGGACAGCCGGTAGACCAGCGTCACCGGCTCGATCCCGGTGACCCAGCTCGTCGCCGCCATGTCGGCGTAGACGAACCAGTGGTAGGAGAGCCGCTCGCCCAGCACCGACGGCAGCGTGGGCGGCACATGGTGCCTGACCTCGCCGACCAGTGCCAGGTGGTAGGGCATGTCGACGTACGCGCTGGAGACCGGGTGGCGGTAGAGCGAGATCACGCACCACGCCACCAGGTAGCCGACCACCGCGGCGAGCGCCCAGGCGCACCACCCCGGCACGCGCTCCCGGCCGGGCGCCCCACGCCAGTGCCGCCACAGGCGCGGCACGCAGAGGAACGTGCACACCACGGCCACGGGCGGCGCCAGCACCAGCAGCGGCAGCCCCGCGGCCCGGGCCGGGATGTAGGCCAGCACCTCGACGGCGTACCCCAGGGCCAGCCCGGCCGCGAGGTCCTCCGCCAGCATCCGGCCGCCCCCGGTCAGCGCCCGCCACAGCAGCGTCCCCGGCAGCGCCACGCCGGCGCCGACGTACGCCGCGAAGGCGGCCAGATCACGGGCGGGAACGCCGCACCACACCAGCGCGGCCACCGTGCCCGCGCCCACCAGCAGGGCGGGTGCCCAGCCCGGACCGAACCCGCGCCCCGGCGACCCAGGAGGGCGGACGTGCGTGCTCTCGGGCGCCGCCAGCGTCATCGGGTCACGGTCACCAGTCGGGTGAACTCGGCGGGCAGGTCGACGCCGTCCCACACCCGGTGGAAGCTCAGCGCGCCGCCGACGGGCACCATCCGGTCGACCCCGCGCCCGGCCAGCCCTCTGGCCAGCTCGTCCAGCTCCGCCCCGGCGAACCCGAAATGCGTCATCGTCTGGTCGCGCCGCTCGACCAGCGCGGCCAGCTCCGCCAGCGCGCCGATCCTGGCGTGCGTGAACGTTCCCGCTCCCAGCCACCGCCTGGGAGGCGCGGCGCCCTCGGCCAGCGTCACGTCCGCCAGCGCGTTGCCCCGGAACTCCACCCGCTCCGCCACCCCGTCGGCGGCCAGGCCGTAGGCGGCGACCCGCTTCTCCACGGCCATCGCCGCATCGACCCCCCACCCGCGCTCGCCCAGCACCCGCGCGACGTGCTCGGAGAAGTCGGCCCGCGCCGCGTCGCAGTCGCTCGGCGTCCCCACCCAGAACACCGTCCTGGGGGACGAGCAGGCCGCCTGGTCGAACCAGTAGGCGTCGTTGACGAACCCCTCGGCCACCCTGAACCGCGCCGCCTCGGGCGCGCCCGACCACGCCGCCGCCCGGATCACCGCGAACGACGACCGGTCGGGGAAGGCCAGGTCACGGGCGTGCGGGGCGAGCGGGTGCCGCCGCAGCGCCTGCACGGTGGCGTCGCCGCCCCACACCACCCGCAGGTCGCAGGCGGCGCAGAGCGCGGCGGTCACGGCGTCGTCGCGGTCGTAGGAGACGATTCGCTGGGTGGCGCCGATCACCGGGTCGGCCTCGGCCAGCGCCTCGTGCAGCGTGTCGAGGATGACCCCGGCCACCAGGCCCGAGCGCGGCGACAGGCGCACGATGTTGCGGTTGCCCATCAGGGCCGACAGCGCCCACGAGTAGACGAAGACGGTGTCGACGTTCGCGGGAGGGACATGGAACACCAGGCCGCGCGGGACGCGTACGTGCTCGCCGGCCAGCCCCTCCACCGTGCGGGCCAGCTCGCTGGGCCGCAGGAAGAAGCCGAGCGAGCCGAGCTCGGGATGCCGGCGCGCCAGCGCGGGCCGCAGCAGCCGCCTGCCGAACGCGGTGAGGAACGCGCGGACCCGCTCGTCACCCGTCTCCAGCCGGCCGCGCATCTCCCCGAGCAGCACCTCGACGGGCACCCCCTCGACGGGTGGCGCGGCGGCGGGGAACCTGACCGTCACCTTCGGGCCCGGCATCAGCCGCCCTGCCCGAACGTGTCGCTGCAACCCCGCGCCTCGGCCCGCGGCAACCTGCCGAGCACCTCGAACCGGCGTCCCGGCAGGCTCCCGTCGTCGACGCCGCGCACCACGCCGACGTCCTCCGTCAGCAGGACGTGCCCCGGATAGGACGTCGGCAGCGTGCTGACCACCTCGATCAGCCCCGGCACGCCGGCCGGCGCCTCCTGCCACGTCTGCGGGTCGCGGATCACGACGTCGGCGAAGTCGGGGCAGTAGAGCCCGTCTCCGTCCGGCCCTTCCAGGAACACGGTGCCGATCTGCTCGACCATGCCGTAGAAGTTGTGCACGCTGCTCAGCCCGCACTCGTCGGCCAGCCGCCGCCGGAACCCGGCGTTGTCCACCGCCTGCTCGGCCAGCCGCTTCCAGCCGCCCGAGTGGATCAGCACCCCCCGCGACAGGTCCGCGCCGAGACCGCGCAGGTGGAGCCAGACCATGAACGTGAAACCGAAGATCAGGAACCGTTCGCGGCCGTGCCGCGCCAGGAAGCCCTTGACCGCCTCCGCGTCCACCCGGCCCCGCTCGTCGAGCACGAACGTGTGGTCCCTGCCGAAGTTCATCATCCCGAGCACGCCGGCGCCACGCGCGCTCAGCGCCGGGTCACGCACCACGGAGCGGCTGTCGACGACCAGCATCGGCAGCCGCCGCTCGCCCAGCACCCCCCTGAACGTCGCCGCCAGCATCCGGGTCTGCGCGGCCGCCGCCTCGCGGTCGAGGAACACCCGGCTCGGCCGCTGCCCGGTCGTGCCGCTGGACGTCAGCACCCTGAACACCTGGTCTTCGCGTACGCTGCGCAACTCGTGCGTCTTGAACAGCCGCACCGGCAACCACGGCAGGTCGGCCACCCGCTCGTAGGGAGGCCGCGCGCCGATCGCGTCGAGAATCCGGTCGTAGGGCGGGCACGCCTGCCGGTGCCGCTCGGTCAGCGCCGCCAGCGCCGGCGCCAGCACCGCCTCCCGCTCGGCCCCGCCCAGCGTGAACACGCCCGAGGTCATGCGCGGGACTCCAGCGCGCGGTAGTCGATCTTGCCGTTCGCCAGGAGGGGAAGCCGGTCGACGCTGCGGACGTCGAACCCGCTCCAGTGCACGCGCAACTCCGCGCCGAGCCGCCGGGCCAGCCCTGCGCAGCCCGCCGCGTCGAGCCCTTCCGTCCACACCGTGATTCGGTCGTCGCCGCTGGTGGCCACCGCCGGGCCGGAGGCGGTCAGCAGGCGCTCGACGTCGTCGAGGTTGACCCGCACGCCGAAGATCTTGGCGATGCGCTTGAGCCGCCCGGTGATGTGGAGGAAGCCCTCGGGGTCGAGCCGGCCGAGGTCGCCCGTGCGCAGCACCCCGCCGAGGTCGTCGCCCCTCGCCAGGTCGGCGGCGGTCTCCGCGTAGCCCATCATGACGTTGGGACCGTGGTAGACGACCTCCCCGGCGTCGATGGTCAGCCGGCCCCCGGGGATGGCGAGCCCGGCCGAGCCCGGCTTGTCGGCGAGCCGGTCAGGAGGCAGGACGGCGATGCGGGCCGTGGCCTCGGTCTGCCCGTACATGACGAAGAACCGGTCGGCCTGAGCGGCGAACTCCTTGACCAGCTCCTCGCTGAGGCGCCCGCCCGCCTGCGTGAACGTGGCGAGCGCGGGATGCTCGGCCCGGTCGTAACGCAGCCGGCGCAACATTTCGTACTGGTAGGGGACGGCCGCCAGCGACGTGCAGCGGTGGGCGTCGAGGTGGGTCCAGAACGAGCGCTCCAGCAGCCCCGCCTCCGTCAGCACGACGGTGGCCCCCGCCATCAGGTGGCTGTTGAGCACCGACAGGCCGTAGCTGTAGTGCAGCGGCAGGCTGGTGGGCACGATCTCGGCGGGCTCGATGGACAGCGCCGTGACGATGGCGGCGGCGTTGGCGAGCACGGCCCGGCGCGAGAGGCGGACGAGCCGGGGATTGCCGGTCGAGCCGGACGTGGCGAGCAGGACCGCCAGGTCGGGATGCGGCTCGGGCGGGTGACCCGCGTCGCGGTGGGACGGAGGTCGTGGCGCCCGCGGGACGCGCGGTGACGAGCCGTCGGCCGCGTGGGTGAACCCGAGCAGCGCGGCCGGCTGGAACCTGCCCGTCAGGTCGGCCAGCGCCCCGACGGGCAGGTCGGGGTCGAGCAGCGCGATCGGCCGGCCGGAGCGCCAGGCGGCGAGATAGCGCAGCACCGACGCGAGGTTGTTGCGCATCCCGCAGAACAGCGGCCCCGGCCGCAGCCGGGCCAGGGCCTCGGCGGCGCGTTCGATGTCGTCACCCAGCACACCGCCCGAGAGCGCTGTCTCGTCTCCCGCGACGACGAGCCGGGCCTCCGGATGGGGGAACGGCGGTTCCTGGCTCACAGCACCAGCCCGCCGTCCACGCCGAGGACCTGGCCGGTGATGAAACCGGCGTCGGAGGAGAGCAGGAACGCCGTGGCGCGGGCGACGTCGGCCGGCCTGCCGAGGCGCCCGAGGGGGGTCGCCGCGACCGTGGCCGTGCGGGTGTGCTCGTCGAGCGTGCCGAGCATGTCGGTCTGGATGTAGCCGGGCGCCACGGCGTTGACGCGGATGCCGGCCGGCCCCAGCTCCTTGGCGGCGGCCAGGGTGAGGCCGATGATCGAGGCCTTGGTCGCGGAGTAGACGGCCTGACCGGCGCCGCCCGCGCGGCCCATGATCGAGGAGACGAGCACCACGGCGGGGCTGGTGCCCCGGCGCAGCAGCCGGAGCGAGGCCTGCAGGGTGTGCGTGGCGCCGATCGCGTTGACCTCGAAGAGGCGGCCGATGGTGTCGTGGCGGACCATGCCGAGCAGGCCCGCGGCGTGCACGCCCGCGTTGATCACCAGGGAGTCGAGCCGGCCGTGCCGCTGGTAGATGCGCCGCATCATGGCCGAGACGAGCCCGGGATCGGCCACGTCGCCGTGGACGGAGCCGGTCAGGCCGCCGGTCTCGGCGGCCACGTCGGCGGCGACCTTCGCGGCCCGCTCCTCGTCGCGGCCGTGGAGCACGACATCGTGACCGGCGGCGGCCAGCGCGGTCGCGATGGCTCGGCCGATGCCCGCCGTCGAACCCGTGACCAGGGTGACCCTGGCCTCAGCGGGCGGCAGCGCCGACGCCATGCTTCTCCAGCAGCTCGGCCGCCTTCGCGAACGAGCTCATGTCGATCATCTCGTCGGTGTCGATCATGACGGAGAACTCGTCCTCCATCGCGGCGACCAACGCCATGTGGGCCAGGGAGTCCCACTGCGGGATGGCACGGTATTCGAGCCCGTCGACGTCGGTGCCGTCAGGCAGGTTGAGCGCCATGCGGAAGGTGGCCCGCAGGCGATCGAGATGACTCATGATCACTCACTCTCTGTCCTCAAGGCGCGACCCAGTGTATCCGCGATCGACAGGTGAGGAGAAACCAAGGCCCCGTGGTGGGTAATGGAAGCGTATAACCACGCGTGGGCCGTGCGGAGGGCTGGGAATGTCGGCTGGGACACGCCAACCGTACGGGGGAAATGATGGACGAATCCAATCACTGGTACGGGCACTCCCGCATTCTTGGCAAATATTGCGGCCTGCCGGACGAGTTGCCGAAGCGCATCCAGGGTTTTCTCCAGCACGGATGGAACTATCTCCATGGATTTCCCCCGAACGACCACTGGTGCAGCCCCGGTTATCCCCGTTTCGTCTGGTCGGACGTGCTGCGCCGCCGTGGCTGGTCCATGGGCCGCAGGGGGCACTACCTGATCGGCGCGCCGTGGATTTACCTCCTTCACCTCGAGCCGGACCTGGGCGTGGTTCCCGATCGTGAAGGCACGATCTGGTATCCCTTTCATGGATGGGAGAAGCACTCCGTCAGTGGTGACCACGGTCGACTTGCCGACGAAATACGAGATGTCGAGACTGACCCGGTCACGGTCTGCCTTTACTGGCTGGAGTTCGCAAATCCGTACATTCGGCGGGCGTACGAGTCGAGAGGTTTCCGGGTCATCTGCCATGGCGAGCGCGGATCCCGCTGGGATACGAAGGGGCGTGACTTCCTGCGCAAGCAGCTGCGCCAGTTGCGGCGCCACCGCAGGGTGGCCTCCAACAGGCTCGGCAGCGCGCTGTTCTACGGCGCGTCGGTGGGCTGCGAGGTGGCCGTGTACGGCGATCCGATGCAGTTCGAGGACGAACGGCCGGAATACGGCGGCGCGGCGCGCCGCATGAGGCTCTGGCCCGAGCTGCACGGCACGACCGTCGACCCCGGGCTGGCGGCGGAGACGGCGAGGCAGGAGCTGGGTTTCGACTATCAGGCGACACCGGAGGAGCTACGGCGAATGTTCGGATGGAAGCGGGTGCGCTGCGGATCCCCGGCGACCGGGCACGGAGCGGGGTCATGAACACGCGCATGAGCGAGGCGCCCGAGAACGTCCGGCTGATCGGCGGGGAGATGCTGCTGTGGTCCGACCTGTCCAACATGGGCGGCATCACGGACTGGCGCGGCGCGGCACTCGAGCTGGTCAGGCGGATGACCCCGGCGAGCGGCAGGGTGCTGCTGGTCGGGCCGCATCCACAGGCGCTGGTGGACGAGGTCGTCGCGCTGGCTTCCGAGGCGGCGGCGCTGGTGCGCTCCTACCCCGACGCGTGCGCGCTCGGCTCGCGGCACCCGGGGCTGGAGGTGTTCTGCGGCCGGCTGGAGATGCTGGACGCCGACGAGCCGTACGACCTGGTTCTCGCGATCGACGGGCTGGCGCGCACCCACTCCGCCGAGGCGCCGGCGGCCGGGTGGACGGAGTCGGTGGCCGCGCTCGCGGCGCTGGTCGCGCCCGGCGGGCGGCTGGTTCTCGGCGTACGCAACGACCTGGGCATCGACCGGTTCATCGAGGCCAGGCCCGCTGACCGGGAGGGCGGCGACGACCAGTGGGCGCCGCACGGTTTCGACCCGGGCTACCCGAGCGGGCCGCTGGCCGTCGACCGCGGCCTGGAGTCCGCGGGTCTGGTCGTGCAGCGCCGCTACGCGGCCTACCCCGGACGCCAGGCGCCGCGCGCGCTGCTGGCCAGTGAGGCGCTGGCCGGCGACCTGCCCGACGCGCTCACGTTCCCGCTCAGCGCGCGCGGCGGTGACCGGATGCTGGTGGCCGACCCGTTGCGGCTGACCCGCGTGGTGTTCCGCCACCGCCTGGGCGAGGAGCTGGCGCCGCTCTGGGTCGCCGTCGCCACCCGCCCGCCGGTCGCCCCCGGCGTCGAGGGCGACCTGCCGCTGGGCCTGATCGAGGAGGGCTCGGCCCTGTACGAGTTCACCGGCACGGCCACCCGGCGGCTGCCCGACGGCGACGAGCGCCGGATCCCCACCGGCCGGGTCGTCGAGGAGATCCTCGTCGAGGCCTGCGCCCGCGAGGACGTCAAAGCCGTACGCGACCTGCTCGCCCGCCTCGCCGAGTGGCTGGAGGGCGGCGGCGCCGTCGTGGCCGCGACCGACAGCCTCGTCCACGACGGCACGCGCTTCGCCGCGATCAGCCCAGCGGCGGCGCCGTCCATGCCTCCCGAGCCGCGCGTCGTGCTCTGCCGGATCCTGTGGCGGTTCGCGGTCAGGCTGCTGGCGGCCGGGCACCACCATCCCTGGCCGTGGCCGCTGGAGGCGGACCAGCTCGCGCTGACCCTGTGCGGCATGGCCGGGCGGCCCTGCGACCGGGGCGACCTCGACCGGGCCAGGAAGTTCGACGCCGAGCTCGGCCAGCTCGCCGAGCCGACCGAGCAGGCTCCCACCTACCGTGACCTGCTCGGCGCCCGCGACCGCCTGGCCGACCAGCTCACCGCCGCCCTGGCCAGGATCACACGCCTGGAGACCAAGCTGACGTACCGCGAACGCGAGCTGGTCAGGTCGAAGTCCCGCCTGCGCAGGACGCAGCGCAAGGCCACCGCCTACAGAAGAACCCTCGGATACCGTCTCTCCCGCCGCCTGGCCCGCCCTCGCAAGGTCGCCCGCCGAGTCATCCGCCTGTTGTCCGGTTGACGTAACGATGAGGAGTGCATGTGCCGGTTCTGTCGGTGATCGTGCCGTTCTATAACGTCGAGAAGTACATCGGACCCTGCCTGGACTCCATCGCCGCGCAGACCCTGGCCGACCTCGAGGTGGTCTGCGTCGACGACGGCAGCGACGACGGCGGCCCCGCCGTCGTGGCGTCCAGGCAGGCCGGCGACCGCCGGATCCGCCTCATCAGGCAGGACAACCACGGTGTCGGCCGGGCCCGCAACGTCGGCGTACGGCAGGCGAGCGGCCGCTACCTGGCCTTCGTCGACGGCGACGACACCGTGCCGCCCGACGCGTTCGGCCGGATGGTGGCCTCGCTCGAAAGCACCGGCTCCGACCTGGCCTGCGGAAACGTCATGCGCCTGCACCGCAACCTGCTCGTGCCCTCGTGGGCGCACCGGCAGGCGTTCGCCAGGCCGGTCAAAGGCACCCACATCACCCGTCACCCGCTGCTGATCCGTGACCGCATGTTGTGGAACAAGGTCTACCGCCGCTCCTTCTGGGACGACCTGGGCCTGAGCTTCCCCGAGCGCATGTACGAGGACCAGCCCGTCGCCATGGCCGCCCACGTCGGTGCCCGTTCGGTGGACGTGTTGTCCAGGGTCGTCTACCACTGGCGGCAGCGCGACGAGCCCGGCGCCTCGATCACCCAGCGCAGCCTGGAGCCCGGCAACCTGCGCGACCGCCTGCTGTCGGTGGTGCAGACCGCCGATCTGCTCGGCCGTGCCGCGCCGGGGCTGAAGCCCGGCTTCGACAGCGACACGATGGACATCGACATGGCGGTCGCCGTCGAGGCGATGGCCGCCATGGGCCCGTCGGCCGACCCCGGCCTGCTCGACCTGGCCTGCCGCTACCTCGACGGCGTGTCGCGGGAAGCGTGGCAGAGCATCCCGTTCGAGCAGCGCCTCCAGGTGCACCTGCTGCACCGGCGCCGCCTGGAGGAGCTGGCCGAGGTGTTCGCCCAGGCCCGCGACGGGCGGCTGCTGCCGAAGGTCGGACCGGTGGGGCTGCTGCGCCGGCGCTGGCACGGCCGCCACCCGTCGATGCCCGCCCGCCTGTCGGACGTCTCCGGCGAGCTGCGCCTGACGGGCCGGCTGGTGAGCCTCGAGTGGCGCGACGGCGTGCTGCACGGCGTGGGCCGGGTGTCGCTGGGCAGGTTCGACGCCGCCCGGCTGAGACGGGTGCGATTGCGCGTGTGGTTGCAGGAACGCCGGACGGGCGAGACCGTGCTCCTGTCGGAAGCGGTCAGCGCGCCCGTCTGGGAGGACTTCGAGCGGGACGACGGCCCCTCGGTGGCCGAGCACACCTTCCCGTTCAGGTTCGCCTTCGACCCTGAGACGCTGACGCCCGCGCAGCTGGGCAGGCACGGGCACTGGGACCTGCGCGCGCGGCTGAAGGGCCACGGGCTGCGGCTCGACGGCCGGGTGGGCGGGCCGCGCTGGTCACGGCCGCTCGTGCCGGAGCCGCTGCGGCTGCCGGGGGTCTGGGTGGTGCCGGTGCGCATGCCCAAGGGCGCCTGGGGCCTGCGCCTGCGTACGCCCAAGGCGGTCATCGGCTCGTGCCAGGTGGACGGCGGCGAGCTGGTGTGCGCGGGGAGGATCTCCGACGCCGGCGACGGCGAGCCCGTGCTGCGGCTGAGACGCAGGAGCGACGGCGAGGAGATGTACTTCCCCGTCGCGCTGGAGGGCCGGGAGTTCCGCGCGCGGGTGCCGCTGGCCGACATCGACGAGCGCGTCGGTGACGAGGCGTGGTGGGAGGTGCTCATCGACCAGGGCAGGCCCATCCGCCCGCTGGTGCGGACGGGGGATCGGCCGGTCGCGACCGTCGCCGACCGGCGCTTCCTCGTCGACAGGGACGACGACGGCGGCCTGCTGCTCGCCGAACGCTGATCAGGACAGGATGCCGGCCAGCGTCTCCGCGACCCGCTCCTGCTGGAGGTCCGACAGGCCGGGGAACAACGGCAGCGACAGCTCCTCGGCGTAGTAGGCCTCGGCCACGGGGCAGAGCCCGCGCCGGTAACCGAGGTCCTCGAACACCGGATGCCGGTAGGCCGGCAGGTAGTTGACCTGCACGCCGATGCCCGCGGCGCGCATGCGGTCGTAGACCTCCCGCCGGCGGCCGTCGAGAACCCTGACGGGATAGAGGTGCCAGGCCGGCTCGACGTAGGCGCGCTGGGCCGGCAGGACGAGGCCGGGCATGTCGCTCAGCATCAGGTGGTAGCGGGCGACCAGCTCCGCGCGTCGCGCGCGGAAACGGCGCAGCCGCCGCAGCTGGCTCAGGCCGAGCGCGCAGAGCACGTCGGGCAGCCGGTAGTTCAGCCCGAACGCGTGCACCTCCTGGTGCCAGCCGCCCTCGCCGGGGTGGCGCTGCTCGGCGGGGTCTCTGACCAGGCCGTGGTTCATGAACCAGGCGGCCCGCCTCAAGTGCTGGGGGTCGGCCGCCGCCACCGCGCCGCCCTCCGCCGTGGTGACGGTTTTGGTCGGGAAGAACGAGAACGTCGTCAGATCCGCCAGCGCCCCCACCGGCCGCCCTTTGTACGCAGACCCGATCGAGTGGGCCGCGTCGGCCATCAGCAGCGCCCCGGCTTCGTCGGCGACCGCGCGCAGCTCGTCGTAGTCGGCGGGATGGCCCGCGTAGTCGACCGCCGTCACCACCCGCGTGCGCGGCGTGACCAGCGCCGCGGCGCTGCCGGGATCGAGGTTGCCCGTGTCGGGCTGCACGTCGGCGAAGACCACCCGCGCGCCCAGCAGCGCGGCCGTGGCGGCGGTGGCCACGAACGTCAGCGGCGAGGTGACGACCTCGTCGCCCGGCCGCACCCCCGCCGCGACGTAGGCGACGTGCAGCGCCGCGGTGCCGGACGTGACCGCCACGCACGGCACGCCGCCGGTCCAGCGGGCCAGCTCGGCCTCGAACGCGCCGACCGCGGGGCCCGTCGTCAGCCAGTCGCCGCGCAGCACCTCGGCGACGGCCTCGACGTCGGACTCGGTGATCGACTGGCGTCCGTAGGGCAACATCAGCCGGTCACCATGCCGCGCAGGTCGTCGACCGAGAGCCACTGGTCGTTGGTGTCGGAGCGGTAGGCGAAACCCTCGGGGAGCAGCTCGCCGGCGTGCGGCGGCCGGTAGCCCCAGGTCGCGATCGTCGGCTGGAGCACGTAGCGGTCGGCCAGCCGCAGCGTCCTGCGCCCGTCGTCGGGCCCGATCATCTCCTCGTGCAGCTTCTCGCCGGGACGCACGCCGATCTCGTAGACCGGGCTGTGCGGGGCCAGCGCCTCGGCCAGGTCGGTGATACGCATGCTGGGGATGCGCGGCACGTACAGCTCGCCGCCCTGCATCAGGTCGAACGAGTCGACCACGAACCTGACGGCCTGGTCGAGCGTGATCCAGAACCTCGTCATGCGCTTGTCGGTGATCGGCAGGGAGCCGCCCTGCTCGGCCAGCCGCAGGAAGAGCGGCACGACCGAGCCGCGGCTGCCGACGACGTTGCCGTAGCGCACGACGGAGAAGCGGGTCTCGTGGGCGGCGGCGTAGTGGTTGGCCGAGACGAACAGCTTGTCGGCGACGAGCTTCGTGGCGCCGTAGAGGTTGATCGGACTGGACGCCTTGTCGGTGGAGAGCGCGACGACCTTGCGCACGCCGCAGTCGATGGCGGCCTCGACGACGTTCTGGGAGCCGGAGACGTTGGTGCGGACGTATTCGAACGGGTTGTACTCGGCGGTGTCGACCTGCTTGAGCGCCGCCGCGTGGATGACGTGGTCGACGCCGTGCATGGCGCGGGTCAGCCGGTCGCGGTCGCGGACGTCGCCGATGAACCAGCGCAGCCGCTCGTCGTCGTCGAAGAGCTGCTTGAGTTCGTACTGCTTCAGCTCGTCGCGGGAGAAGACCACCAGGCGCCGCACTCCGAGCGAGTCGAGCGCGTGCCTGATGAACGCCTTGCCGAAGGATCCGGTGCCTCCGGTGATCAAGATCGACGATCCGCTGAGAATGCTCACGTGGCCCCCTGAATCGTGCTTGCGCACTGTCGTCGTATGAGCAGGCGGTAGCATAGCGCGATCGTTCGAGGACTCAGCGTCACACGGGGGAATGGGGCTTCGGTGCGCATTGTCGGAATTGTTCAGGCTCGGATGGGCTCCACGCGCCTGCCCGGAAAGGTGCTGCGCGACCTGGGCGGCCGCTCGGTGTTGTCGTGGGTCGTACGCGCCGCGCGCGAGGCGGGTGCCCTCGACGATCTCGTCGTCGCCACCACGATCGAACGGGCCGACGACGCCGTGGCCGCCGAGTGCCGCGTGCTCGGCGTGGGCTGTCACCGGGGGCCGGTCGACGACGTGCTGACGCGGTTCATGCACGCGATGGCCGGGCGGCGGGCCGACGCGGTGATGCGGTTCACGGCAGACTGCCCGCTGCTCGACCCGGCCGTGATCAGGGAGGCGGCGCTGGTCTTCCGGGCCGTGCCCGGCCTCGACTACCTGAGCACGAGCCTGGTGCGCACGCTGCCGCGCGGGCTCGACGTGGAGATCGTCGGCAGGACCGCCCTGGAGCGGGCCGACCGGGAGGCCGCCGCCTTCCACCGCACCCACGTCACCTCCTACGTCTACGAGCATCCCGGCGACGCGCGGCTGCTCGGGCTGACCTACCGGCCCGCCGCCGACGACCTGCGGGTCACGCTCGACACCGAGGACGACTGGGAGCTGATCTCCCGCGTGGTGGGCGAGTTCGGCGACCGCCACGTGCCGGTCAAAGCGCTGGTGAGCTGGTTGCGGGCCCGGCCCGAGGTGTGCGGGCTCAACGCCCACGTGCGGCAGAAGGCGCTGCAGGACGCGTGAGCGGCCGCCACAGGGTGGGCTTCCGCTGCGACGCCGGGGAGAGCATCGGGGTCGGCCATCTGGTGCGCTGCGTGGCCCTGGCCGAGGAGTTGTGCGCCCGTGGCGTCGAGGTGGTCTTCCTCGGGCACGTGCGTGGCTCGGCGTGGGCGCTGGCGCAGCTGGAGCAGCGCGGGCTGCCGCTGGTCGACGCGCCTTCGTCCCCCGGCCGCCTGGCGGCGCTGGCCCGCGAGTCGCGGCTGGCCGCCGTCGTGCTGGACTCGTACGAGCTGCCCGCGGAGACGGGGGCGGCGCTCAGGCGGGCCGGCCTGGCGGTGCTGGCCATCGCCGACGGCGACCCCCTGGGCCAGCAGGCCGACCTCTATCTCGACCAGAACCTCGGCGCCGAGCGCCGCCACGGGTCCGGCACGGGAGGGCGGTGGCTGGCCGGAGCACGATACGCGTTGCTGCGCGACCGCGTACGCCGGTGCGCGCGCACGCCCCGGCGTGACCGGGTGCCGCACGTGCTCTGCTTCTTCGGCGGCACCGACAGCGCCGGCGTCGCCCCCGCGTGGGCGCGGGCCCTCCTGGCGACGGGCGAGCCGTTCCGCGGCACGGTGATCAGCCCGGCGTCCTTCGACGTGGGCGACCCGATCACCGTGATCCCGCCGACGGACCGCCTGCCCGAGCTGATGGCCGGCGCCGACCTCGTGGTCACCGCCGCCGGCTCGGCCATCTGGGAGCTGCTCCACCTCGGCGTGCCCACGGCGCTGACCTGGGTGGCGGACAACCAGCTCATCGGCTATGGCGAGCTGGTCGGCCGGGGCGTCGCCGCCGGGCTGGGCGGCGAGCCGGACGCGCGGGCCGTGGCCGCGCTCGCCCGGCTGCTCGCCGACCCCGCCGCCCGCGAGGAACACGGCAGGCGGGGCAGCGGCCTCGTCGACGGCAAGGGCAGGGAGCGCGCCGCCGACGCCCTGCTCGCCCTGCTCTAGACGAGGTCCCAGGTCAGCGGCGTGCCGAACGCCACGTCGTGGGTGAAGCGCCGGCCCATCACCTGCGCGGCGGCCTCGGGAGGCAGCCCGCCCGCCGGCCGGATCGAGCGTACGTTGTCAGGGGTCACCGGCTCGCCCGCGCGCACGTCGCGCACGACGTGAAGGGACCGGCGGAAGCGCAGCCCTTCGCGCTCGGACGGGCGCGGCCCGATCACCGGGCTGCCCAGCGACTGCCAGGCCCGCTCGCTCTCCACCACCAGCGCCAGCAGCTCGCCCGGCTCCAGCGAGAAGGCCGCGTCGACCCCGCCCTCGGACCTGGACGTCGTGACGTGCTTCTCGATCAGGCAGGCGCCCAGCGCCACGGCGGCCAGCGCGGCGCCCAGCCCTGGCGTGTGGTCGGAGACGCCGACGACCGCTCCGGTGAGCGCGGCCAGCAGCGGCAGCGCGCGCAGGTTGCTCTCGGCGGGCGAGGCCGGATAGGACGCCGTGCACGACAGGACCGCCAGCTGCCCGCAGCCCGCTTCGCGGGCGGCCGTCACGGCGGCCTCGATCTCCCCGGCGGACGCCATGCCCGTCGAGATGATCAGTGGCTTGCCCGTGCTCGCCGCGAGCCTGATCAGCGGCAGGTCCACGATCTCCGACGAAGCGATCTTGTACGCCGGTGTGCCCAGCTTCTCCAGCAGCTCGACGGCCGACGGGTCGAAGGGGGAGGAGAAGGCGGTGAGCCCGTGCTCGCGGGCCCGCTCGAAGATCGGCTCGTGCCACTCCCACGGCGTGTGGGCACGCTCGTAGAGCTGGTAGAGGTGCTCGCCGCCCCACAGCTCGTGCCCGTCGCCGATCCGGAACGCGGGCCCGTCGCAGTCGACGGTCAGCGTGTCGGCCCGGTAGGTCTGCAGCTTCAGCGCGTGCGCGCCACTGGCCGCCACCGCGTCCACGATGGCCAGCGCCTGCGCCAGGCTCCCGTTGTGGTTGCCGGACATCTCGGCGACGACGTAGGGCGGATGCGCCGCCCCGATCGGCCGCCCCGCGATGGAGATCATGCCTGCCCCTTCCTGAGCTCGATGGCCACGACGTCGCGCGGAACACCGTCGACGTCGCGCTGGTAGGAGCCCACCTCGGCGAAGCCGAACCGCTGGTGCAGCAGCCTGACCGGCGCGTTGTCGGCCAGCACCTCGCCGCGGAGCGCCGCCTGCCCGAGCGGCCCGAAGGCGTGCGTGATGGCCGCCTTCTCCAGCCCGATCCACGCCCGCAGCAGGTCGCCCGACCCTTCGAGCCCCTCGAGGTCGAGGTAGAAGCCCCAGGAGGCGGCGCCGGACGCCAGGTCGGCGTAGGTCACCACCCCGGCGGAGACCCCGTGGTGGTCGTAGATCAGCACGCACCTGCCCGGGTCGGCACTGGTCGCCTGCCACCACCGCAGGTGCTCGGCCGGCGTGATCTCGTGCGTGGCGAAGCTGGCCGCGCGCACCCGCGGGTGGTTGCGCCATCGGCGCATGACGGGCAGATCATCGTCACGGACGCTCCTCAGCATCGCTGCCCCTAACTCTCAGCGCGGACTCAACTGCACAACGTAGCCGATCGCGCGTCAGGTAAAGAGCTGATCAGGGATGCGGATCCGGCCCGGCGGCCACGGCATGCTGCCCTCGACCTGTCCTTTCGAGCCGGGTCCAGGAAGCAAGGAGCAATCGTCATGATCCCCCTGCTCAGCGTCGTCGTCCCGTTCCACGACGTGGAGGCGTACATCACCGAGTGCCTGAAGTCGCTGGCCGCCCAGACACTGGAAGACTTCGAAGTGATCCTGGTCGACGACGGCTCCGAGGACGGCAGCCGGCGCGTGGCCGAGGACTTCGCCGCCCGTGACGAGCGTTTCGTCATCGTCACCCAGCGAAACCAGGGCCCGGGGCCCGCGCGGAACGAGGGCATCCGGCACGCCCGCGGCACCTATCTGGCCTTCGCCGACAGTGACGACGTCGTGCCGCCGCACGCGTACGAGCTGCTCGTCGGCAGCCTGGCCGAGACCGGGTCAGACCTCGCGTGCGGCGCGGTGGGACGGCTCGTGGACGGCCGGCTGGAGGAGTCGACGCTGCACGAGAAGGTGTTCAGGCGGCCGCAGCTGTGCACCCACATCACCGACAAGCAGGTGCTCGTCAGGGACCGCACGGTGTGGAACAAGGTCTACCGGCGCGCCTTCTGGGAGCGCTGCGGCCTGGCGTTCCCCGTCGGCATCTACGAGGACGTGCCCGTCGCCATGCAGGCGCACGTCCTGGCCACCAGCGTGGACATGGTGGGCGACGTGGTCTACCACTGGCGCAGGCGCGAGACGGGGGCCACGTCGATCACGCAACGCAGGACCGAGCCGGACAACCTGTACGAGCGCCTCGCGGCCATCCGCGCGGTCCGCGCCTTCCTCGAGGAGCGTGCGCCCGACCTGCTCGACGGCTTCGACGCGCTGGTGCTGGAGAAGGACATCCTGTTCCTCTTCCAGGCGCTGGAGAACTGCGACGAGTGCGGCCCGGTGGTGGAGCTGGCCCACGCGTGGCTGGCCGAGCTGAGCGTGCGGGCGCTGGCCACCGCGCCCTCGCTGCGCCGCCTGGAGTTGCACCTGGTCAAGCGCGGGCTGGTGGCGGAGCTGCGCAAGGTGCGCGCGTTCCGGCGGGCCCGCGAGGGCGGCACTCGCATCGTGCCGCGCGGCCTGCGCGTCACCAACTGGTACGGCGACTACCCCTTCTTCCGCAACCGCCGGCTCCGGATCCCCGACGAGGTCTTCGACGCCCGGGACGAGCTCAAACTGGTCGCCAGGGTCGACGCGTGCGAGTGGACCGGCACGGAGTACCGGCTGCGGGGGCACGTGTCGTTCCACCGCGTCGACAGGAAGCCGGCCAGGGTCAGCATGTGGCTCTCCGACGGACGCCGCCGCGTGCCCCTGGAGGTGCGGCGCTCGGGCCGCCACGGCGTGGTCGCCGCCATCGACCCCCGCCGGCTGGGCGGCGGCGGGAAGAACTGGAAACTCGAGGTGCGCGCCGAACTGCGCGGCCTGGTCATGACCGGCTGGTGCAGGGACGGCGACACCGGACCCACGTGGCGGTTTTCCGTGCCGGGACGGTCAAGAACGGGCATGGAAACCACCCAGTAGTTCCAGAGAGTAATCGATCCGGCGCGTTGCGTGGCCATGCTGGAGTCCATGAGGACCTATTCGCTCGATGACGTCCACGAGACACGCAAGCGGAGAGATTCCTGGTGGACCGTGTATTTCGTGGACCCGGCCGCCTGCCGGGTCGCGCTGGTCGTGGCCAACCGTACCCAGCTGACGCCCAACGCGCTCACCGTGTTCTCCCTGGTCCTCGGCGCGGTGTCGGCCGCCTGCTTCGCGATGAACCAGCTCGCGGCGGGCGCGCTCGCGTTCTATGTGAGCTTCATGATCGACTGCGTGGACGGCAAGGTCGCCCGGCTCAAGGGCACCGGCACGCCCTTCGGGCTCTGGCTCGACTACGTGGGTGACCGCGTCCGGGTGGTCCTGTGCGCCGGAGGGCTGGCGTACGGGCAGTACGCGCTGACGGGCGAGGTGCACTTCATCGTCCTGGGCGCGGCGGTGGCCGTGCTCGACCTGTTCAGGTACGTCAACGCGCCGCAGATGAAGCGGGTGCGCGAGGCGGTCAGGGAGGGGCGGCAGGAGCCCGGCGACGAGCATGAGCCCTTCGATCAGGATCCTTTCGACCAGGAGTCGCAGGAGCCGCAGGATCGGGTGGCGTTGGGGCGGGGGCCCCGGCGGCGCAGCTTTCCGCGACGGCTCAACAGGTTCCTGGCCCGCCACCGGGTGCGCTCGCACCTGATCAGCGGCATCGAGTTCCATGCGGCGGTGTTCGTGGTCGCGCCTCTTGCGGGGGCATGGGCGCTGATCCCGCTCGCCGCGATGTCGGGGGTCCTGCTGCTGGCCAACGAGGTCTTCCTCGTCTACCGGCTGTGGCTCTTCACGCGCAGGCACGGCGCGGCCTCCTCTCAGGAGAGCCGAGAGCACGTTCTCGTCTAAGTTTTCGGGGGTTACTACGCAATGTCCGACCGGCCAGTCTTC
Source organism: Nonomuraea sp. B5E05 (assembly GCF_039880665.1). Classification (NCBI taxonomy): domain Bacteria; kingdom Bacillati; phylum Actinomycetota; class Actinomycetes; order Streptosporangiales; family Streptosporangiaceae; genus Nonomuraea; species Nonomuraea sp. B5E05. The sequence continues at coordinate 132,993 of NZ_JBDPMJ010000005.1, forward strand.
GTCATCGGATGCCCGCGGTCTGGCACCACGATGCTCCAGCTCATGCTCCACTCGCACCCGCGTATGGCGGTGCCTCCGGAGACGCGCTTCCTCGTTCCCGCCTACCACCGCCGGCGCACCTGGGGCGACCTGCGGGTCACCCAGCGCCGTCGCGCCTTCGCCCAGTGGATCGCGACCGAACGCAGCACGAAGTTCCGCGAGCTCAAGATCGACAAGGACGATTTCGTCCGGCAGTGCGTGGAGGGCCCTGGCTCGCTCGGCTCGGTGATCGGCACGGCCTTCCGCATGTACGCCGACCGCTTCGACAAGCCCCGCTGGGGCGACAAGCGACCGAGCTACGTCAAGCAGGTCGACATGCTGCTGCGGCTCTTCCCCGACGCCCAGTTCATCCACCTCATCAGGGACGGCCGCGACTGCGTGTCCTCGCTGAAGGAGATGCCCTGGTACAACCTGGACTCCTTCCACGCCGTGTCCACCTGGGCCGAGGCCATCGACGCGGGCGGCCGGCTGCGCCGGACCCTGCCCGAGGACACGTACTACGAGCTGCGCTACGAGGACCTCACGGACGACCCGGCGACCGAGCTGAAGAAGCTCTGCCACTTCCTGGAGGAGGACTTCGCCCCGTCGATGGTCTCCCCGCGCGAGGCGGCCCAGGTGGCGGTGCCGCAGCACAAGGTCTGGCACAGCAACACGCACGGCGACGTTCTGCGCACCCGCGTGGGCAGCTGGGCGAACCGGCTGGAGGACTGGGAGATCTCGCTGTGCGAGCACATGCTCGGCGACCGCCTGGAGTCCATGGGGTACGAGCTCACCGGCGCGCCCAAGCCCACCAAGGAGCACGTGGTCGCCTGCCAGAAGACGATGCAGAAGCGTAAGGCCAGCCGCATGCGCAAGGCCATGCGCGACCGGCTGAACCGGCTGCGCGAGCCGAGCCCGGTGGCCGCGTTGCTCACCTCGGGCCAGTGCGCGCTCGCGGGCGTGCCGCACCAGCGCCCGGAACTGGCCGAACCGGCGGTGTAGCCGCCTCATCGGTCGATGTGGGCGAACATCGACTCCCAGCGGTCCAGCACGAGGTCGAGGCGGAAGGCCTCGGCCCGTGCGCGGGCGGCGGCGCCCGAGCGGCGCCGCTCCTCCGCGGAACGGACGAGCCGGCCCAGCGCGAAGGCGAAGGCGGTGACGTCGCCGGGCGGCACCGCCACCGGCCCGGCCGAGCGCACGCCCCCCGACACGTCGAACGCCACCGCGGGCACCCCGTGCGCCGCCGACTCCAGCAGCACGACGGGCAGGCCCTCGTGCTCGCTGGTCAGGCCGAGAACCGAGGCCGCGAGATATTCGCCGGGCATGCGCGCGGCGGGCACCCGTCCCCGGAAGACCACCCGGTCACCGACGCCCTCCCCGGCCGCGTGCTCGCGCAGCCGCGCCAGCTCGCCGCCGTCGCCGATCAGGTGCAGCTCCCACGGCGGCGGCGCGCCCGACCGGGCGAACGCGGTGATCAGCCGGTCGAACCGTTTGACCCCCTCCAGCCTGCCCACGCCGAGCACCCGCGGCGAGTCGAGCGCGGACGTCTCCTCCGGCCAGGTCGCCAGGGGGTTCGGCAGGCTCCACGTGTTGGGCAGCAGCGCGTGCTCCGAGAACCGCCACGCGTCGTCCTCGCTGAGGAACACCGCCTGGTCGAGCCGGGGGTAGTGCCTCCTGATCGAGGCCATATGCCAGCAGTCGCGGGCGTGGTCGTAGGAGCCGTGATACTGCCCGATGGGCCGGAACGCCGGTGGCAGCAGCCCTGCCATCCTGGCCACCGCCGAGGGCGAGGTCATCACCGCGTACCCCGGACGGATCGTTTCGAGCAGTTCCTTCAGCTTCCTGTCGACCCGCCTGCGGGCCAGGCGTCCGGTCGTGTCCATGGGGCGGCGGCTGATCACGTGGTGGTGGTAGAGCGGCCGGTCCACGTACCGGAAGGGGGCGGCGGGGCGGTGCAGGCCGATCACGTGCACCTCGTGGCCCCGGCCGGCCAGCCCCTGCGCGAGGGTGTGCGTCACCTGCTGGACGCCGCCGAGGGAGTCGGCGTCGAGGCAGGCGAAGACGACGCTCAATGGGCGCCCTCGAAGAAGTCGGCCACGATCCTGGCGGCGGCGTCGCCGTGCTCGTCGGCGCACCAGAGCTCGCGGAAGGCGGCGTACCGCTCGGCGCAGGCCGCGTGCCGGGCGGGCAGGTCCCTGAGCGCGGCCACCAGGTCCTCGGTGGTCGTCACGCAGGGGCCCGGCGCGATGGCCAGGAGGTCGTGGTAGACACCGCGCTCCGAGAGCCGGTAGTCGTCCCAGTCGTCGATGAAGAACAGCATCGGCTTGCCCGTGAGCGCGTAGTCGCACATCACCGAGGAGTAGTCCGTCAGCAGGGCGTCCGAGGCGGGCATCAGGTCGTTGATCTCCGGGTAGGACCCGGCGGTGCGGACGAAGTGCAGCAGGTGCTCGGGCACCCGATACCGCTCGACCGGATGGGTGCGCAGGACGACGACCCACTCGCCGGCCAGCTCGTCGGCCATGAGCTCCAGGTCGGCGCGCACCGACCGGCCGCTGCCCTTGGCCCGGTCCCGGTAGGTGGGCGCGTACAGCAGGATCTTCCTGCCGGGCGGGATCTCCAGCCGCTCCCGCACATCGCGCGCGCCCTCCCCGCGTACGAGGGCGTCGCAGCGGGGGGTCCCGCAGCGGTAGACCTTGCCCGTGTAGCCGTTGGACGGCAGGAACACCCGCGAGAACTCCGCGCTCGGCGACACCAGCGCGTCCCACCGGGCGACCGCGGCCCGCCACCGTGCCCGCGGCCGGTCGAAGTCACCGCGCAGGTCGGGCGCGTCGAAGCCGATCGACTTGATCCCCTGCCCGTGCCAGGTCTGCAGGTAGCGGGTGCCGCGCGGCTTCGGGTAGTCGAGCGGGAACCCGTGGCTGTCCACCCAGATCCCCGCACGCGCCATCGTCCAGACGTAACGCCAGCTGCCCCTGCGCACCCGCCGCACGCCTTGGGGAAACCCGCCGCGCCCCTTCGCCTCCGACCAGACCACCTCGATCGGCAGCCCGCGCCGCCGCAGCTCCTCGTGGACGGCTCTGGGGCTGCCGCTGTAGCCCTTCCCGACGTCCGACTCGAACAGCGCGAGGTCCCCGCGCCTCGGCAACACGCGGATCAGCACCTTGTACGCTCGCAGCTTGTTCCGCGGCGTGCTGTACCGCTTGAGCAGGCGCCGCTTGACCCGCTGCCACACGGGCCGCGGCCCGGCCACGGGACGCACGCACAGGTACGCGGCGCGGCCCTCCGCCTTCACCGTGCGGCCGGGCAGCTCGATGGGCTCGGTGCGCGGGTCGACGATGATCCGGTCGGTCGTGGTGTGCCCGTCGGAGGTCCTGGTGAAGCCGATGCGCGGATCGCACTTGCCGGTGGGCGTGAAGACGACCTCGCTGACGTACCCGCCGTCGCCGGACGGCCGCGGCGTGATGGGGACACGCTTCCCGCCGAGCTGCAGGAACGCCTTCCACTCCAGCGGCAGCTTGCCGAACGGGTCGTAGCTGCGCACGGTCATCCGTACGCGCTCGCCGTCGGTGGACAGGGCCGTCGCCTCGTGCCGCAGCCTGGACGCCGCGTAGGGCAGCTCCGCCAGCCGCAGCCGGGTGATGTCCATGCCGGGCGAGACCGTGGTGCCCCAGTACGTCCGCCCGTCGTGCTGCACGGCGGACCTGGGGGCGGCTCTCGGCCCGGTGAGCGAGCCCGCCGCGATCCGCAGGTCTTCGATCCGGTCGTCCAGGATGAGCCGGCAGCAGACCCGGTCGAGGGGCGCCATCTCGTCCAGCGCGTCCCCGGGGATCTCCTCCAGGTACGGCCGCACGATGGAGGCGAACTCCTTGGTCCACACCAGGTCGCGGGAGGGCAGCGGGTTGAGGTAGACGCGCAGGTCCTGGCGGAGGAAGCGCCGCTGGCGGTGCGGCACCAGGTCGCCGGCCCCGTGCCGGCGCAGGGCGTCGTCGCTCATCCGGGCGGCGGTGACCCGCTGGCGCACGTTGTCCAGGTCGTCGATGCTCAGCGAGATCGACTCGTTCGTCGGCGCCCTGTGCCAGTGGTAGACCGTCCACGGCACGACGGCGAACCTGCGTGACAGCGCGTACAACCCGGCGGCGAAGACGTGGTCCTCGTAGTGGACGTCCTCGGGGAAACGCAGCCGGGCGGCGCGCAGCCGGCTCAGGTCGTAGAGCTTGTTGGTGGTGAAGCTGTCGAGGAACAGCGCGGGCTCCTCGCGGATGCCCTCGACCACCCGCCGCCGGGCGAACAACCACGGATAGTACGGCTGCAGGCGTCCGGTCCGCTCGTACAGACGCGAGATCTGCCCCGACACGAAGTCGGCGCCCGTGCGCTCGATCTCGGTGAGCAGGCTCTTGCACGCGTGCCGGGGCAGCTCGTCGTCGCTGTCGAGGAACATGACGTACGGCGTGGTCGCCGCGTCCATGCCGTCGTTGCGCGGGGCCCCGCACCCGCCGCTGTTGTGCCGCCTGCGCAGGTAGCGGACCCGGGGGTCGGCGGCCACGAGGCGGGCCGCCACCTCCGGTGTGCCGTCCGTGCTGGCGTCATCGGAGATGATCACCTCCAGGTCGCGCAGCGACTGCCCGAGCACGGAGCGTACGGCCCTGGGCAGGCGGGCCGCGTCGTTGTACGTGATGACGACGACGGTGCAGTCCGGCATGCCGAGTCCCCCCAGTAGTCCTCTGCGGGGATGGCTGCCCCTGCCGGAGGGGAAGCGTCAGGACTTGATCGAATATTTGCCCAAAAATCAGCGCATAAGCCGACGAATCACCCAGACGATGACCAGCAGCGCCGCGACCGCACCCGCGATGGGCGCCAGCCGCTTGAGCAGCGGTTGCCCGGCGATCTCCAGCAGGTCGAGCGCCTCCTCGTCGGCCGTGCGCGACGTGCGCAACGTGCCCACGGGCCGCACCTCCTGCCGGAGCTCCTCGGGCTCGCCGGGCTCGGGCACCGCCGCGAGAGGCCGGTCCTCCTCCTGCGGAGGGGCGGGCTCGACGGTCGACTCCGACAGCAGCGCGGCCAGGTTCTCGGCGAACCTGTCGATGAGCTTGGCGCCGACCTCGGCCATCACGCCGCGCCCGAACTGGGCCGGCCGGCCGGTCACGTTGAACGTCGTCTCCACGGCCACCGCCGTGGCCCCCTCGCGCGGCGTCATCCGCGCCTTGACCGTGGCGGAGGCCGTGCCCGACCCCCTCGCCTCCTTGCCCGACGCCTTGAGCGTCAGCGTGTGGGAGTCTTTGTCCACTTCCTCGAACGCGGCCGAGCCCTTGTACGTCACCGTGATCGGGCCGACCTTGACCTTCATCCTGCCGGTGAACTCGTCGCCCTCGAAGACGTCCAGGCTCGCCCCCGGCAGGCACGGAGCGACCCGCTCGACGTCGAGCAGCACCGCCCAGGCCTGCTCGACCGGAACAGGAACCGTGAACTCGTGTTCGAACCGCATCGCCATCGATTCGCTCCTCTCCGGTGGTTGCGACACTACGCCGGGGCGGGGGCACCCCGGAAGGGATGCCCCCGTGAGGTCAGGGCGATCCGGCCGCCGCGCGTACGGCCCGGTGGGTCAGCACCCTGGCCAGGTGCCGGCGGTAGTCGGGCCGCGCGTGCAGGTCGGCTGGCGGAGAGGTGTCCGCGGCCGCCTCCTCGCACGCCAGGCGCACCTGGTCTCCGAGCTCCACGCCCCGCAGGGCCGACTCGGTGGCGCGGGCGCGCAGCGGCTTCTCTCCCATGTTCGTCAGCCCGATCCTGGCCTCGATGATCGCGCCGTTGGAACGCTTGACAGCCGCCGCCACCCCGACGATCGCCCACGACTGCGCGGTCCTGTGGAACTTCTCGTAGTGGAAACCCCAGCCGGCACCCAGCTTCGGGATCTTCACCCCGGTCAGAATCTCGCCCGGCTCCAGCGCCGACTCCAGGTAGTCGACGAAGAAGCCGGCGGCGGGGATCTCCCGCTCACCCTCCGCCGACCTTGCCACGAGCACGCCGCCCAGCGCCAGCACCACGGCAGGCAGGTCGCCCGCCGGGTCGGCGTGGGCCAGCGAGCCGCCGAACGTGCCCCGGTGCCGGATCGCCCGGTCGGCCACCATGGCCGTGGCCAGCGCCACCAGCGGGCAGCCCGCGGTGACCACGTCGGAGCGCACGACCTCGTCGTGCGTCGTCATCGCGCCGATGAAGACGTGGTCGCCGCGGTCGTGCACGCCCTTCAGATCCGGCAGCCGGCCGACGTCCACCAGCGTCGACGGGTACGCCAGCCGCATCCGCAGCAGCGGCAGGAGCGACTGGCCGCCCGCCAGCACCTTGGCGTCCTCGTCGGAGGCGAGCGCCTGGCAGGCCTCCTCCAGCGAGGCGGGCCGCGCGTAGTCGAACTGCGCGGGGATCATGGCCGTGCTCCTTCCTGCGCGCCGTCGTTGAGGACCCGCCAGATGCGTTCCGGCGTGCACGGCATCCGTACGTCGTGCACGCCGCGCGGGCGCAGGGCGTCCACGACGGCGTTCACCACGGCCGGCGTCGAGGCGATCGTGCCCGCCTCGCCGACGCCCTTGACGCCCAGCGGGTTGCTGGTCGCCGGCGTCTCGGTGCGGTCGAGGGTGAAGCCCGGCAGGTCCGCCGCCGACGGAAGCAGATAGTCGGCCATCGTGGTGGTGAGCAGGTTGCCGTCGGCGTCGTAGACGGCCTCCTCGAACAGCGCCTGCGCGATGCCCTGGGCGATGCCGCCGTGCACCTGGCCCTCCACGATCAGCGGGTTGACGACCTTGCCGACGTCGTCGACCGCCACGTACGAGCGGATCTTCACCATGCCCGTCTCCGTGTCCACCTCCACCGCGCACAGGTGGGTGCCGTGCGGGAAGGAGTAGTTCTCCGGATCGAACGTGGCCTCGGAGTCGAGCCGCGCCTCCACCCCGTCGGGCAGGTCGTGCGCCGTGAACGCGGCCAGGGCCAGCTCCTGGATCGTCCGCTGCGACTCGGTGCCCCGCACCTTGAACGCCCCGGCCTCGAACTCCAGGTCGTCCGGCGAGCACTCCAGCACGTGCGCGGCCAGCTTGCGGGCCTTGTCCTTGACCTTGTCGCACGCCTTCAGCACCGCGACGCCGCCGATGACCAGCGAGCGGGAGCCGTAGGTGTCCATGCCCTTGTGGGCGATCGCCGTGTCGCCGTGCAACACCGTGACGTCCTCGAACGGCACGCCGAGCGCGTCGGCCGTGATCTGGCTCCACGACGTCACGTGGCCCTGCCCGTGCGGTGAGGTGCCGGTGATGACCTCGACCTTGCCCGTGGGCAGCATGCGCACCGCGCCGTGCTCCCAGCCGCCCGCGCCGTAGTTGGCCTCGCCGAGCATCCTCGACGGCGCAAGACCGCACATCTCGGTGTACGTGCTGACGCCGATGCCGAGTTGCACCGGGTCGCCCCTGTCACGCCGGTCGGACTGTTCGGCCCGCAGCTTGTCGTAGCCGAACAAGGCCAGCGCCTTTTCCGTGGCCGCCTCGTAGTTGCCCGAGTCGTACGTCAGGCCCGAGATCGTCGTGTACGGGAACTCCTCGTGCTTGATCCAGTTGCGCCTGCGCACCTCCACCGGGTCCATGCCCAGCTCGGCGGCGAGCTCGTCCATCATCCGCTCGATGGCGAACGTCGCCTCCGGGCGGCCCGCGCCACGGTACGCGTCCGTGGGCATCTTGGTGGTGAACACGCCCGTGCAGGCGAACTCGTACGCGTCCATCTTGTAGATCGCGTTGAACATCGACGCGCCCAGCATCGGGATGCCCGGCGTCACCAGCATCAGGTAGGCGCCCATGTCGGCCAGCAGGTCGACCCGCAGCCCTCTGATGCGCCCGTCGGCGTCGGCGGCCAGCCTGATGTGCTGGATCTGGTCGCGGCCGTGGTGCACGGTCAGGTTGCCCTCGGAGCGGGACTCGGTCCACTTGACCGGCTTGCCGAGCTTGCGCGTGAGCAGCAGGCCCAGCACCTCCTCCGCGGTGACCTGCAGCTTCGAGCCGAACCCGCCGCCCACGTCGGGCGCGATCACGCGGATCCGGTGCTCGGGGACGCCGGTCACCATGGCCAGCATGACCCGCAGGACGTGCGGGATCTGCGTGGACGTCCAGAGCGTGAACGACTCGCCGTCGGTGTCGGCCAGCACCGCCCGCGGCTCCATCGCGCTCGGGATGAGCCGCTGCTGCACGTACGTGCGGTCGATGACGACGGGAGCACCCTCGAACGCGGCGTCGAGGTCACCCGACGTGATCTTCGCGCTGAACGCCTTGTTGCCCGCCTCGTGCACCTTCGGGCTGCCGTCGGCGAGGGCTTCGTTCATGTCGAGCACGGCCGGCAGCGGCTCGTAGTCGACCTCGATGGCGTCGAGCGCGTCGGCGGCGCGGTAGCGGTCGGTCGCGACCACGCAGGCCACGGCCTCGCCGACGTAGCGCACCTCGGACACGGCCATCGGCGGGTGGTCGGGGATGACGATGTCCTCGCTCACCGGCCAGGCGCACGGCAGGCTGCCCTGCTCGGCGGCGAAATCCTCCCCGCTGTACGCCGCCACGACCCCCGGCAGGTCACGCGCCCCCGACACGTCGACTCTGGTGATCCTGGCGTGCGCCATCGGGCTGCGCAGGTACATCACGTGCAGCATGCCGGGGCGCGAGAGGTTGTCCGTCCACTGCGTCCGCCCCGTGAGCAGCCTCGTGTCCTCTTTGCGCCGCCGCGGCCTGCCCACCTCGGAGCGGTCGGTCGGCTCGTTGAGCTGGTCGCTCTGGGCGATCTGCTCGGCGACCAGGCCGGCGTCCATCTCGGTCATTGTGTGCTCACCGCCTGCCCCATCTCCTGCGCGCCCCTCCGTACGGCGCGGACGATGTTGCAGTAGCCGGTGCAGCGGCACAGGTTGCCCTCGAGGCCCTCCCTGATCGTCTCCTCGGACGGGTCGGGATCGTCTCTGAGCAGGTCGATCGAGGCCATGACCATGCCGGGCGTGCAGTATCCGCACTGCAGCGCGTGCTCTTCGTGGAAGGCCCGCTGCATCGGGTGCATCGACCCGTCTGCGCCCAGGCCCTCGATGGTGACGACGTCGCCGCCGTCGGCCTGCACGGCCAGCACCGAGCAGCTCTTCACGCTCTTGCCGTCGAGCATGACCGTGCAGGCGCCGCAGTTGCTGGTGTCGCAGCCGACCGGCGTGCCGGTTTTGCCGAGCCGGTCTCTCAGCAGGTGGACGAGCAGGAGCCGTGGTTCGACGTCCTCCTCGTAGGTGATCCCGTCGACGGTGACGGTGATTCGGGGCATACGTCCTCCCTCAGGAGCAGGGGGAAAGGCGGACACTCCGAACGTACGCCGGTGTTATTCCGGGTCAAGGTCTACTTGCCGCGGAGCCCCTTGGCGATGATCGCCACCAGTCCCGCGAACGCCAGTCCCAGCACCATCACACCCCAGAGAACCAGCCAATCCGTGATCGCCCTTGTCACCACCAAAACACCCAAAACGACAAAAAGCACGCCGCTGAGCAGGGCCATCCAGTCCGTCCTGTGCACGCGGCGCGGCCGCTCGACGTCACGCGCCACGTCGCACCTCGATGTCGCCGACGCCGCTGCGCAGATCGAGCACGAGGGTGGCGGGCTCGCCGTCCGGTTTCACCTCGGGTTTCAGCACTTCGTTCACCCGCACGTCCACTCCGCCCTGGACCGACTGGTCCAGTGTGATGTCGCCGACCTTGTTGGAGGCACGCACCTCCACTCTCGCCGTCGGTGGCACGATCACCACCAGCTCGCCCGCCTTGACCGAGGCGGTGAACGTCGTCGTCGACCCTGGCGCCAGCTCCAGCTCCGACAGGTCGAGCCTGCCGTCGCCGAGCCCCACGTCATAGTGCCGGCTCGACTCCGCCACGCTGGCCGGGGTCCACTCCGACGATCCGACATTGCTCGGCACACCGCCCAGCATCAGCCCCGCGCCCACGAGCAGCGCGACGAACGTACCAGCGGCGACCAGCCCGGCGCCCCGCCCCCACCAGGCGGCGATCAGCAGCCCGGCGCCGATGGTGATGAGCATGGCGCCGCCGACGATGGTCGGGCTCACGCCAGCGGCCGTCCTGGCCTGGGCCGCCATGACGATTCCTCCAATGATGAAAGCCAGCAGCAGGGTGAAGGCGCCGATGAACGACTTCGGGCGGCGCGCCGGCCTGGGCCGTTTCTCGGGGACCGGGCGGGCGTACAGAGCGGGATCGTACGGCGAGTAGCCGCCGCCTCTCCTGGCCGGATCGAGCGGCTGGTAGGGGCCGTTGGGGGCGAACGGGTCGCCGTAGCCGACCGTGCTCGGCTGCCGCCGCGTGGGGGCGGGCGGCTGGTACGAAGGCACGGCATGCTCGGCCGTCACCGCGTCGCCGAGGGTCGCATCCGGCTCGATGGCGTCGTGCGCCCGGGCGGGCCCGGCGTGGGGCGACTCCTGCGCGTTCTCGCTCACCAGCCCGGTGAACTCCCGGGTCGTCTCCTGGGCCTGACCGGACGTCTCGTGAGCCTGGCCGGGCGCCCCCTGAGCCTGGCCAGGGGCCGCCGGCTGAGTCCGGTCGGCCACCGCTGCCTGGGACGATGCCGGCGACGACGCCTGCACGGTCTCACTCAGGCCGGTGGCCGCGGACTGCGGCCGCACCGGAGAGGCCGGCCTGGGAGGCGTGTAGGACGGCGCCGGCTGCCCGTCGCCGGTCCTGCGCCTGCTGAGCCGCTCGGGCATCGACCGGGCCAGCCCCAGCAGGTCGACCCCGCTCGCGTGCGCGGCCAGCAGCGACACCGCCAGGAACACGCCCACGACGAGCGTGCCCACGTCCAGCCACACCGTCGCCATGTTGATCCCCAGGCCGCACGCCAGCACCGCGGCCAGCAGCGCCATCACGGTGTCGGCGTCGAAGTCGCGGCGGGTCCACTGCTCGATGAGGCCGGGCTTGCCGTTCGGCTCCTTCATCAGCAGGAACGCCGCGATGTAGAGGAACAGGCCGATGCCAGAGCCGAACATCAGCACCGCGAAGCCGACGCGGAACACCACGGGGTCGATGCCGGTGTGCCGCCCGAGGCCCGCGCAGACTCCCATGAGGAAGCGCCCCTCGCTGCTGCGTCGCAGCACACGGTGAGGAGCGGCCGGTTCCCTGGGCGGAGCTTCTGTCATGTCACCATCGTGTACCTGCGTGCGGTGTGCCCGCATCCGGGACACCCCTGACCCGACCCGGGGGTCGTTCCCTGATGCCCCTGCGCCCGGGACGTGTGACTATGGCCATGTTATGGCTGACCAGAAGACACTTGCCGAGCCCAGCGGCGAAACGCCTTATCGGCGGATGATGCGCCCCATGGAGGGCCGCCTGATCGGCGGCGTGGCTCAGGGGCTGGCGACGCAGCTCTCGCTTGATCCGGTGGTGATCAGGCTAATGTTCGTGCTGCTCAGCGCGGTCAACGGGGTCGGCATGGTCGCGTACGCGGTGCTGTGGATGGTCGCGCCGAAGCAGCCGTACCAGGGGGCCGCTCCGCCGCAGCGTGACTGGAGCCAGCTCGCCGCGTTCAGCGCGATCGGGGTGGCGCTGTTCGCGTTCGGCTGGCTGACGGGCGCCTCCCAAGGCGGCATCGGCATGTTGCCGTTCGCCGTGGGCGGGATCGGCGCCCTGATCCTCTGGCAGCAGGCCGACCCGGAACGCCGCAAGACCTGGATGAGCGGCGCGGCGCTCAGCATGCGGAAGAACCGGGTGCGCTCGCTGCTCGGCGTCGTGCTCGTCGTGATCGGCGGGGCCGGGTTCCTGGCGGCTCAGGGCGAGCTGGCCCAGGCCAGCCAGGGGCTGCTGTTCACCGCCGTCGTGGTCGGTGGTCTGGCCGTCATCGCCGCTCCCTGGCTGGCGGGCCTGTGGAAGGAGCTGCAGCTCGAACGGCGGGAGCGCATCAGGCAGGAGGAACGCGCCGAAGTGGCCGCCATGGTGCACGACTCGGTGCTCCACACGCTCACGCTGATCCAGCGGGTCGCCCACGACCAGCGCGAGGTCACCCGCCTGGCCCGTGCGCAGGAGCGCGACCTGCGCAACTGGCTCTACCAGCCGGCCCAGGATGCCGACGCCACGGTGGCGGCCGCCGTACGCAGGATCGCGGCCGAGGAGGAGGATGCGCACGGCGTGCCCATCGAGGTCGTCTGCGTCGGAGACCTCGACCTCGACCCGGCGGGCAAGCTGGCCGCCATGCTCAAGGCGTCCCGGCAGGCGATGGTCAACGCCGCCAAATACTCTGGCAGTCCGTCCATTTCCGTCTATGCGGAAGTAGAGGGTGAAGAGGTCACGATTTTCGTGAAGGATCGTGGCAAGGGGTTCGATCTTGACGCCGTGCCCCTGGACAGGATGGGGATCAGAGAGTCCATCATCGGGAGAATGGAACGTCACGGAGGCGCGGCCAGAGTCCGCACCGAGCCCGGCGAGGGCACGGAAGTGATGTTGACCATGAAGGTGGAGAAGGCATGACACGGGTGTTGATCGTCGATGATCACCGGCTGTTCCGTTCCGGCGTACGCGCCGAACTCGGCGACTCGATCGAGGTGGTGGGCGAGGCCGAGGACGTGGACTCCGCGGTCAAGGCGATCGCCGAGCTGCAGCCCGACGTGGTGCTGCTCGACGTGCACATGCCCGGGGGCGGCGGCCAGGAGGTGCTGCGCCGCGTCCTGGGCTCCGGCTCCCAGGTGCGATTCCTCGCCCTGTCGGTCTCCGACGCCGCCGAGGACGTCATCGGCGTGATCCGGGGCGGCGCCAGGGGCTACGTCACCAAGAACATCAGCGGCAAGGAGCTGACCGACGCCATCCGCAGGGTGTCGGAGGGCGACGCGGTCTTCTCACCGCGGCTGGCGGGCTTCGTGCTGGACGCGTTCGCCTCGTCGGAGGCCCCGCCCATCGACCCTGAGCTCGACTCGCTGACGCAGCGCGAGCGCGAGGTGCTGCGGCTGATCGCGCGCGGCTACGCGTACAAGGAGATCGCGAAGGAGCTGTTCATCTCGGTCAAGACCGTGGAGACGCACGTGTCGTCGGTGCTGCGCAAGCTCCAGCTCTCCAACCGCCACGAGCTCTCCCGCTGGGCGACCGCCCGCCGCCTCGTATGATGTCTGTACGCGGTTGAGATCGGGCGCGCTCCGCTGCCGCCGGGCGGTCCTCGAACGGTCACCGGCAGCAAGCCGGCGCCGTACGACCAGAGCCCCGGCCTGTCGATCGAGCGCCATCGCGGGCCGCCACGGCTGAAAAGATCCTCCTTCGCGACGACGCCGTCGCGACCTCCGGAGGATCCGGCCGAGACTCGGTGACGACGTGCGGGGTAGCGCCGCGGCCCCAGAATGGGCCGGGTGACTACGCCTCGTCCAGGTAACCGCCATTCGATCGTGCCGGCCCTGATCATCCTTGTCTGGTCTTTGAGCTATCTGGCCCTCGGCCTGCTCTGGGCTTTCGGAGGGCCCGCATATCCGTTCGACGCCGGCGGTCCTGGTCCCGGCAGCACGCTGCTCGACCCTCTTCCGGCGGCGGCCGGCGGAGGCGCGCTGGCGGTGTCGGCACTGGTGGCCGGTGTCATCGCCGTGCTCGCCGCCAGAGGCCCGCTCACCCGGGGCCCCGCCATCGTGGCCGCCGTGGCCGGCGTCTGCCTGGCGGTGCTTCTGCCCGACGTGCGCATCATGATGACCGCCGGGTACGCGCCGGTGATGGCGGTCGCCGCGCTCGCCGGCCTGGTCGAGTGGTCGATGATCGCGAGCATGCTGACGTGGCCGAGCGTCAACCTGGTCATCGTGACGGTGGCCGGCGTCTGCCTGATGGTCCTGGGGGCGCGCGCGCTGATGGGCGGGCCCGAGCGGTCCGGCAGCGTCGCCGGCGCGCTCCGGGTCGGGTGGTATGCGACGGCTGTCGCGGTCGCCGTCCCCGTCATCTACGCCGTCACCCGGTTCGGCTGGCTCCTGGGCGTGCCCGTCGGCATCAGTGACGAGTTCCTGGTCTACATCGACGAGATCACCGGGATCGGCGCCGGTCTCGGCGCGCTCGGCCTCATCGGCGCGATCCTGACCCTCGGCCTGGTCCGGCCGTGGGGTGAGACCTGGCCGCGCTGGATCCCGTTCCTGCGCGGGCGGCCCATTCCGGCGTGGCTCCCGGCCTACACGGCCCTGGCCGTCGCCCTCCCCATCACCTCCGCCGGGCTGATGTACGTCCGCAAGAAGATCACCGGCGAGCAGATGGGCCCTGTCGGGGCGGACGACGAGCTGGGCGCCTGGCTGCCGGAGATGTTGTGGCCGCTGTGGGGTGTGGCCCTGGCGGTGGCCGGGCTGGCCTACCTCGCCCGGCGCAGGCACGCCGCCGCTCTCGCGCGCCGACCATAATGGTGGGCGTGCGAGAGTCCACGTCCACCGCGGGCGCCGCGGTGGAGTCGTTTCTCCACCGGCATCAGGTGAGCGCTGATGCCGGGCTCGCCGTTCTGCTCCTCCTGCCGCTCGGCCTCGTCTCGTTGAGCCTGCTCCAGACCTCCGACAGTCCCCTGTCGCTCCGCCTGCTCGCCGGTGGCGGCCTGCTGGTGCTGCACGCCTGCGTCGTGTTGCGCCGGCTGCGCTCGCTGGCGGCGTACGGGCTGGGCGGCGCTGTGATGCTGCTGCTGGTGGCGCTGCCGCCGCTGCACGACCCGTACGGCGCCTACTATCCGGCGGTGACGCTGCCAAGCACGCTGGTCTTCGGGTTGCTGCTCTACACGGCGTCGAGCCGGCTCGACCTGCTGCCCAGTCTGGTCTGCCTGGCCGTCACCCTGACGGGAGTGGCCCTGGTCCTGGCGCGTCTGTGGAATCCGGCCTCGTGGGGCGGCTCGGTGGGCTCCTACGAGTTGGTCGCGTGGCGGATCGGGCTGTCGCTCGGCCTGGTCGCCGCGGCGGCGTGCCTGTGGTCGCTGGGCCGCCTCAGCCGGCTTCGCCTGGTGCTCCTGTCCGAGCTCCAGGCGAAGGCTGCGCGAGCCGAGGCCGACCGCGCGCGGGAGCAGCAGGAGGCGGCTCGTGCGGAGCGCGACCGCATCAGCCGTGAGATGCACGACGTGGTGTCCCACTCGCTCGCCGTCATGGTCAGCCAGGCGGAGGGCGGCAGGCTGTCCCATCCCGACTCGCCCGCGGCGGGGGTGTTCGGCACCATCGCCGGGGTCGGGCGCGAAGCCCTGCGTGACATGCGCGGGCTGCTGGGTGTGCTGCGCGCCGACGGCGGCACCGCTCCACAGCCGGGCCTCGGTGACCTTTCCGACCTGCTCGACCATGTCCGCGATACGGGCGTGCGCGTCGCCGTACGAGAGGTGGGGGAAGCCCGGGCGCTGCGCCCCGCCGTCGATCTGACCGCCTACCGTGTCATTCAGGAAGGGCTGACCAACGTCATCAAGCACGCGGGCGCGACGGCCGCGGCCGGGATGACGCTGGCGTGGCGCCCCGACGCACTGCACATCACCATCACCGACGACGGCGACAGGCCGCTCGCCAGAGAGGCCGGCGTCGGGCTGACCGGGATGCGCGAACGTCTCAGCATGGTGGGAGGCACCCTGGAGGCCGGCAGGCGGCCGGGCGCCGGCTTCGAACTGTCGGCCACCGTGCCCTACGAGTCGAGGAGTCTCCCATCATCAGGATCATGATCGTTGACGATCAGGAGCTGCTGCGCAACGGCCTTACCATGGTCGTCAGGTCCCAGCCCGACGTGGAGGTGGTCGCCGAGGCCGCTGACGGCCTGGCGGCGCTGAAGGCGCTGGAGTCGCAGCGCGTCGACGTGGTGGTGATGGACATCCGTATGCCCCGCATGGACGGTGTCACCGCCACCCGGGAGATCCAGCGGCTGGACGACCCGCCGAAGGTGCTGGTGCTGACCACGTTCGACCTCGACGAGCACGCCCTGGCCGCGCTGCGCGCCGGTGCGAGCGGGTTCATGCTGAAGGACGCGCCGGGAGAGGAGATCATCGCCGCGATCCGGCACGTGCACCGGGGCGATTCGATCATCGCGCCCGCCACGACCCGGCGGCTCCTCGGGCGGCTCGTCGCGAAGGCCGACACCGACCCGGACGCCGTGCTCAGGGTGCTCACGGAGCGCGAGCGTGAAGTCTTCCTTAGCCTGGCCCGAGGCGCGTCCAACGCCGAGATCGGGGCCGAGCTGTTCCTGTCGGAGACCACGGTCAAGACGCACGTGGGACGCATCCTGACGAAGCTCGGGCTGCGCGACCGCGTCCAGGCGGTGGTCCTGGCGTACGAATCGGGCGTCGTCACGCCCGGCGAGCGTTAGGCACGGGCCTAGATCCGGAGCCGTCCCCCGTGCGGCGGGGTCCCTTTCGCGCCGCACGGGCCGGCCTCTTGCGCACAAGGAGGCAGTCGGAGAACAAGTCCAGGAGAACCCCCTTTTGGCGCATCACCCGGATGCTGACGGCACTGGTCGCACTCGTCGCCGCCTCAGCGTGCGCGGCGGAGAGCGCCCCCGTTCTTCGGGCTATGGCCCAGGCCGCAGCTACAGTTAGTGGAAGAAGGCCAGCGCGCTGAAGCACTGACCCCCCGCGCGGGAACCGGGGCCGCCTCCCGCGCGGGGGACGACCCTTGGCCGTGCTCAGAGCTTCTCGAGCGGTGCGTACGCCAGGAGCAACGTCTTCTCCCCGCCGCTGCCGAAGTCGATCTTGACCTTGGTCTTCTCCGCCACCCCGTCGACGGACACCACCGTGCCCAGCCCGAACGCGTCATGGCTGACCCGGTCGCCCGGCGCCAGCGACGGCACGGTGCGCCCGCCGCTCTTGGCCGGGGCCGGCCGGGCGGCCGGCTCGCGCCGCGTGGCCGCGTTCCAGGCGGACTTCTCCGGGTCGGTGCGCCAGTCGACGAGCTTCGCCGGCACCTCGTTGACGAAGCGGGAGGCGGGATTGAACGACGGCGCCCCCCAGGAGCTGCGCACGGCCGCGCGCGTGAGGTAGAGCCGCTGCTGGGCCCGGGTGATGCCGACGTAGGCCAGCCGCCGCTCCTCCTCCAGCTCCTTGGGCTCGCTCAGCGACCTGATGTGCGGGAACACGCCGTCCTCCATCGCCGTCAGGAAGACGACGGGGAACTCCAGCCCCTTGGCGGTGTGCAGGGTCATCAGCGTGACGACGCCCTGCCCGCCGTCGGCGTCGGGGATCTGGTCGGCGTCGGCCACCAGCGACACCTGCTCCAGGAACTCGACCAGCGTGCCCTCCGGGTTGGCCTCTTCGAACTCGGAGGCCACGGAGATGAGCTCGTTGAGGTTTTCCAGGCGCGACTCGTCCTGCGGATCTTCTGAGGCCTCCAGCTCGGCGCGGTAGCCGGTGGCCACCAGCACCTCCTCGGCCAGTGCGGACGGCGGCACGCCCTCGGCCTTGGTGATCAGCTCCTCGAGCATCGCGACGAACTCGCGCACCGCGTTGAGCGAGCGGGTGGCCATGCCGTAGGCCTCGTCGGCCCTGCGCAGCGCGTCCCAGAACGAGATGCGCTCGCGCGACGACAGCGCCTCGATCATGGCCTCCGCCCGGTCGCCGATGCCGCGCTTGGGCACGTTGAGGATGCGGCGCAGCGACACCACGTCGGCCGGGTTGGCCAGCACCCGCAGGTAGGCCAGCAGGTCCTTGACCTCCTTGCGCTCGTAGAAGCGCACGCCCCCGACCACCTTGTAGGGCAGGCCGGTGCGGATGAAGATCTCTTCGAACACGCGGGAGGCGGCGTTGGTGCGGTAGAAGATCGCGACGTCGCCGGCCTTGACGCCCTCCTCGTCGCTGAGCCGGTCGACCTCCTGGGCCACGAACATGGCCTCGTCGTGCTCGTTGTCGGCGACGTAGCCCACGATCTTGGGGCCGTCGCCCTGGTCGGACCAGAGGTTTTTGGGCTTGCGCGACTCGTTGCGCGCGATGACGGCGTTGGCGGCGGCCAGGATGTTCTGGGTGGAGCGGTAGTTCTGCTCCAGCATGATCGTGCGCGCGTCGGGATAGTCGCGCTCGAACTCCAGGATGTTGCGGATCGTCGCGCCGCGGAAGGCGTAGATCGACTGGTCGGCGTCGCCCACCACGCACAGCTCCGACTGGTCCGCCCCCGACCGCACCAGGTCGCCGTCGGTGGTGCGCAGCTCGGGATGCCCCACCAGCTCCCTGATCAGAATGTATTGGGCGTGGTTGGTGTCCTGGTATTCGTCGACCAGCACGTGCCTGAAGCGCATCCGGTAGTGCTCCGCCACCTCGGGGAAGAGCTGGAACAACGTCACCGTGTTCATGATGATGTCGTCGAAGTCCATCGCGCCGGCCTCGGTCAGCTTGAGCTGATAGGCCTTGTACGCCTGCGCGAGCGTCTTCTCCAGATGCGAGCCCGCCCTGTCGAGCGCGCTCTCGTAGTCGACCAGCTCGTTCTTGAAGTTGCTGACCTGGGCGGAGAACGAGCGCGGCGGATAACGCTTCGGGTCGAGCTCCATCTCCCTGCAGACCATCGCCATGAGCCGCTGGGAGTCGGCCTGGTCGTAGATCGAGAAGCTGGACGGGAACCCCAGCCGCTTGGCCTCCCGCCGCAGGATGCGCATGCAGGCGCTGTGGAACGTCATCACCCACATGGCCTTGGACCGCGGCCCGACCAGCTGGTCGATGCGCTCCTTCATCTCCTTGGCGGCCTTGTTGGTGAAGGTGATCGCGAGGATCTCGCCCGGATGCGCGTCGCGCTCGGCCAGCAGATAGGCGATGCGATGCGTCAGCACCCGCGTCTTGCCTGACCCTGCCCCCGCGACGATGAGCAGCGGGCTGCCATGATGGATCACGGCCTCGCGCTGCTGCGGGTTGAGGCCATCGAGCAAGGGGTGGTCAACAGAGGCTTGGGTCGGCACCTACCTAGGTTAAGACGCCCCACCGACAAACGTCGCACGGAATGCCATCGCCGGTGCCCCGGTTGTGATCGACGGAAGTCCAGAAAGGGGAACCATGCTGCCGGAGAGTGAGATCAACCGGGTTCTTGTCGTGACCGCCCACCCGGATGACGCCGATTTCGGCGCGGCGGGGAGCGTGGCGCTGTTCGTCGACAGGGGCGTGGAGGTCACATACCTGCTGGTCACGGACGGTGACGCGGGCGGCAACGAACGCACTCTGGACAACTCGGGCATGGCCGAGCTGCGCAGGACCGAGCAGCGGGCCGCCGCCAAGGCGGTCGGCGTCACGGATCTGCGTTTCCTCGGCTATCCGGACGGCCAGGTGGTGCCGTCACTCGAGCTCAGGCGTGCCATCGCCCGGGTGATCCGGCAGGTCAGGCCCGACCTGGTCATCACCCACCATCCGGATCGCAACTACCGGTTCGTCGCGCCCAGCCATCCCGACCATCGCGCGGTGGGCGGCGCCGCCCTCGACGCCGTCTACCCCGACGCCCGCAACCCCTACGCATTCCCCGAGCTGGCGCGGGACGAGGGCCTGGAGGCGTGGACCGTACGTGAGGTGTGGCTGACCGGCGGCCCCGCACCGGATCACTGGGTGGACGTCACCGGCGCCATGGACCGCAAGCTCGCGGCCTTGCAGTCACATGTGAGCCAGGTCGCTCATGTGGAGGGCTTCGCCGACTTCGTCAAGAGCCGCTTCGCCGCCTGGGGCGAGCAGGCCGGCTTCGGCGAGGGCCGCTACGCGGAGGGCTTCCAGGTCGTCTCCACGGCCTGACCTCCGCCTCGCGGTGCTACGGCACCGATCCGGGGGGCACCACCCAGAGCGCGGGCTGCCCCGTGACCTCGGAGATGACGTCGAAGTCGCGGTCGTAGTGCAGGATCGTCGCCCCGTGCACCTCGGCGCAGGCGGCGATCAGCAGATCGTTCGGTCCGATGCCGCGGTGCTGAGAGATCGCTACGAGCTGCTTCTGCACGTCCAGGGCCCGTGCCTGCACCTCCTGGTCCATCGGGAGCAGCACGCACTCGCGCTGGGCCTGAAGGATGCGTTGGTAGTGGGCGATGTCGCGGGCGCTGTAGAGGACTTCGAGATCGATGATGCTGCAGGTCGCCACGGCCCGTGCCGCGTAGAGCGGATGGAGCGCCTTGGCGACCGCGTCGCTGGTGCGGATGCGCGCCAGCGCGCTCTTGTCCAGCAGATACATCAGTCCTGCCGTCGCCACGCCTTCTTCATGATCTCCGGGTCGAGCAGATCCGGGCTCCCCTCCGTGCGCCAGAACTCGAAGGCCTCTATCGCGCTGGCCCTCTCCGCGTCCCTGTCGATGACCACCTGCAGTGCGATGTGGACCGTCTCCTTCATGGTCGGCGTCCCTAGCTTCTGCTGGGCCTCCTCCAGGAGCTCCTTGTCGATGTCGATCACTGTACGCATACAACACCACCTCCGTACCTCCAGCGTATATCAGAACTTGCGATCTTGATATACGCCCTTCCCGAGGAGGAGCGATTTCCCGGGAAGGGCGCCTCGCAGACGCTAGAGCATCGAGGCAGGGGTCGTGTGGAACGATCCAGAAGGCGCCGGAGGGATCTTCACTCTCGGGTGGAGAACCTTCATTCCCGGACGGGTAGATGATCTACCGCGGGACGCGAGAGGCGGTCACCGTACGTGTTCAAAACGGGGTGAGCGGAAGATCTCAGACTGAGGCGGGAGGGCTTGGTTTTCGCTTGGCGGCGAGGCGGGCGAAGAGGTATCCGAAGGAGTTGGTGGCCAGGTGCAGCATCACGGGGGTCAGCAGGCCGCCCCGGCGGCGTAGCTCGCAGAACAGCACGCCCGCCGCCGCCGTGGACACCACGCTGCCCGCCACCACGCGGGCGGTGTCGAGGCGCCCGGGGGCTTCGTCGGCGACCAGGGCGCCGAGCGCGGGGTTGGCGCGGGCCATGTCGATGGCCGGGAGGATGTGCCAGAGGCCGAACAGGGCAGAGGAGACCCCGGTGGCGGCGACCGCGCCGTGCCTCTGGCGGAGCAACGCGTGGAGGGCGCCCCTGAAGCCCACCTCTTCCAGCAGAACCGTGCCGAAGGGAACCTGGATCAGGGCCTCCTCCCAGACACGGGCGCGCGAGAGCGACAGGGCGCGGTCGTCGTGGAAGAGGGGTCTGGTGCGCGGCATCGAGACGCCGGCGGTGTAGACGGCGGCCACCCCGGCGGCGAGGGCGCCGCCGGCGATCGCGCCCCGGCGGCCGTGCTCGAAGCCGAGCTCCTGCCAGGAAAGGCCGGACCTGCGGGCCATCGCCACCAGGGCGGCCGTCGCGGCGGCGGACGTCAGCGGGCCGAGCCGGGGGGCGATCTTGTTGTTCATGATGTTGGCGGCGGCGAGGATCGCGATCGAGCGAAGCAACACCCCTGCAGGCTACGTCGCCCGCGTCGTCAGGAGGCGGGCGACGTCGCCTGCGTCGCCTGCGTCGTCAGGAGGCGGCGGGACGGCGCCAGCCCTCGGGGAAGCGGGTGCGGCGGCGCTCCTGCGGGGTGAGGCCGCCCCAGATGCCCTCCGCCTCGCCCGCCCTTAAGGCGTAGGAACGGCACTCCTCGATGACCTGGCAGCCGGCGCAGACCGCTTTGGCCCGCGCCTCCTGCAGCGGTGTGGGGGCGAGGGGGAAGAAGAGGTCAGGGTCGCTGGACCTGCACGCGCCCCTGCGCAGCCAGCCGATCTCCTCCAGTGACATGGGTCAAAGGTAGAGCGTGGTCATGATCGGACACATCATCCTCTCGGTTGACGCGCGCGTACATCCCTGGGTTGGAGACCCGCCCGGTCCGTACGACGACGGCAGGCGTTTCGGGACCCGCCCGGTCCGTACGGCGTCAGCAGGCGCTCACCCCGTCCTGGTATCCCCTCGCGAACGAGGCCTGACGCTGCGCCGCCGTGCCGTGCGCCAAGGGGTCGAGCCAGTCGTCCGTGGGGTCACCCGCCGCCTCAAGGCTGTAGAGCAGCTCTTCCTCGTCACCCTCCTCCGCCCGCAGCGCCCCGGAGCTCACCAGGGCGGACAGGGTGCCGCCCGCGTAGCAGTCGGCCTGGAGCTCCGCCTGCACGTTCAGCTGGAAGCCCGTCTGGAGCTGCGCCTGTACGGCGTGCCCGATCTCATGCGGGATGATCACATAGACGGATCCGTCGCCCATCTCCGTCCACAGCGCCTCCATCCAGTCCCGGTCAAAGGCGACGAAGTGGCCGAGCGGACAGTAAAAGGCGTTGTTCGGGGCGGCGGGCTCGTTGCCGCAGGCAGGGCCGGAGCGGCCCGAGTAGGGGACGAAGGCGGTCAGCGGCCGATATGTCCGTCCTAACTGCTCGAACTGCTGCTTCCAGAACGCCTCCGACAACGTTCGTGCCGTGCGGACGTCCTCCTCGAAGGAGTCGGCGCCCTCCGTGTCCATGGACGCCGGCCGGGTGATGGCGCACGCGGCGACCAGCAGGACCAGGACGAGAACCAGGGCTCGGATCACGGGCTTCACGCATCCCAAGTGTGCACGGGTTCGTTGCTGTGCATGCGCTCGATGTACTCCAGAGTCATGGCCCGCAGCGCCTCGTGCCGGTCGCCTCCATGCGCGTGCACGCGCTCCACCTGCCAGTTCGCGCCCGTACGCCCGGCGATGCAGCGTCCCTCGATGATGCCGAGCAGCCGGTCGGCGACGGGCCCGTCCACGCCCCACGCGGCCAGCCCCTCCTGCGCCATGGGCAGCAGGCGGCGCAGGATCAGCTCGGCCGCGGGCACCTCGCCCACCCCTGGCCAGTACAGCCGCGCGTCCAGCCCGTGCCGGGCCGCGGTGGCGAGGTTGTCGGCCGCCGCCTGGAACGACATCCGGCTCCACAGCGGCCGCTCGGCGTACGGCATGACGCGCATCAACCCGTAGTAGAAGGCCGCGTTGGCGACTACGTCGGCCACGGAGGGGCCGGCGGGCAGCACCCGGTTCTCGACGCGCAGGTGCGGCACCCCGTTCACCACCGCGTACACCGGCCGGTTCCAGCGGTAGATCGTGCCGTTGTGCAGGGTGAGCTCGTGCAGCTCCGGAATGCGCCCCTGTTCGAGTTCCACGCGCGGGTCCTCGGTCTCGCAGAGGGGGAGCAGCGCGGGGAAATAGCTGACGTTCTCCTCGAACAGGTCGAAGACGCTCGTGATCCACCGCTCTCCGAACCAGACTCTCGGCCGTACGCCCTGCGTCTTCAGCTCCGCCGGCCGCGTGTCCGTGGCCTGCTCGAACAGCGCCATCCTGGTCTCTCGGTGCAGTTCCTTGCCGAACAGGTAGGGCGAGTTGGCCGCGGCCGCGACCTGGGGGGCGGCGATGATCTGGGCCGCGTTCCAGTGGGCGGCGAACGCCTCGGGGCTGACCTGCAGGTGGAGCTGCACGCTGGTGCAGGCGGCCTCGGGCGTGATGCTGTCCGCGTGCGTGTCGAGGCGTTCGACGCCGTCGATGGACAGGTGCAGGTCCTCGCCGCGGGCCGCGAAGATCTGCTCGTTGAGCAGGCGGTAGCGGGGGTTCGCGGAGAGCGTGCCCTCGCCGATGTCCTGCTCGCGCAGCGTGGGCAGGATGCCGATCAGGGCCAGGTGGGCGCCCTGGGAGCGGGCGCGATCCTCGGCGTGGTTGAGCCGCGCCCTGATGTCGTTCTCCAGGAGGAGTGCGCCGTCGCCGCCGAGCTCCCGGGGTTCGATGTTGATCTCGATGTTGAACTGGCCCAGCTCCGTCGCCCAGTCCGGCCGCTCGATGGCGGCGAGAACCTGGGCGTTGCGCATGACGGCCTCGCCGCGCGCGTCCACGATGTTGAGCTCGATCTCCAGTCCGGCG
This sequence comes from Nonomuraea sp. B5E05, assembly GCF_039880665.1. Taxonomy (NCBI): domain Bacteria; kingdom Bacillati; phylum Actinomycetota; class Actinomycetes; order Streptosporangiales; family Streptosporangiaceae; genus Nonomuraea; species Nonomuraea sp. B5E05. The sequence goes on from NZ_JBDPMJ010000005.1 coordinate 156,734, forward strand.
AGCGGGCGTTCGAAGTCGAAGCGGGATTCGCGCAACATCTGGGCGAAGACGTCGAGGCATCGACGCACCTTTTCCCGATATTTCCGGCGGTCGTCCCGGCTGAAGACGACGACTGGCACGTCCCTGCCCATATCAGGAAATGTCGCACGCCAACGCCCCCAAGACCAGAGCGCAGGCCAGTCTTTGCCGCACCCTGAGCCCTCGCATGGAGTCCCGTGGACTACCGCCACAGCGCCACTGGCCGACCTCGACATCCTCGCCCTCGTCCGGCGGCCCTGGAAGGTCCCCGGCCGGCGTGCGGCGGGTGGCCGGCCTTGGCGGAGCCGTAAAGGATGGGGTCAGGACGGGCGGGCGGGAGACCTGAAGCGAGGCTAGGGTGCTGGGATGCGTGTACTGATCACTGGTGGGGCGGGTTATATCGGCAGCACGGTCGCGTCGGCGTGCCTGGATGCCGGGATCACGCCCGTGATTCTGGACAGCCTTGTGACGGGGCGGAGGGAGTTCGCCGAAGGGCGCGTGTTCTATGAGGGAGATATCAGCGATGGCCCGCTGATTGACAAGATATTCGCCGAAAATCCGGATATTGAGGTTGTCGTCCACTGCGCGGCGCTCATCGTCGTGCCGGATTCCGTGGCCGACCCCATCGGCTATTACCGCGCCAACGTAGCCAAGAGCCTCGAACTCGTCGACCATCTGCTCCGCAACGGCTGCCAGCGGATGATTTTCAGCTCCTCCGCGTCCATCTACCAGGCGGGCGCGGACCACACGGTGGACGAGGACTCGCCGCTCGCCCCTCAGAGCCCGTACGCGCAGACCAAGGCGGTGTGCGAGGCGATGTTCGCCGACATCGCGGCCAGCCGCCCGATCAGGATCCTGTCCCTTCGCTACTTCAACCCGGTCGGCGCCGACCCGTGGATGCGCACCGGCCTGCAACTGCGCCGTCCCAGCCACGCCCTGGGCAAGATGATCGAGGCGTACGAGGACGGCGTGCCCTTCCGGATCACCGGCACCGGCTATCCGACGAGAGACGGCACCGGCATCCGCGACTACGTGCACGTCTGGGATCTGGCGACCGCGCACGTGGCGGCCCTGCACAGGTTCGACGCTCTGGACACGGACGTGATCAACCTGGGCACCGGCGCGGGCACCACGGTCCGCGAGCTGGCCGAGGCGTTCAACCGGGTCGTGGACCGTCCCATCGAGGTCGTCGAGGCCCCCGCCCGCCCCGGCGACGTGCCCGGCGCCTACACCCGCAGCGACCGGGCCCGCCGCCTGCTGGACTGGCGGGCCCGCCACTCCCTCGACGAGGGCATCAGGCACTCTCTCGAATGGGCGGCCCTCCGGGAGTCCAGACTGGGCTGAGCCCGGCCGCCCCTCTCCCGTGCGGCCGCGCTCTTCCTCGTCCGGACGTGCCCTTCCTGCCCGGTCGTTCGCTTCCTGCCCGGTCGAGGCCTTTCCGTGAGGTCGCGCCCTTCCCGGCAGGTCGCGCCTCTCCCGTCCGGGTGCGGGAGAGGCGCGAACCGTCGCCAGGTCAGCCGGTGACGGCGTACGCGCCGAGGGGGATCTCGGTCAGGCTGGAGATGTCGTCCTCGCCGTCCTCGAACGAGGTCGCGACGTCCTTGGCCGCCGGCGCCTTGATCGACACAGCCTTGCCCCAGCCGGTGTACCGCGTGTCCACGCTCACGGTGCCCTCGTCGCCGGCGCCGTTCACCGTTGACGCAAACGTCGTCACGAGGCGCGTCGGCAGGCCGGCCGCGTTCACGGTGAGCCGCCACGTGATCGGGCTCTTCAGCGCCTTGGCGGACGGCTTGCTCGGCGAGCCGGCGCGCAGCCAGGGCGAGGCCTTCCACAGGGCGCCCAGCTTGATGGTGCCCTTGTAGCCGTGGCTGGTGGTCTTGGCGCCCTTGAGCAGGGTCTTGAGCGTGGAGTATTCGGCGACGTTGACGGGCTGGCCGTACGTGCCGGTGATGCCGCCGGGCGGGCCCTTGGGCGCCTTGAACCAGGTCTTGCCCTCGGGCAGCAGGGTCGTCCACATGTTGCCGGAGAGGTAGGCCGTGGTGCCGACCCTGATCGTGCGCTCGGGCTTGGCCACCGCCTTGAGGATCTCGCCGAACTCGCTGTCCGGCACGTCGCCCAGGTCCTTGGAGGTGATGTTGAGCTTGCCGGTGATGTCGGAGGCGGCGATGCCCGACCTGCTGAACTGCAGGGTGCCGCTGCGCCGGAGGAACACCTCGCGCTCGCCGTCCTGGGACACGGTCGTGCGCTCGGTGAAGCTCACCCCCTTGCCGGTGGTCATCCGCTTCTTGACGGCCACCACGGGGTCCTTGGGAGCGGCCATCGCCGGAGTGGCGGTCACCAGCGCGGCGGTCGTGGCTAACGCCACGCCGGTCAGGATTCGCTTCATGCGGATTTCCTTCGTCGAAGTTCTGTTGTTGAGGTCAAGGCAGAAGTGCGGCCATGTGGAGCGGCTCGGCGGAGTCGGCCATTACGGAATGCCGCCGAGCGAGTTCAGCGAGTGGATCGGGTCTTCCTCAAGGAACGCCGTGTGCCCCCGTGCGTGCGGCCGTGGTCACCGCCAGGCCGCGACAAATCGGTTCATACGAGTTTCCTCTGGTTCCAAAAGGAAGAGGGGTCGATTCTGCCAATCGAAGATCACGACCGTATATCGAGAACCGGGGCGTATGCCGTCGAATCGGTGCAAAATTCATGCAGATGCCGTCGTGGAGAAGTGAGATCACCGTCACATAGCGCGAGAACCCCCACCCGATGACCTGGTCAGGTCAAGCTTCGGGCTAGGCTTCACTGGCGGAAACGCCCGGCACGCACCCTGAGCGTAGGAGCTCGCCGTGAGAGAGCGAGGCACGATGCCACCGAACGGCGAAGCGGACGCGACCGTAAGTGCTGTTGCCCGGGCCGCCGAACATCAGTCGGACAAGCGTCGAACATTCAGTCGGATAAGCAAGGAGCGAACCCGACGCAGCGAGCGGAGTGGAGGGCCGGCGCAGAAGGCACTCCACGGAGCGAGTGAGGAGGGTGAGCGACAAATGGGAAGAGGACGGACCCCTCGTGGACCTGTTCGAACATCAGGCGAAGGAACTCTTCGCTGACTACGGCATCCCGGTGCCACGCGGCATCGTCGCCCACACCGGGGAGGAGGTGCGGTCGGCGGCCGAGGAGCTGACAGGCCGCGTTGTCGTCAAGGCACAGGTCAAGACCGGTGGCCGTGGCAAGGCCGGCGGTGTGAAGGTGGCGGCCGACGCCGCCGACGCCGTCGAGAAGGCCACCGCCATCCTCGGCATGGACATCAAGGGCCACACGGTCCACAAAGTGCTCGTGGAGGAGGCCAGCGCGATCGCGGAGGAGTATTACTTCTCCTTCCTGCTCGACCGCGCCAACCGTACATTCCTCGCGATCTGCTCCGCCGCCGGCGGCATGGACATCGAAGAGGTCGCCCACACCGCGCCGGAGAAGGTCGCCAAGGTGCCGGTCTCGGCGTTGACCGGCATCGACCGCGCCAAGGCCCGCGAGATCGCGGTGGCCGGCGGCCTGCCGGACAAGGCGCTCGACGGCGCCGCCGAGCTCATCGAGAAGCTGTGGTGCTGCTTCGTCGACGAAGACGCCACGCTCGTCGAGGTCAACCCCATGATCCTGTCGGCCGACGGCCAGGTGAAGGCCCTCGACGGCAAGGTCACCCTCGACGACAACGCCACGTTCCGCCAGCCCGACCACGAGGCGCTCGCCGACAAGGCGGCCGAGGACCCGCTCGAGGCCAAGGCCAAGGAGAAGGACCTCAACTACGTCAAGCTCGACGGCGACGTCGGCATCATCGGCAACGGCGCGGGCCTGGTCATGTCCACGCTCGACGTGGTGGCCTACGCGGGCGAGCAGTTCCCCGGCAAGCCGTCCCCCGCGAACTTCCTCGACATCGGCGGCGGCGCCTCGGCCGAGGTCATGGCCGCGGGCCTGGAGATCATTCTCTCCGACCCGAGCGTCAAGTCGATCTTCGTGAACGTCTTCGGCGGCATCACCGCCTGCGACGCCGTCGCCAACGGCATCGTCTCGGCGTTCAAGCTGCTGGAGAGCCGTGGCGAGGCCGTGACCCACCCCCTGGTGGTCCGCCTCGACGGCAACAACGCCCAGCTCGGGCGGCAGATCCTGGCCGACGCCGCACTCCCGCGGGTCGAGCTGGTAGACACGATGGACGACGCGGCCAAGCGGGCCGCCGAGCTCGCTGCGGCAGGTGTGTGACCCATGGCCATCTGGTTGACTGAGAACAGCAAGATCATCGTTCAGGGCATGACGGGCGGCGAGGGCACCAAGCACACCCGCCGCATGCTCGCCTCCGGCGCCCGCGTGGTCGGCGGCGTCAACGCCCGCAAGGCCGGCACCACGCACGAGGGCCTGCCCGTGTTCGGGACGGTCAAGGAGGCGATGGAGCAGACCGGCGCCGACGTGTCGGTGGTGTTCGTGCCCCCGGCGTTCACCAAGGACGCGGTCAAGGAGGCCATCGACGCAGAGATGCCGCTCTGCGTGGTGATCACCGAGGGCGTGCCGGTGCACGACTCGACCGAGTTCTGGGCCTACGCGGTGGCCAAGGGCAACAAGACCCGCATCATCGGCCCCAACTGCCCGGGTATCGCCTCTCCCGGCGCCTCCAACGCCGGCATCATCCCCGCCGACATCACCACCGCCGGCCGCATCGGCCTGGTCTCGAAGTCCGGCACGCTCACCTACCAGCTGATGTACGAGCTCCGTGACTTCGGCTTCTCCACCGCCGTGGGCATCGGCGGCGACCCGGTCATCGGCACCACGCACATCGACGCGCTCCAGGCGTTCCAGGAAGACCCCGCCACCGACGCGATCGTGATGATCGGCGAGATCGGCGGCGACGCCGAGGAGCGGGCCGCCGCCTACATCGAGCAGCACGTCACCAAGCCGGTCGTGGCCTACGTCGCGGGCTTCACCGCTCCAGAGGGCAAGACGATGGGCCACGCGGGCGCCATCGTGTCCGGCTCCGCCGGCACCGCCCAGGCGAAGAAGGAGGCCCTGGAGAAGGTCGGCGTCCGCGTCGGCAAGACCCCCTCCGAGACGGCCCGCCTGATGCGCGAGATCATGCAGGCTCGCTGAGCGCCGCCTCCTGACAGCCCCGCACGGCCTCCCGTGCGGGGCTTCTCGTTTGCCACGGAACACGGTCGACGAGGCGTCGTAGCGGCGGCGCGCCACTGACCGGTTCAGAAGCGTCTCCCTGGACCGACGCCGGCCCCGGTCGGCGGTCGGGGCAACCACGGCAGCGCCGTAAAGGAAAGAGCCTGGCACGACCGGGACAGGATCGGCGGCCACAAAGTAAGGGCGGGCGGCGCGTCAACCAAGCGCTGGTCGCGAAAGCTTGAGAAAATCGCCTACTGTGACGGCGATTCTCGACCAGCTACGTGCCGCCCCCCGGTCGGTGCTCGGCCGACTGCCCGGGGTCTCGAGCGACGACGACGAGACCAGGCGGCCGCTGCCCGTGTCGGGGATGCTGGCGGCCGCCGCCACGCTCGGCGTCGGGCTGGCGGCGCTCACCACGCTCACGCTGGTCGGCTGGATCGCAGCGCCGCGCGGCACGCTCGAAGCCGGGCTGCCGGGCGTGTTCCGTACGGCGGCGCAGCTCTGGCTGGCCGCGCACCACGCCGGGTTCGCGATCCCCGGCGGGCGGGTGGGCCTGCTGCCGCTGGGGCTGATGTTGCTGCCCGCCGTGCTGCTCTACCGCGCGGCGCGATGGATGGCCCGCGACGCCGACCTGCGGCTGCGCCTGCCCGCCCGGCTGCCGAAGAACAGCCCGAAGGCGCAGGCGGGGGCCCGGCGGCGGGCCCAGCTGGTGCTCGTGGTGCAGGCGGGGGTTTCGCTGGCGGCCCCGTACGCGCTGCTCGCCGGACTGATCGCGGTCGTCGCGCGCAACGAGATCACCCAGCCGTTCCTCGGCGAGACGCTGTTCAGCCACTTCGTGCTGGCGTTCCTCGCGGGATCGCTGGCCACGGCGCGGATGATCGGGCCCTGGCGGGTCATGTTGCGGCTGCTGCCCGAGCGGGTGCGCGCGCTCACCGTCGGCACGGCCGTCGCCACGGCGGTGCTGCTCGTGGCCGGGCTCGCGCTCGTGCTGGTCGCCATCGTGCTCAACTTCGGGCAGATCCAGGAGCTGTCCAGCGTGCTTTCGCCCGGGTTCGTGGGCGGGGTGCTGCTGTTGCTGCTGCAACTCCTCTACGCGCTCAACGCCGTCGTCTGGGCCCTGTCCTACATCGCGGGGCCGGGGTTCGCGATCGGCGCCGACACTCTGGTCGCGCCCACCGGGGTGCAGCTCGGCACGGTTCCGAGCCTGCCGCTGCTGGGGGCGCTGCCGGAGAGCGGCACCGTGCCGGCGTTGATGATGGCGGTGATCGCGCTGCCGTTCGCGGCCGGAGCGGTGGCGGGCGTGATGGTGGCCAGGATCTCGCCGTCGCCGTCCTACGAGGCGGCGCCGCTGTGGGGGTTCCTCAGCGGGGTCTCGACAGGCGTCGTGGCGGGGGTGCTCGCGGCGCTGTCCGGCGGGCCCATCGGCGGTGGCAAGCTCGCCACGGTCGGGCCGTCCCCCTGGGAGGTGGCGCTGTCGGTGGCGCTTGAGGTCGGCGTGGCCGCGGGCATCTCCGCCGGCGTGACCAACCTGCTGCTGCTCAACAAACGCGCCCGTACACCGCTCGACAAGGCGGCCGCCCCCGTGCGCAAGGCCGGGGCCGCGCTGGCCAAGGCGGCGAGCAAGGTGGGGCTGGCCGAGTCCGACCCGCGCCCGCTGCCCGGCCACTGGATGGACGCGACGGAAGCCGACACCCAGGAGATCCCCGTCATCAGGGACGACTGGCAGGACGAGCACGCGTCGGCGGCGGCCGAGACGTTGGCCCAGTCCCGCTCGCGTGTGCCGGAGCCGGGGCCGGACACCCGCCCGCCGCGCAAGGACATCGTCGACGAGTCGGACGACCGCGGCGGCCACGTCATCTACGTCGACCCCTACGCCTGGGACCGCGACTAGCGCTGTGACCACAGAGGCTCACCGAGCCGGTCGGGCGGCCCGATGCCCGGCATACCACGCGGCGACGTACGTCAAGGTGTTCCCTCGGGAACCGCCTGCCGGTAGCGGTCGGCCAGCGCGCGGATCTCCGCGACGAGTTCGGGCGGCTCGGTGACCTCGAAGCCGGCGCCGAGCATGCCGAGATAGCAGGCCAGCATGTGCGGTGTGTCCGAGCCGACCTCGGCCACGCAGGCGTCGTCGCCCAAGGGCTCCACCCGAACGCCGGACGGCAGCCGGTCGCGTACGTGCTCGGCCGGTGCGCGGACCGTCACCCGCGCCCGGCACTGCCAGGTCGCGGTGGCCAGGCCGGTGCTGACGTGGCCGACGAGGTCACCGCCGGGATCCTCGCGTGGGGTGAACCGGGGGCCGTTCGGTGTCCGCAGCCGCATCCGGTCCACCCGGAACGTGCGCCAGTCGGACTTCGCGACGTCCCACCCGACCAGGTACCAGCGGCCCCGGCTGTGCGCGAGCCGGTGCGGCTCGACCTCGCGGCGGCCGGCCGACCCGTCATGGGTGGCGTAGTCGAACCGGAGCCGCTCGTGGTCGCGCGAGGCCGCCGCGATCGCGGTGAGCGTGTCGGCGCCCACGCGGGAGCCCGCGTGCGGGAGCGGGACGAGGTAGGCGCGCAGGCCGTTGACCCGGTGGCGGAGCCGTGACGGCAGCAGCTGTTCCAGCTTGGTCAGGGCACGCAGCGCCGCCTCCTCGATGCCGGTGACCGCGCCCTGTGTGGCGCCCACCCGCAGCCCGACCGCGACGGCGACCGCTTCGTCGTCATCGAGCAGCAGTGGCGGCAACTGTGCGCCCGGCCCCAGCCGGTAACCGCCGGTGACGCCCCTGATCCCGTGCACCGGGTAGCCGAGACCGCGCAGGCGTTCGACATCGTTGCGCACGGTGCGCGCGGTGACGCCGAGACGCTCGGCCAGCTCCGGTCCGCTCCAGTCTCGCGGCGTCTGCAACAAGGAGAGCAGCCGCAGCAGCCGTTGTGCTGTGTCCGACATGTTGCAAAGTCTGCCCGAATACAGGAACGGCTTGTTCCGGTATCGCTCCTAGATTTTCCGGTATGGACAACAACACGGACATCCGCCCGTTCCACGTCGACATTCCGCAGGCCGAACTGGACGACCTGCGCGACCGCCTCACCCGCACCCGCTGGCCCCGGCAGATCAGCGGAACCGGGTGGGAGCGCGGCGTTCCCGTGGACTACCTCAAGGACTTGGCGGACTACTGGACGAACGGCTTCGACTGGCGCGCACAGGAGAAGACGCTGAACGAGCATCCGCAGTTCGTGACCACCATCGACGGCCAGGACATCCACTTCCTGCATGCCCGCTCACCCGAGCCGGATGCGCTGCCGCTGATCCTCTCCCACGGCTGGCCGGGCTCGTTCGTGGACTTCCTGGACGTGATCGGGCCGCTGACCGATCCCCGCGCGCACGGCGGTGACCCGGCGGACGCGTTCCACGTCGTGGTCCCCTCACTGCCCGGCTTCGGGTTCTCCCACCCGGTGCGGGACCCGGGCTGGGGCAACCTGTTCCGGGTGGCCGCCGCGTTCGGGGAGCTGATGGCCCGGCTCGGCTACGAGCGGTTCGCCGCGCAAGGCGGCGACGTCGGCGGTGGCGTGACCATGCTGCTGCCCATGGCCGCTCCGGGCCGCGTGGTGGCCACCCACATCAACGGCCCGTCGCCGTACCCGTTCGGCCCGCCCATCGAGCTGGACGGCCTGTCCGACGCGGACCGAGCCCGCGCCGAGCGCTTCAATGCCGCCCGCCAGGACGGTCTCGGCTATCTGCACCTGCAGTCCACCCGCCCGCAGACCCTGGCCTACTCGCTGAACGACTCGCCGATCGGACAGCTGGCGTGGATCGCGGAGAAGTTCAAGGAATGGACTGATCCTGCCGCCGAACTGCCCGAGGACGCGGTGGACCGCGACCGGCTGCTCACCAACGTGAGCCTGTACTGGTTCACCGGCTCTGGCGCGTCCTCGGCCGACATTCTCTACGAGGGTATGCGTGCCTATCGCGAGATGGCCTCCTCCCAGCCCACCGACGATCAGTTCGGCGACGACCAGTTCGGCGCCGCTCAGTCCGGCGCCGCTCAGTCCGGAGGGCCGTCCGTGCCGGCGCCGCCGCAAGGGATCGCGGTGTTCGCGGCGGACATGACGATCCGCGCCCTCGCCGACCCGGCGAACACCGTCGACCACTGGGCCGAGTTCGGCCGGGGCGGCCACTTCCCGGCGCTGGAAACGCCCGACCTGCTGGTCGGCGACCTGCGCGAGTTCTTCCGCGTCGCGCGATGATCCCGGGGGCGGGCGGCTGACCGGCACAGGTCAACGGGCTGAGCGGTCCTACGGCTGCATGGCGCCGAGCAGTTCGAGCACGTCCGCCGGGAGCTTGCGCTCGGCCGCGTCCCTGAACTGCGTGAAACACTCGCCCTGGGACGACACCGTCCCCGCCCCCTTCATGCACTCCTGGTAGGCGGAGTATTCGTCCATCAGGTAGAGCTGCATCCCCGTGGTCATCGTGGACAGCGCCAGGGCGATCGCAGAGACGGTGATGCCGCCCACGGCGACACCCGTGGGCTTGCCCTCGCCTTTCAGCAGCGGTAGCGCCTTGATGCCGGCCATGAGCGCGAACAACGCCATGACCAGGCCCGCGAGCGGCAACATGAACGTCATGGCCAGCGCTGCGATGGACAACCAGATCGCTCGGCGGCCCGCCGATTCAGCGGGCTGCTGGCCTGCCGGTGCCTTCACCGGTGTCGACACCTGACCTCCTCTGCGTCGCCGGGCGAGGAACAGATACGCTGACAGCCCCACCCTGTTACCTCTTGGGAGAGTGTGCGTGTCTAAGGTTGGGCGGCTCGTCGTCCTCGTCTCCGGCTCTGGAACCAACCTACAGGCCCTGCTGGACGCTTCTGCCGACCCGTCTTACGGTGCTCGCGTGGTCGCGGTCGGCGCCGACAGGGAGGGGATAGAAGGGCTGGTCAGGGCCTCGAAGGCAGGCATCCCGACTTTTGTGGAAAAAGTGGGCGATTACGCGACGCGGACGGAATGGGATGTGGCCATCGCGGCCAGGATCTCCGCGTACGAGCCTGACCTGGTCGTGTCGGCGGGTTTCATGAGAATTCTCGGCGAGCCCACACTCCAGGCCTTTCCCCTGCTCAACACCCACCCCGCGCTCCTGCCGTCGTTCCCCGGCGCCCACGGCGTGCGCGACGCGCTGGCCCACGGCGTCAAAGTGACCGGCTGCACGGTGATGCTGGCCGACGAGGGCGTCGACACCGGGCCGATCGTCGCCCAGGAAGCGGTGCCCGTGCTCCCGGACGACGACGAAGCCGTCCTGCACGAGCGCATCAAGACCGTCGAGCGCCGTCTGCTCGTCGAGATCGTCGGCCGGATGGCTCGCGAGGGCTGGACGGTCAGCGGACGCAGCGTCCGCATCGGCAACCACACAGGAGGGGAATCCACGTGACTCGCATCGCCATCCGGCGCGCGTTGATCGCTGTATACGACAAGTCCGGTCTCGAAGAGCTGGCCAGAGCCCTCGACGGCGCAGGCGTGGAGATCGTCTCGACCGGCGGCACGGCGGCCGCGATCTCGTCCTTCGGGATCCCGGTGACGAAGGTGGAACAGCTGACCGGGTTTCCCGAGTGCCTCGACGGGCGGGTCAAGACCCTGCACCCGCGCGTGCACGCCGGGCTGCTGGCCGACATGACCAAGCCCCACCACGTGACCCAGCTGGCGGAGCTGGAGATCGACCCGTTCCAGCTCGTGGTCGTCAACCTCTATCCGTTCCAGGAGACGGTGGCCTCGGGGGCGTCCGGTGAGGAGTGCGTCGAGCAGATCGACATCGGCGGGCCCGCCATGATCCGTGGCGCCGCGAAAAACCACAACACCTGCGCGGTCGTGGTCGACCCCGGCTTCTACGGCGACGTGCTCGCCGCCGTGGCCGAGGGCGGGTTCACGCTGGCCGAGCGCCGGCGCCTGGCCGGCGTCGCCTACGCCCACACGGCCTCGTACGACGTGGCCGTGGCCAACTGGTTCGCCGGCACGTACGGCGAGGAGGGTGACTTCCCGTCGTTCACCGGCGGCGCCTACCAGCGCAAGGCCACCCTGCGCTACGGCGAGAACCCGCACCAGGGCGCCGCCCTCTACACGGGCGGCACGGGCGGTCTCGCCAACGCCGAGCAGCTGCACGGCAAGGAGATGTCCTACAACAACTACCTCGACTCCGACGCCGCCTGGCGCGCCGCGTGGGACTTCTCCGAGCCCTGCGTCGCCATCATCAAGCACCAGAACCCCTGCGGCATCGCGGTCGGCTCCGACGTGGCCGAGGCGCACCGCAAGGCCCACGCGTGCGACCCCGTGTCCGCCTACGGCGGCGTGATCGCCGTCAACCGCGAGGTCACGGCCGAGCTGGCCGGGCAGATCGCCGACGTCTTCACCGAGGTCGTCATCGCCCCCTCCTACGCCGCCGAGGCGCTGGAGACGTTGCGTGCCAAGAAGAGCCTGCGCCTCCTGGTGTGCCCGCAGGGCCCGTCACGGCGGACGGAGCTGCGCGAGATCGACGGCGGCCTGCTGGTGCAGTCGGTCGACAAGGTGGACGCGCCCGGCGACTCCGCCGCCCAATGGGAGCTCAAGACCGGCACGCCCGCGACGCCCGAGCAGCTGGCCGACCTGGAGTTCGCCTGGCGGGCCTGCCGCTCGGTCAAGTCGAACGCCATCCTGCTCGCCGCCGACGGCGCGACCGTGGGCGTCGGCATGGGCCAGGTCAACCGGGTCGACTCCTGCCGCCTGGCGGCCACCAGGGCGGGCGAGCGCGCCGCCGGCGCGGTCGCGGCCTCCGACGCGTTCTTCCCGTTCCCCGACGGCCCGCAGGTGCTGATCGAGGCGGGCGTGCGGGCGATCGTCGAACCCGGCGGCTCCATCCGTGACCAGGAGGTCATCGACGCGGCCGAGAAGGCGGGCATCACCCTCTACTTCACCGGCACGCGCCACTTCTTCCACTGATCACCCTACGTCCACTGATCATCCGCTAAAGGGCGACATGGCCGATCATGTCGCCCTTTAGCCGTTTTGCGGCGAGCATCCCTTGTCTCCGGTTAACCTGATGCCTTCCCCCGTTTGCTCGTTTCCCGGAGTCTTCCTTGCTTGACGCGATGCTGCAGGCCCTCGTCACTGTGAACGGCCTCGCTACCAGCCCCTTCGTCCTCCTGGTGCTCGCCTTCATCGGTGCCTATCTGGGCAGCCGCGTCATGGAGATCATCCCCTTCACCCGCCGCATCATCGAACGCCGCGAGGCCCGGTTCACCGAACCCGAGTAACCCCGGCGACCCGCGGCAGGTCTCCCCGCGCCGCACGGGACGCCGGCCGCGCGGTCGGTAAGGGCTATGCCGGTGGAGAATGATCCAGCGCGAGCTTCGCCGCACCGGCCAGAGAGGCCCGGACGCCCAGCACGGAAGGCACGACGCGGACAGCCCGGACGAAGGCGAGGCCCGCGACGTCGTCGAGCGCCCGCTCCAAGGGTTGGAACAGCACCTTGCCGGCCATCGACACGCCGCCACCGACCACCACCTTCGTGGTCTCGGTTGCGGCCGTCACCGAGGCGATCATCCCCGCCAGCGCCCTGGCCCCACGCTCGAACGCGGCCAGCGCGACCGAGTCACCCGCCGCCGCGTCCTCGGCCAGAGTGCGGGCGTCGGCCGGCTCGCCTTTCCAGCCGTGACCGACGGCCCAGCGAACCAGGTTGGGGCCGCTGGAGTAGCGCTCCACGCACCCGCGGCCGCCGCACTCGCACCGCTCACCGTTCGGGTCCACGGACATGTGCCCCACATGGCCGGAGTTTCCTGTCGGGCCGAGCAGCGGCGAGCCGTTGAACACCAGGCCGCCGCCGATACCCGTGGAGACCACGATGCCGAGCAGCGCGTCGCTGCCCTGGCCCGCGCCCAGCCAGTGCTCCCCGAGCGCGAAGCACTGTGCGTCGCCCGCCAGCATGGTGGGCAAGCCGGTCAGCTTCCGTACTTCGTCGCGCAGCGGAAACCCCCGCCAACTCGGCATGTTGACCGGGCTCACGGTTCCGGCGGCGAGGTCGATGGGACCCGCGCAACCGATGCCGGCGGCCACGGGCGGCGGACCGCCCGTCTTCACCTCCGTGATGAGAGCCGCCAGCGCGTTCATGACGTCCGCACGCGGTGTGGGCCGGGTCGCGGAACGCAGGATCGAACCCGACTCGTCCACCAGCGCGGCGGCGAGCTTGGTCCCTCCGATGTCGATGGCGAGTACGCAGGTCATCAATGTTTGTGGTGGTTGTCGGGCTGGCGTGGATCGCCAGGATGCTCAAAGCCGGGAACGAGCTTCACCTTCTTGGCGCGTAGGTTGTCGAGCCATCGCGCGAACGCCTGCCGCTGCGCCGCCTCCAAGAGGTATGGGTCTTGGCGCGATGCACGGGACATCCGATGCGATTGTTGCTCCTCCAGGGCGGATCCTCCCATAAAGGCCGCCACAGCCGCCCCCGGGGTCATGGTTGCGGCAATTTCCTGAGGTGACGGTGAGATCGCAGCGGTGTCCGGGTTGGGGATCGGGTCAGGGGTGACGCCCGTAGCTGGGACCGTGGCGGGAGCAGGGGCTGAACGCGGGGCCGAGGCCGAGTGGGCGGGCGGGCTCGGTGTCGTGACAGGGGTCGCGATGGCGACGTGCCAGCCGAGGCCGTCTTCGATCGGGCCGACGAGCGTGGCGTACGGGTGGGCCTGGAGAGCTTCGGCGATGGCGATCGGTAGCGAGTCGAGCGCGATCGCCCCGAGGGGTTCGAGATCAGCGGGGGAGGCTTCGCTCGCCCGCTCGCGATCGGTGAACAGACGATGTCGTACGAGGTGCCGTGACGGGGAAGCGGAGGCGGAAGAAGGCCTGCGCCGCCATTGCGACGGGGTGATGACATCGGTTGTGACGTGGTCGAACATGGCGCGCACCCACGGGCTGCCGTTGTAGGCGGCGGCGTTGATCGAGCCCAGTTCGACGGCGGCCAAGCGATCCAGCGGCGGCCTCTCCTTCGGGCGCAGGCCGAGACCGGTGGCCGTGCTCTCGCACAGTGCCTCGGTGAGGATGACCTGGGTGAGCCACCTGGCGAGCTGGCGGTCCTCGGAGGTGCCCGGCACCGGAAGCGCCGCGCTGAGCGGGCCCTCTCGCAGGGCGGTGAGGCGCTCGTCGAGGAGCTTGCGGGAGATCGGGCGGCCGTCCACCCAGCCGATCACCTCCCGCTGACCGGAGTGCGCCTCGTGCCGTGTCTCCGTACCCGCGGCCGAGCCGGACGGGCGGGCTGCTCGGTCCGGCTGGGAAGGCTGGGGAACGGTCGCCGGCGGGGGCGGGGTGCGGTCTGGCGGGAGGGGTTGGGGGGAGGCCGTCGGCGGGGGTGGGGTGCGGTCCGGTGGGAAGGGCTGCGGGGTGGCTGCCGTGGGACTTTCGAGGTGCTGGGTCACCGGGTCACCGCCAGGCGGATGGCTGGGGCGTACTGGCAGCGGCCGAACCACATGACCTTGGCCAGGGCCCAGGCGTGGCCGTCGCTCGCGTCCGTCGGGACCTCCACCGGGAACGACACCTCCGCCGTCTCGCCCGCGGTCACCGTGAAGCCCTGGATGACCTCCGGGAGCATGGCCCACGTGCCCCAGGGGGACGCGAGCTGGGCCTCGCCGCGGATCTCGTCTGAGGTCGTGTTGGCGAGCCTGAGCGTGAGCGAGGCGCGGTCGCCGGGCCGGAGCGTCAGCGACCCGGTGGCGGGGGTGATCGACAGGCCCGTCGGGCGGGCATCGGCGGACTTGGTGCCCCGGTTGGCTCTGCGAGGTTCGGCGGGCCTGCCGGCCACGGGCAGCTCGGGGACCTCGCCGAAGGCGACCGTGGTGACGTCTTCGATGAGCTGGCCGCCCGCGGTGGTGCGGGCCGAGACGAAGCAGAGGCCGGATCCTGGGAGAGGCGGGGGCGTCACGGTCACCGGGAACCGCAGGTGGCCGCCAGGCGGGAGGTGGAAGGGGCGCTGGGCCGGGGTGGCGGTCCACCCTTCGGGCACGCGGACCTCTGCCACGCCCTCGTGGGGCTCGTCGGTCAGGTGGGAGGAGACGACGACCTCCACCTCGAAGGGCTCCTGCGGTGAGGTGACGAGGCCGGGGTCGATGGCGATGGAGATCGGCAGGTAGCCCAGCGGTGCGGGGCCCTTGTTGTGCAGCCAGTAGCGGCTGTAGACGGGCTGCGCCGGCTCCGTTTCCGGGCCGAACCCGGGTGCGTCGGTGGCGGGCATGGCTGTGGGGGCGATGTAGGTGGCGATCTCGGCGCCGGTCAGGGCGAGGTCGGTGGCCGGCGCTCCGGGACGTTCGAGCAGATCGGCGTGGGCGAGCCGGTCGAGGGGGAGCACGGGAGAGGAGAGCCCGGCCTGGGAGCCCAGCCCGGTCGACTCGACCAGGCGGATGGTGACACCGTCGCGGGGCCGGTCGGCGCGGCCGTGGGCGTGCGGGTTGCCGGTGGCCTTGAGGGTGCTCAGCAGCACGTCGCGAGCCGGCGTGAGGGTCAGCAGGGAGTGGACCTCGGGGAGGGCGCCCTGCTGTGCGGCGTGGACGGTGCGGGGAAGCAGCGGGGTGATGTGCTCCTGCGCCGCCGCCGGCAGCCGCAGGGCCCGCCAGTCGCCCTCACCGGCCACCAGGGAGTAGGAGAACTCGTGGGTCCAGTGCTGGAGCTGGAAACCCGAGCCGTCGGGCGTCGTGCGGTGGGGCGGGTCGAGCCAGATGCCCGACGGCCAGCCCGTGCACGAGCGCATCAGGGACAGGTGCAGCGCGCCCGAGGGGTCGACGGCGAAGCCGGGCAGGCCATAGGTCAGCAGGGCGACCGTACGGTCGTCGAGCCGCTCGGCGCCCAGCGGGCACACGGCCTCGATCGTGGCGTCGGCGAGGTCGGCCACCAAGTCGGCGACAGGGCCGGTGACGATCAGGGCGGGCAGGGCGCGTACGTCGCGCAGGTCGGCGCTGGGCTGCCAGACCTCCGTCAGCGGGCGCTCGGCGGGCACCCACACCCGGGACTCGCCCGACTTGAGCGCGTCGAGGTAGGCCGGGTCGGCGCGGGAGAGCAGCTCGGCGGCCAGCGGGTTGTCGTCGGGGCCGCCGATGACGATGCGCACGTCGGGCAGGTTGGAGTCGACGTCGAGCCAGCCGTAACGGGTGCCGGGCGCGGAGGACGTGGTGGCGGTGACACCGACGCGGGCCAGGGCGACCACCAGGTCACGGGCCTTGGGGGCGTCGTCGAGGGCGGGCACCACGACCTCGGCCACGCCCAACGCCCGCGCACCCGCTTCGCCGAGGTCGACCTTCGCCGTGGTGGACAGGCCGAACCAGGTGTTGGCCGGGTTGTCGAGTGTCCACGGGTGCTCGGCGGTGTCGACGTCGGGCAGTGCGAACCCGCGCCCCACCACGGCGCCGGCCACGTCGGACACCGGCAGCGCCCCGTCGACGCGGGCGGGGAAACGCACCCGGAGCAGGCGGTCCGCGCCGGTGTGGTCGAGGACGCGGGTGGTGAAGTCGATGCGGTCGGAGCCGTCCGTCAGGGTGACGGTCTGCTCGTAGGCGACCTCGCCGACCTGGCCCGTGACCGTCAGGCGGTGGCCGATCGGGCTCGTCTGCGCGGACGCCGACAGCGCCCGCGTCTCGGCCGAGCCTTCGGCCTGGCCGGTGGGGATGAGATGCCAGGGGCCCTCGCCCATGTCGGGATGTTGCGGATATTCGTGATAGAGGCGCAGCTCGTTGCCGGGGCCGGTGAGCAACTCCCGGCCTGAGGTGAGATCGAGGATGGAGGTCAGCGCCCCGCCGCGCGCCGGATCGGCCGTGACGCGCCACCGGTCGTTTTCGATGGTGACGGGCGTCGACGCGTCAGCAGGGACGGGGCCGGGACGCGAGGTGTCCGAGGCGACCGGCGTCGGCCGGGTCTCCGGCTCGGTGGCGTGGGCCACGGGGGCCTGAGCCTGCCAGGAGCCGGGGACGCCCCGCGCCACACGGTAGGTGCGCCAGCCCAGCGAGGGCACGTCGCGGGCCAGGAAGGTCAGTGTGTCGCCCTCCGCGACGGCGGGGACCTCGGCTCCCGAGGGACCGGCCACGGTGTGCCCGGCGGGGACGCTCACGCGGACCAGGCCGTCGCGGGCGAAGGGCAGGGTGTTGGTCACCACCACGCTGTGGCCGTCGAGCGTGATCTGGCCGGTCAGCGCGTCGAGCGCGCGGTCGCGGGCGGTCGCGGCCAGGTCGTGGGCCTCGCGCCAGCCGGTCAGCAGGTCGATGTAGACCTGGTCGGACTCGGAGCCGGTGATGGCGTCGTGGTGTGCGCCGTAGGCCAGCTGCCGCCACACCTTGTCGAGCGCGGTGTGCGGATAGCGGCCGAGCCCGAGCAGGGCGGCGAACGTCGACAGGCGCTCGGCGTCGAGCGCCGCCACCTCGGCGGCCCGCTGGGCCTGCTTGGTGTCGATGTAGGAGACGTCTTTGCCGGTGTAGATGGGGTTCATGTCGCGCGTCTGGGGGCTGAACGACGGCCTGCCGGCGCGAACGGCGTCGAGGAAGTCGCGGGGTGTGGCGCAGACGAATCTGGGCCACACGTAGCGGGAGGCCCACGTGCGGTGGATGTCGGTGACCCACTTGTTGGGCGGTGTGTAGTCGGTGCCGACCGGGAGCAGGATGTTCTTCGTCGCGGCGACGGGCTTGAGCGAGCGGTAGAGGTCGTAGACCGCCTGGCAGGCCTCGTCGAGGGAGGGCGAGGAGTCCATCGACCAGCCGGCGGAATAGTGGGCGGGCATGTAGTGGGTCAGCACACCCTGCCCTGACGGCGAGATCCACTCGAACTCGCTGGGAAACTGCATCAGCGCCGCGTCGTTCTTGGCCTGCTTGAAGTTTTTGCTGATCGGGCCCCACTGGTGGAACGGCCCGCGCGCCCACGCGCTGCCGGTCAGCCCGGCCGCCGCGAGGTAGCCGGGGAACTGGGGGTCGTGCCCGAACACGTCGAGCTGCCACGCGGTGCGCGGGTCGCCGCCGAGGATGTCGCGCTGGTAGCCGATGCCGTAGACGAGGTTGCGGATGGTGGTCTCGGCGCCGGTCAGGTTGGTGTTGGGCTCGTTGTAGGTGCCGCCGATCAGCTCGACGCGGTCCTCGGCCATGAGGGCCCGCAGGTCGGCCCGCCGCTCGGGGTGGGTGTCGAAGAACGGCTTGAGATAGTCGACCTCGGCCAGCACGAAGCGGTAGTCGGGGTCGCGCAGCGCCAGCTCGATGTGCGCCTCGACCAGCGCGAACGCGTTTCGCTCATAGAGCGGCCTGGTCGTGTTGTCGGCGGAGAGCAGCTCCCACGGGCTGGTGTAGGCGGCCTGCGTGTTCCACCACACCGGGTCGTAGTGGAAGTGGGAGACCATGTGCATGGTCCAGCCAGGCTCCTCGGCCGTGACGGTGACCTCGAGGGACTCCTCGCCCAGGGTGAGCAGGCAGGGCACGGCGGCGCCCGGCGGCGCGGACACGGCCATGGGGACCTCCAGCACGCCGGCCGTGGCGGGAACGCGCACGGGCCCGGCCAGGCGGACGCCCTCGCCGCGCAGGTCGAGCGGCGTCTCGTGGTCTCCTGCGGCGACGGTGACGCGCAGCACTTGATGCGGCTCGTCACGCGAGCCCACGAACAGATCGGTCGACTCCGCGGACAACAGGCGGGTGGGCAAGGGGGACCTCCAGAGCTTGTTGCTGGCGCCCGCAACACTAAGCCTTCGAAAGATCGATGACAACGATGTCAAGAGGCGCCTGTGGATAACCGGATCCAACTGCCTGGGGTCTGTGGATAACTGGCGGCCCTACTCCGATCTCCACTCACTGATCCCGCTCGACGCGAACGCCCCGCGCACCCCGTACGAGGGCCGCCACGAGGCATGGAAGGATTACCGCATGAGCGCAGTGAAACTCGATGGCAAGGCCACCGCCGCCAAGATCAAGGCCGACCTCGCGACCAGGGTGGCCGCGCTGAGAGAACGCGGCATCACGCCCGGCCTCGGCACCGTGCTCGTGGGCGACGACCCCGGCAGCCAGATCTACGTCGCAGGCAAGCACCGGGACTGCGCCGAGGTGGGCATCGCCTCCATCCGCGTCGACCTGCCAGAGACCGCCAAGCAGGCCGAGGTCGAGGCGGCCATCGACGAGCTCAACGCCTCTCCCGAGTGCACCGGCTACATCGTCCAGCTGCCCCTGCCCAGGCGTCTCGACACGATGGCCCTGCTGGAGCGGATGGACCCGGCGAAGGACGCCGACGGCCTCCACCCGATCAACCTCGGCCGCCTCGTCCACATGGTCGACGCGCCCCTCCCGTGCACCCCGCACGGCATCGTGCTGCTCCTGCAGGAATACGGCGTGCCGATCAAGGGCGCCGAGGTGGCCGTGGTCGGCCGCGGCATCACGGTGGGGCGCTCGCTGGGGCTGCTGCTGACCCGCCGCAGCGAAAACGCCACCGTCACCCTCTGCCACACCGGCACCCAAGACCTGGCCGGCCACGTGCGCAGGGCCGACATCGTGGTGGCGGCGGCCGGCGTTCCCGAGCTCATCACCCGTGACATGGTCAAGCCCGGCGCGGCCGTGCTCGACGTGGGCGTCTCCCGGGTCAACGGGAAGATCGCCGGAGACGTGGCCCTCGACGTCGAGGAGGTCGCGGGCTTCCTCACCCCCAACCCGGGCGGAGTCGGCCCCATGACCCGCGCCCTGCTGCTCTCCAACGTGGTGGAGGCCGCTGAGCGGCTCCAGCCCGGCGCCTCCGGCAGCTGACGCGGGCCGCCGTACGGGCCGCGGGCCCCGGAAGTGTAGGGCGTTTTCAGGGGGCCGGGCGTCAGAACGGGTACGCCGCGACGTCGCCCTGCATGGTGACCCACTGCGTCTCCGTGAAGGCGTCGATGTTCGCACCCGCCCCACCCAGCCTCGTGCCCGTCCCCGACGCGCCCCGCCCGCCGAACGGGGCCACGGCCTCGTCGTCCACCGTCTGGTCGTTGATGTGCACGATGCCCGTCGGCACCAGGTCCGCCAGGGCCAGGCCCTTCATCACATCGCGGGTCAGCACACCGAGCGACAGCCCGTACTCCGAGTCGGCCGCCAGCGCCGCCGCCTCCTCCAGCGTGGCGAACGTCGTCACGGGGGCGACCGGCCCGAACACCTCCTCCGCGTACGCGGGCGCGCCCGCGGGCACGTCGGCCAGCACCGTGGGCCGGTAGAACAGCCCTTCGTACGTCCCGCCCGCCGCCAGCCTGGCCCCGGCCGTCACGCTCTCCGTGACCAGGCGGTGCACCCGGTCGCGCTGGCCGGCGTCGATGAGCGGGCCGAGTGCGACCTGGCCGGTGGCGGGGTCGCCGACCGGCATGCCGGCGGCCTTGGCGGCGAGGCGTTCGACGTACTCCCCGGCCACGGACTCGTGCACGAGGTGGCGGCCGGAGGTCATGCAGATCTGCCCCTGGTGGAAGAACGACGCCCAGGCGCCCGCCGACACCGCCGGTTCGAGGTCGGCGTCGTCGAACACGACCAGCGCCGAGTTGCCCCCGAGCTCCAGGTGGACGCGCTTGAGGAGGCGGGCCGCCGTCTCGCCCACCATGCGCCCGGCCGAAGTGGAGCCGGTGAAGGAGATGACGTCGGTGTTCGGGTCGGCGACCAGGGCCTGCCCGGCGTCGGGGCCGCC
Organism: Nonomuraea sp. B5E05; assembly: GCF_039880665.1. Lineage (NCBI taxonomy): Bacteria > Bacillati > Actinomycetota > Actinomycetes > Streptosporangiales > Streptosporangiaceae > Nonomuraea > Nonomuraea sp. B5E05. The sequence continues at coordinate 177,508 of NZ_JBDPMJ010000005.1, forward strand.
GGGCAGCACGTGCAGGAGCCCGCTGGGCAGCCCGGCCTCTTCGAAGACGCGGGCGATCGAGAACCCGCCGCACACGGCGGTGCGCTGGTCCGGCTTCAGCACGACGGCGTTGCCCAGCGCGAGTGCCGGGGCGACGGACCTGATGCCGAGGATCAGCGGGAAGTTGAACGGCGCGATCACGCCCACGACCCCGGCGGGGACCCGGCGCGCGAAGCTGAGGCGTTTGCGCGCGGTCGGCAGCACCTCGCCGAGCGGCTGGGAGGCCAGCGCCGCCGCCTCGTAGCACTCCTGCGCCGCCACGTGCGTCTCGAAGCCCGCCTTGCCCGGCACGCCGCCCGACTCGCGGACGATCCAGTCCTGGATCTCCTGCGCGTGTTCCTCGAACAGCCGTCCGGCGCGCCGCAGCACGGCCGCCCGTTCCTCGTACGGGGTCGCGGCCCAGGCCCGCTGCTCCTCGCGGGCTCGTACGGTGGCCGCCGCGACGTCGTCGGCTCCGGCGGTGCCCGCCCGGCCGAGTTCGTTGCCGGTGGCCGGTTCGATGACAGGCGCGTCTCCGGAGCGGGAGGCGGTCCAGCCGCCGCCGAAGACGGAGCCCGTCCAGATCTTGGGGTCCAGGAACGTCATGGCAGCAGCCTCCTCAAGGCTGGAAGTCGGGATCAACAGCCACGGTCACGTCAAGCAGCAGGGGTTCCTCGCGGGCGCACAGCTCGGGCAGGACCTCGTCGAGGGTCGCCGTCAGCTCGTCGTACGAGTCCACCCGCCGGGCCGGGCAGCCGAGCGACCTGGCCAGGCCGCGTACGTCCACCTCGGTGAACGGTGGCCACGGCGCCTTGCCGCCCTGTTTGTCGGCCAGCCGGTCCATGACCGCGTACCGGCCGTTGGCGAGCACGACGAACAGCGCGCCCACGCGGTAGTGGGTGGCGCTCCAGAGGGCGTGCAGCCCGTAGAGCGCCGACCCGTCGCCCGCGACCGCGACCACCGGGCGGCCGGGGAGCGCCATGCGCAGTCCCACGGCGGCGGGCAGGGCGAAGCCGAGCCCGCCCATGGCCGCGGAGACGAAGCCGAGCGGGGTTCTCGCGGGCACGAGGCGGTGCAGGTCAGGGCGGGAGGACGGGGTCTCCTCGACGAGCACGGTGTCTGCGGGCAGCCGGCTTGCCAGCGCGCGCAGCACGTGCGCCGCCCGCAGCGGCCCACCGTCAGGGTGAGGTTCGCCCTGGTCGGGGACTTTCGGTTGGTGGTGAGGCGGGGTGGCCGGGACGGCGGGGAGGAGGGTGGTGAGGCGGGCGCAGACGGCGGCGGGGGAGGCGAGGTAGGCCAGGTCGGCCGCGCTGCGGTGCGCCTGCGCCGGGTCGTCGGTGACCAACGCGACCGCGGTGCCCGGGGCGACCAGCGGGCCCGCCACGTACACGTACTGCCGGAACACCGGGGCGCCCACCGCGAGCACCACGTCATGCGGGGCCAGCCGTTCCCGCAGCCGTTCCCTGTCGGCGGGCAGGACGCCCGCGTACTGCGGGTGGTCCTGCGGGAAGCCGGCGCGCGCCCCGAACGACTCCTGGAACACCGGGCACCGCAGCCGCTCGGCCAGCGCGACCAGGGGATCCCATGCGGCCCCCGCGCCCGCCACGATCGCCGGCGAGCGCGCGCCCGCCAGCAGCCGCACCAGCGGCGCCAGGTCGGCGTCGGGGACGGCGGCCGGGCGCAGCAGCCGGGCCGGCGCCGCGAGGACCTCCCCGTCGAAGGGCGCCCGCCAGTCGTCCATCGGCACGATCACCAGCGCGGGCCCGCGGGCCGTGACCGCCTCGTGCCAGGCGCGGGCCAGCGCCCCTGGTACGTCCTGGGCGCGCGCCGGCTGGTTCACCCACACCGGGTAGTCGCCGGCCAGCCCTTCCAGCCGCCCGGTCAGGAACGGCTCCAGCGCCAGGTGCCGCCGGTCCTGCTGCCCGACGATGATCACCAGGGGCGCCCGGTTGACCCGGGCGGTGGCGATGGCGCCGACCGCTGTGCCCAGCCCGGCGGTGGTGTGCAGCACGACCAGCGCGGGGGCTTCGTTCCCGATGGCCCAGCCGGTCGCCATCCCGACCACGGAGGCCTCGTGCAGGGCGAGCACGAAGCGCAGATCGTCCGGCAGGTCGATGAGCAGCGACACCTCGGTGGAGCCGGGGTTGCAGAAGATCGTGGTCAGTCCGCGGCTTCTCAGCACGTCGAACGCGGCCTCCCTGACGGTGCTCATCGTTCTCCCCTTGCCCGCTCCCCAGCTCTAGACGGCCTCGTCGATGTCGTGGGTCACGGAAAGCGTGGTGACCTCGAGGTCACGCCACAACCACAGGATCATGGAACTACCCGCTCACCGTGCCCGTCACGCTGGCCGCGCCGCCCTGGACCGGGGTGATCGTGAGGTCGATGTTCTGCCGGTGAAGAAGCCCTTGGCCTTGCCGCCCTTGACCGGAGCGGTGTCGACAACGGTGGTGAGGAGAACGAGTGAGGGGGCGACGCACGATGACTCCTAGGTGTGCGCAATGCGCACAGGTATTCTCTAGCCGAACAACCCTGTATCGCGGAAACTACGCCTCTGCCCGCTCCTGTCAAGGGATCACGATGGCCGATCATGTGCAGTCGCTGGCCCGCGGGCTCGCGGTGATCCGGGCGTTCAGCGCCTCGGAACCCGAGCTGACGCTGAGCCAGGTGGCCCGCGCCACGGGGCTGAGCAGGGCGGCGGCCAGGCGCTTCCTGATCACGCTGACCGACCTCGGCTACGTGCGCAGCGACGGGCGGCTGTTCGCGCTGACACCTCGGGTGCTGGAACTCGGGTACGCCTACCTGTCCAGCCTGTCGCTGCCCGAGGTGGCCGACCCGCATCTCGAACGGCTGGCCGCCGAGGTGCACGAGTCGGCCTCGGTCGCGGTGCTCGATGGCGAGGACGTCGTCTACGTGGCCAGAGTGGCGACGACCAGGATCATGCGGATGAGCATCGGCATCGGCACCCGGTTCCCCGCCTACTGCACGTCGATGGGACGGGTGCTGCTGGCGGCGCTGCCGCCGGAACAACTGGACGCCTACCTGCGGGGGGCGGAGCTGCGCCGGCTCACGTCGCGGACGATCGTGCTGCCCGCCGCGTTGCGGGCCGAGCTCGACCAGGTACGCGGGCAGGGATGGGCGATGGTGGACCAGGAGCTGGAGGAGGGGCTGCGCTCGATCGCCGCGCCGATCCTTGACCGCTCCGGCAGCACGGTGGCGGCGGTGAACGTCTCGACGCACGCCAGCCGTACGAGCACGCAGGCGGCCCGGCGCGACCTCCTGCCGCCACTGCTGGCCACGGCCGCCAGGATCGGGACGGACCTGGCCTCCCTGCCGACCGCCCGCGCCTGACCGGACCGGTCAGCGGGCGCGGTAGCGGTCGGTGGCCTCCCTGGTGGCGCGGATGGCCGCGTCGGCCCTGTCGTAGGTGCGCTGCGCCAGCCCCACGAAGATGCAGTCGACGATCAGCAGCTGGCTGATCCGGCTGGCCAGCGCGCCGGGCCGGAAGGCCGTCTCGCGGCCCGCCGACACCAGCGTGTGGTGCGCCATCTCGGCCAGCGACGAGCGGGGGTTGTTGGTGATCCCGACGATCATCGCGCCCGCCTCGGCGGCCGTCCTGGCGGGGACGAGCACGTCGGGCGTCTCGCCGCTGCAGCTGATCGCCACCGCCACGTCGCCTTTCCCGAGCAGCGCCGCGCTGGTCAGGGCCAGGTGCGCGTCGCTGAACGGATGGCTGGACAGCCCGATCCGCAGCAGCTTCTGCGACATGTCGGCGGCTACCAGGCCGGAGGCCGCCACGCCGTACACGTCGACGCGCCGGGCCGTCGCGATGGCCTGCACGATCTCACCCAGCTGGTCGGGGTCGAGCTGCGCCGCCGTGTCGGCCAGCGCCTCCGACTCGGCGCGCGCGACCTTGGCGATCACGTCGGTCAGCGGGTCGTCGGGCGCGAGGTCGCCGGGCACCAGCCGCTCAGGTTCCTTGGCGACGGCCGCGGCCAGCGCGAAGCGCATCTGCGAGTATCCGGCGAACCCGAGCGCCCGCGCCGTGCGGACGATCGTCGCCTCGCTGGTGCCGGAGACCGAGCTGAACTCGGTGATCGTGCTCCGTACGACGAGCCCGGGGTCGTCGAGGATGATGCGGGCGATGGACTGCGCGGCGGGGGTGAGCGACGGCAGCACGGCGCGTACGGCCGCGACCGGGTTCGCCGGCTCGGCGCTCAACGAAGCAGCCATTCCGCCGCCGCGAGGGCGGACACGCGCGAGATGCCGTGGGTCGCCACATGCGTGAACCCGTGGGTGGCGCCGTCGGGCGGGGCGGGGATGCCGGTGTCGACCACGATCGCGTCGGGCCTGAGCGCGAGGGCCCTGGCCACGGTCTCCCGCACCCAGGCGTGCCGGGCGGCGTCGTGCACCACCAGCACGACCGGCCGTTCGTCGAAGGGCGGTAGCTCGCCCTGCGGCTCCATCTGCACCCTGGCCGTGTTCGGCAGCAGGGAGGCCAGTGCGGCCGTGACGCCGGTCGGCGTGGCCGGGTCGACCGCCTTGCTGAAGCGGGTGTTGACCTCGACGACCAGCGGCCCGCGGTCGAGCGCGGGGGTGCCGGAGGTGGTGAGCGCCGCCCTGGCGGCCTCCAGGCCGACGCCCTCGTCGACGTCGCCGCGGGCCTTGTCGCGCAGTTCCGTGCGGGCGGCGTACCAGCCGGCGAGTGCGCGGACCCGGGCCGCGGCCTCCGCCAGGCGCTCCTCCTGCAGCGTTCCCTCGCGCACCGCGGCCACGATCGCGTCGCGGATCTCGTGCAGGCTGTCCTCGGTGGACAACCCCACGCAGATCGCGTCCACGCCCGCGTCGAGCGCGCGCACCGCGATCTCGCCGGGGCCGAACATGTCGGCCACCGCCTGCATCTCGATCGCGTCGGTGACGAGCATCCCGTCGAAACCGAGCTCGCCCCTCAGGAGTTCGGTCAGGATGGTACGGCTGAGCGTCGCCGGCATCGACGGATCGAGGGCGGGGATGAGCAGGTGGCCCGACATGATGGAGCGCACCCCGGCGTCGATCGCGGCGCGGAAGGGCGGGAGGTCGCGTTCGTAGAAGACCTCGCGCGAGGCGTGCACGGTGGGCAGCGCCAGGTGGGAGTCGGTGACCGTGTCGCCGTGCCCCGGGAAGTGTTTGGCGCAGGCGGCCACGCCCGCGCCCTGCACGCCGTTGACGTAGGCGACGGTGTGGCGGGTGACCAGGTCGGGCGTCGCGCCGAACGAGCGCACGCCGATCACCGGGTTGGCCGGGTCGGAGTTCACGTCGGCGGAGGGCGCGTAGTCGAGCGTGATGTCCAGGTCGGCGAGCATCCTGCCGATCTGCCGGCCCACCCGCTCGGTGAGTGTCACGTCGTCGACCACGCCCAGCGCCCGGTTGCCGGGGAAGGAGCTGCCGTTCGTGACCTCGAGCCGGGTGACCGCGCCGCCCTCCTCGTCGATCGCCACGATCGTGTCCGGGTTTTCGGCGCGGAAGTGCCGTACGAGCTGCGCGTCGATGGCGTTGCGGGCGAACAGCACCACGCCGCCAAGACCTTCGCCCAGCGCCCGGCGCAGCCAGTCGGGGGTGGAGGTCCCCTCGTACCCCGGATGCAGCACCGTCATCGCCAGTCTGTACAGGTCACCGCTCATCGGCATTTTCCTTCACGATTGTTGATCTGAAGGTAATTTTCTGTCATTGTCGCCCTCTACACAACCACTTCCGAGAGGCCACCCCCCAATGCCCAGCAGAAGGACTCTCCTGAAGGGCTTAGCCCTCGCCGCCGCCGCCTCCGCCGTCCCGCTGCCCGCCTACGCGTCGACGAACGGCCACATCCCGCCGCTGCGCCAGATGCGCGGCATGTGGATCGCCTCCGTGGTCAACATCAACTGGCCCTCGAAGCCGGGACTGACCGCGGACGAGCAGAAGGCCGAATATCTCGCCTGGCTGGACGTGGCCGTGCAGCGCAAGCTCAACTCGGTGTTCGTGCAGATCAGGCCGACCGCTGACGCGTTCTGGCCGTCGCCGTTCGAACCCTGGTCACAGTATCTGACCGGGACGCAGGGGCAGGACCCCGGCTACGACCCGCTCGGGTTCGCCGTGGAGGAGACTCACAAGCGCGGCCTGGCCTTCCACGCGTGGTTCAACCCCTACCGCGTCTCGATGCAGGACGACCCGGCCAAGCTGCACCCCGACCACCCCGGGCGCAAGCACCCCGACTGGATCCTGCCGTTCGGCGGCAAGCTCTACTACAACCCCGGCATGCCGGAAGTGCGGAAGTTCTGTCAGGACGCCATGATGGACGCGGTCACCCGCTACGACATCGACGGCCTCCACTTCGACGACTACTTCTACCCGACCAACACCACGGGGTTCGATGACAGCGCCGCGTTCGCCGAGCACGGCGCCGGCTTCCCCGACCTGGCCTCCTGGCGGCGCAACAACGTCGACCTCATGGTCCAGGAGATGCAGCAGCGGGTGCTGGAGTCCAAGCCGGAGATCGCGTGGGGCATCAGCCCGTCCGGCATCTGGCGCAACAAGGCCAGCGACCCGCTCGGCTCCGACACCAACGGCGGCCAGTCGTACGACAACCTGCACGCCGACACCCGCGGCTGGGTCAAGAAGGGCTGGCTCGACTACATCGCGCCACAGCTCTACTGGTACATCGGGCAGCCGCCGGCCGACTACTCCAAGCTCGTCCCCTGGTGGTCCGGCGTCGCCGCGGGCACGAAGACGCAGCTGTGGATCGGCCAGGCCGCCTACAAGGCCGGCGACCCCGCCCAGGCGGCGGAGTGGCAGGCGCCGGACGAACTGTCCAGGCACCTGACCCTCAACAGGGACCACCCCGAGATCGGCGGCGACATCTGGTACAACGCCAACGACGTCAAGGTCGACAGGATCGCCTCCATCTCGACCGCGGTCGACGACCACTACCGGCGGCCCGCGCTGGCGCCCGTGCTGCCCAGGCTCGCCAAGGGGGAGCCGCCGCGCCGGCCGGTGCTGGCGTACGCGCTGCGCCGCCACGGCGGGGTCGAGGTGCGGGCGGTGGCGACCGGCCGGGACGAGCCGTTCCTGTTCGCCGTCTTCCGCTTCGACAGGAACGCGCGGTCCAGCGACTTCGCCGACGCCCGCCACCTGGTGGCCGTGGTGCCCGGCGACCGGCAGGTGCGCTGGACCGACCCCGACGGCGGACGCGGTGACCACTACTACGTGGTGGCGGTCGACCGCGCCAACAGGACCAGCAAGCCCAGCAACGGCTTCCGGGTGATCTGAGCCGGTTCGCGGGCGTGCTGTGCCCGTACGTGTCGCCGGCCGGTCATCCGGCCGGCGATCACCCGGCACGCCCCGCCCGAGTGCATGCCCTCGCCACCGCTCGTGAAGGTTCCGATGCCGCCGGAAATCCCTCGCCGTGGCCCCGGTCGCGATCCGGTCTACGCAGGTGGCCTTTCAGGCACCTAAGAAGCCCTCCGCCCAGCGGGCGACGGCTGCTCGGCGGCTCCCGACGACCTCTGTGGCGGCACCACGGGGGTCGGGCGTACCAGTCCGAGCGCGACGACCTCGTTGGCCAGCCGTGTGCGCCGGTTGGTGCCCTCGGGAATCCTGAACTTCTGGTAGAGCCGCAGCAAATGCTGCTTGACCGCGGCCTCGGTCACGACCAGGTCGTCGGCGATCTCACGTGCGGTCGCCGGGGCGACGAACGCCTCGTCCGACAGCGCCGGCCTGCAGAGCGAGGTCAGCACATCGACCTCGCGCCTGGTCAGCTCGGGCGCGGCCGCCCTGCGCAGCTCGACCTCAGGGGTGAAGTCCTCACGGGGGACTCCACCGATGCGACCCCGGGCCGCGCCGAAGGAGACGACGTCGCCGTCGTCAAGGACCCTCCGGGCGATCGGCCTGCCGTTCACCCGCGTGCCGTTCCTGGACAGCCCCAGGTCGACGACATACAGGTAGGGTCCTCGTCTGACGAACTCGGCATGGAGTCGAGACACGCTGGGGTCGGTGAGCCGGATGTCCACACCCCGGCCCCTCCCCACCGTCGTGATCTCGGGGCGCAAGGGGACCACCTCGCCGGTGTCCTCGATGCGTATGAACGGCCCCTCCACTGGCGGTTCCTCCCCTGGGTTGACGCAGCGTATGAACGGCACGCCTACTCCTGGGCACGGCAGTTCCTCCCCAGGTAGCCCGCCGTAACTATTACTACAGCTCCGGCTTACCCAAACGAGGGGATGCGGAATCTCCTTTGCTGAAAGGAGAATCCGACGTGAAATTGGTCTGGACCTTTGAAGCCGGTTTTACCTGCTCACGGGTAGACTCCGAGGGAAGATAAGCGGAGGAAACACCCATGGCGGACAAGCCCACGAAAGGTCTGGCCGATGTCGTCGCCGCGTCCACAGCGCTGAGCGACATCGACGGAAAGGCCGGCCGGCTCTTCTACCGTGGATACGACATCCACGACCTGGCCGGCCGTGCGACGTTCGAGGAGACCGCACACTTGCTGCAGCGCGGCAAGCTGCCCGACCGGGCCGAGCTCGACGCGTACGGCGCCGAGCTGGCGCGCGGCAGGGAGCTCGGTGCCCTGGTCTCGGCGAACATCGCCGAAATCGCCGAGAAACAGAAACCCATGGAGGCGCTGCGCTCGCTGGTCTCGCTGTCGGGCGCCGACGACCCGGACAAGGACTCCATCACCCCGGACGCCAACCTGCGCAAGGCCGCCCGGCTGACCGCGCAGCAACCCCTCCTGGTCGCCCGCTTCCACGCCGCCCGCAGCGGCGGGAGCGTTCCCGACCCCGACTCCTCACTGAGCATCGCCGCGAACTTCCTGCTCCAGGTGACCGGTCGCACTCCCGACCCCCGTGAGGTCGAGATCTTCGACGAGTGCCTGGTGCTGCACGCCGACCACACCATGAACGCCTCCACGTTCGCCGCCCGCGTGTGCGCCGCGACGCTGTCGGACATGCACTCCGCCATCGTCGCCGCCATCGGCACCCTCAAGGGCCCGCTGCACGGCGGGGCGAACGAGCAGGTCATGAAGACCCTGGAGTCGTTGACGCCCGGCAGCGTGGCCCAGGCCGTACGCGACAAGCTCGCGGCCGGCGAGAAGATCATGGGCTTCGGCCACCGCGTCTACAAGACCGAGGACCCGCGCGCCACCCACCTGCGCAGGATGTCCGCCGAACTGGCCGGGGCGTCCGGGGACGACACCTACTACCGGATGTCCAAGGAGATGGAGGAGGTCGTCTTCGAGACGAAGGGCCTCTATCCGAACGTCGACTTCTACGCCGCGTCCGTCTACCACTACCTGGGCATCCCGACCGACCTGTTCACGCCGGTCTTCTCCATCAGCCGCATGTCCGGCTGGACCGCCCATGTCATCGAGCAGCATGCCGACAACCGGCTCATCCGCCCGGACAGCGAGTACATCGGAGAGACGGACCAGAAGTGGAAGCCGGTCGACGAGCGGTGAGCCGGGTGAGCCGGGCCGGGGAGAATGTGACCATCAACAGGTGCTGATGTGACTGTGAGCGGATGCGTTGAGCCAGGGGACTGAACGCGAGAGCTGGGGACCGTACCCGCTGATCCTGGTGGGTGCGGTCGCCGGCGTGCTCGTGACCTACTTCGCGAACCTGCGCTGGGGCGGGTTCACCATGGGCGCCGTCATCATGGTCGCCGCCGCCCTCCGCTTCGCCGGATACGGCGGGCAACTGTCCGTGCGGAGCAGGCGGACCGACGTCATCACGCTGTCGGTCTTCGGCTTCGTGCTGGTGCTGACCTCGCTGCTGCTGTACAACAACGAGCTGAAGGCGCTGATCCTGTCCCTTTTAGCCCGGTGACTTGACGGTCCGATAGCCTCAACGCATCACATCATTGAAGGGGAACCATTCGCATGCCCAAGATCAAGGTGGAGGGTCCCGTCGTCGAGCTTGACGGCGACGAGATGACCCGGATCATCTGGCAGTTCATCAAGGACCAGTTGATCCTTCCCTACCTCGATGTCGATCTGAAGTACTACGACCTCGGCATCGAGCATCGGGACGCGACGGACGACCAGGTCACCATCGACGCCGCCAACGCCATCAAGCAGCACGGCGTCGGCGTGAAGTGCGCCACCATCACCCCGGACGAGGCGCGGGTCGAGGAGTTCGGGCTCAAGAAGATGTGGAAGTCCCCCAACGGGACCATCCGCAACATCCTCGGCGGCGTCATCTTCCGCGAGCCGATCATCATGTCCAACGTGCCGCGGCTCGTCCCCGGCTGGACCAAGCCGATCGTCGTCGGCCGTCACGCCTTCGGCGACCAGTATCGCGCCACCGATCTGAGGATCCCCGGCGAGGGCACGCTCACCCTGACGTTCACGCCGAAGGACGGCTCCGAGCCGATCGAGCTCGACGTGTACGACTTCCCCGGCAGCGGGATCGCGATGGCGATGTACAACCTGGACGAGTCGATCCGCGACTTCGCCCGCGCGTCGATGCGCTACGGCCTGTCCCGCAACTACCCGGTCTACCTCTCGACGAAGAACACGATCCTCAAGGCGTACGACGGCCGCTTCAAGGACATCTTCGCCGAGGTCTACGAGTCGGAGTTCAAGGCCGACTTCGAGAAGGCCGGCCTCACCTACGAGCACCGCCTCATCGACGACATGGTCGCGGCGGCGCTGAAGTGGGAGGGCGGCTACGTCTGGGCGGCGAAGAACTACGACGGCGACGTGCAGTCCGACACCGTGGCGCAGGGCTTCGGCTCGCTCGGCCTGATGACCTCGGTGCTGATGACCCCCGACGGCCGCACCGTCGAGGCGGAGGCCGCGCATGGCACCGTGACCCGCCACTACCGCCAGCACCAGCAGGGCAAGCCGACCTCCACCAACCCGATCGCCTCGATCTTCGCGTGGACGCGCGGCCTGGCCCACCGGGGCAAGCTCGACGGCACCCCCGCCGTGATCGACTTCGCCGACAAGCTGGAGCAGGTCTGCGTCGAGACCGTCGAGGGCGGCCAGATGACCAAGGACCTCGCGCTCCTGGTCGGCGGCGACGCCCAGTGGCTGACCACCCAGGACTTCCTGGCGGCGCTGGACGAGAACCTCAAGAAGAAGATGTCCGCCTAGCCGGACACGGCCCCCGCCACGCGGCGAAGCCGCGTGGCGGGGGCCGTTTCGTGTGGCGCCTAATCGGATCCATAGTCCCGTTAGGATGGAACTCCGGTCCCGATAGGAGTCATTCATGGCCACCGCGCCGCAGCCCGGCACCGTCCGCCCTGGTGGGCGCACTGCGCGCGTCCGCGAAGCCGCCCTTCGGGCGGCGGGTGACGTGCTGGCCGAGAAGGGCTTCGACGCCCTCGACCTGGCGGAGATCGCGCGCAGCGCGGGGGTCGGCAAGACCACCGTCTACCGGCGTTGGCGCACGCCTGGCGCGCTCGTGGCCGACCTTCTCGACGACATGGCCGAACAGTCCCTGCCCCGCGCCCGCACCGGCAGCGTCGATGACGACCTGCGCGCGAACGCCCGCCTGGTCGTCAAGACCCTCACCGACCCCCGCCAAGGACGGCTCTTCAAAGCGCTGATCGCCGCCTCCCTGTGCGACGACCACGCCGCCCAGGCCCTGCGCCGCTTCTACGCCGTCCGCATCGACGAATGGGCCGGCTGCGTCATGGACGGCATCGAACGAGGCGAACTGCCCGCGGGGACGGACCCGCGCCGAGTGATCGCCGACGTCTCCGCCCCGCTCTACTACGCCCTCCTCAACACCGGGGAGCCGCTGGACGACGCCGCGGCCGACCGCGCGGCAGCCGCGGCCCTGGCCATCGCGCGCGCCGGGGTCGCAACAGGATGACCGCGGCGGGTTCGCTCACCTCAACGTGCCGGGCGTACGCTCGGCGGAGCCGCTGTGGCCGGGCAGGGCGCCGGCGACCTCGCGCGCGGGGATCTGCTGAGCAGGCCGTACGGCGAGCCGCGCCGCGACCGCGAGCACGGCGACCGCACCGATCGTCAGGCCCGTGCCCGCCCAGATGGGCGAGGTGAAGCCGAAGCCCGCGCCGATCGTGAGCCCGCCCAGCCAGGCGCCGAGCGCGTTGCCCAGGTTGAAGGCGGCGATGTTGCTGCCCGAGGCCAGCGTTTCGGCGCGCCCCGCGTAGTGCATGATCCGCATCTGCAGGCCGGGCGCGGTCGCGAAGCCGAACGCCCCCATCAGCAGCAACGAGACGAGGGTCATCGCCTGGCTTCGTGCGGTGAGCGCGAACACGGCGAGGACGATCGCGAGTGCGGTGAACACGACTGCGAGAGCGCGGTCGGGGGTCCACCGGTCGGCGGCCTTGCCACCGGCCAGGTTCCCCGCGAACAGGCCGACGCCGAACAGAACGAGCAGCCACGGCACCGCGGTGGCGGCGAAGCCGCTCACCTCGGTGAGGGTGAAGGCGATGTAGGTGAAGGCGCCGAACATGCCGCCGAAGCCGAGAATCGTCAGGAGCAGTGAGAACCACACCTGCGGATGCGTGAACGCCGACATCTCGGCCCGCAGCCCACCCGAGCGGGTCGCGCCTGGCCGGCTCGCCGTACGGCCGGGCACCAGCAGTGCCACCCCGCCCAGCGCGACCACCCCGATCAGGGTGATCATCCAGAACGTGGCCCGCCAGCCGAACTGCTGGCCGATGAGGGTGCCGAGCGGCACCCCGAGCACGTTGGCCGTGGTCAGCCCGGCGAACATCGTCGCGATGGCGCCCGCGCGCCGGTCGGGTGCCACGAGCCCGGCGGCCACGACCGAGCCCACCCCGAAGAACGCGCCGTGCGACAGGGCGGCGACGATCCTTCCCGCGAGCATGGCGCCGTAGCCGGAGGCGAGCGCCGAGATCAGGTTGCCCGCGATGAAGATCACCATCAGGCCGAGCAGTACGTGTTTGCGGTTGATCCTGGTCACGGCTGCGGTGAGCCCGATACCGCCCACCGCGACGCTGAGGGCGTAGCCGGAGATGAGCCATCCCGCGACCGGTTCGGTGACGCCGAGGTCCGCCGCGACCTTGGGCAGCAGTCCCATGATCACGAACTCGGTGAGTCCGATGCCGAAGCCTCCGATAGCGAGAGCGAGCAGGCCGAGAGGCATGAGCCTTCCATTCTTCGTTGTGCAAGCTTATAGGGCGCGTGTGCAACTAATTGACCAGCACCATACTTGCAGGCGCGGTATATTTCCAGGCGGGTAATTCGGCGGGAGGGTGGATCATGGGCATCTCCGACGACGCCGTGCAGATCCGCGCTCGCGGCTGGCGCACCCTGGCCGCGCTCCACGGCATGATCGACGCCGCTCTGGAGAAGGCCCTCCAGTCCCACCTGCGGCTCTCCGTGGTGGAGTACACCGTGCTCGACGCGCTGTCTCGCCAGGACGGCTGGCACATGCGCATGCGGCAGCTCGCCCGCGCCGCCGCCCTGTCGAGCAGTGCCACCACCCGCCTCGTCACCCGTCTGGAGGAGCGCGGGCTGCTAACGCGCGTCCTGTGCCAGGACGACCGGCGCGGCATCTACACCGAGCTCACCGACCAGGGCTGGGCCCTCCTCCTCGAGGCCCGCCCCGTTCACGACGAGACTCTCGCCGCCACCCTCGCCGAGGCCGGGCGGCTCCCCGAGCTCGCTCCCTTGGTCGCCGCGCTCCACGACGTGGCTGCCTCCGCGTGACGTTCGCTTCCCCGGCGGAACGGGGAAGCGGCGCGAAGATCGGCGAACGCATGCACGAGTACCGCGCGTGCATGAAGACGTACGCATCCCACGGCATATGCGCGTGGCCGCCCCTTCCTTGGCCCAGGCGCCGATCTAATGGAACTCGGGTCCCGTTAGTGTGCTACGGTACTAACAGAACTGGAGACCCGTTAAGGATGGGGTGCGAATGGAGTATCGACAGCTGGGAGCGTCCGGACTGAGGGTTCCGGCGTTGAGTTTCGGAGCAGGCACCTTCGCGGGCAAGGGCCCGCTGTTCGGCGCGTGGGGCACCACCGATGTGACCGAGGCCAGGCGGCTGGTGGACATCTGCCTCGACGCCGGCGTCACCATGTTCGACACCGCCGACGTCTACTCCGACGGCGCGTCCGAGGAGGTGCTGGGGCAGGCGATCAAGGGCCGCCGCGAGCGCGTGCTCATCTCGACGAAGGCGGGCCTGCCGATGGGAGACGGCCCCGGTGACGCGGGCACCTCACGGCCGCGCCTCATCAAGGTGGTCGACGACGCGCTGCGCCGCCTGGGCGCCGGCCACATCGACCTGTTCCAGTTGCACGCCTTCGATGCCTACACCCCCGTCGAGGAGGTGCTGTCCACCCTGGACGAACTGGTCAGGGCCGGGAAGCTGCGCTATGTGGGCGTGTCCAACTTCTCCGGCTGGCAGCTCATGAAGTCGCTGGCGGTGGCGGACGAGTACGGTTACCCGCGCTACGTGGCCAACCAGGTCTACTACTCGCTCATCGGCCGCGACTACGAGTGGGAGCTGATGCCCCTCGGTCACGACCAGGGTGTCGGCGCCCTGGTATGGAGCCCGCTCGGCTGGGGCCGCCTCACCGGCAGGATCCGGCGCGGACAGCCGCTGCCCGAGCACAGCCGGCTGCACCAGACCGCCTCCTTCGGCCCGCCGGTCGACGACGAGCACCTCTACACCGTGGTGGACGCGCTGGAGGAGATCGCCGAGGAGACCGGTAGGTCCGTGCCGCAGGTCGCGCTCAACTGGCTGCTGCAGCGCCCGACCGTCTCCTCGGTCATCATCGGCGCCCGCAACGAGGAACAACTCCGCCAGAACCTCGGCGCGGTCGGCTGGAATCTCTCCTCCGGCCAGGTCGCCAGGCTCGACCAGGCGAGCACCCGGACCGCGCCCTACCCCTACTTCCCCTACCGCCGCCAGGAGGGCTTCGCCCGCCTCAACCCTCCGATGGAAACCCTGCTCAAGGAAACGAAATGAACGTCCCAGCCAAGCGACTCGCCCTGTTCGCGGCCGCCCTGGCCGTCGTGCTCTCCACCGGAACCGCCCACGCCGACCGCGCGCCCGAATGGTCGGGCGCCTGGTCGGCCTCGCCCCAGGCCCCGAGTACGGGCTTCGCGCCGAACTGGTCGGAGCAGGGGTTCGACGGTGAGACGATCCGCCAGGTCGTCCGGGTGAGCGCGGGCGGCTCCGCGGTACGCGTCCGGCTGTCCAACGAGTACGGCAAAGCGCCACTGAAGGTGGCCGGGGCCACGATCGCCAGGACGGTGAAGGGCGCGGACGTGAAGGACGTCCGGCCGCTCACGTTCGGCGGTAAGCCGTCGACCACGATCGCGGCCGGCCGGCGCGTCGCCACGGACGCGGCCCGCCTGCGGGTCAAGCCCTTCGAGTCGGTCGCCGTCACGCTCTACCTGTCCGGGCGGACCGGCCCGGCGACCTTCCACGCGCAGGGCTACGCCACCACCTACCGGGCGGACGGCGACCACCGGGCCGACCGTGACGGTGCGGCGTTCATGGACACGACCGTCTCCTGGTACTACCTGACCGACGTGGAGGTCGACGGTGGCCCGCCGGCCAGGAACGCGGTCGTGACCCTGGGCGACTCGATCACGGATGGCTTCGGCTCCACCACTGATGCGAACAACCGCTTCTCCGACGAGCTGGCCGAGCACCTGAAGCGGCCGGTGCTGAACCAGGGCATCGGGGGCAACCGCGTGCTCACCGACTCGGCGTGGTACGGCGAGCGGGCGTTGGACCGGCTCCGGCGGGACGTGCTGTCCAAGCCGGACGTGGGTACGCTCTTCGTGCTCGAAGGCATCAACGACATCGGTTTCAGCGACTGGGCCGGCGAGGCGACAGCCGTTCCGCGGACGCGGGTGAGCGCCGCCCAGCTCATCGAGGGGCACCGGGCGCTGATCGAACGTGCCCATGCCAAGGGCATCAAGGTGGTCGGGGCGACGCTCCTGCCGTACAAGGGCTCGCAGTATTTCACGGCCCGCGGCGAACGTGTCCGCGACGCTCTCAACACCTGGATCCGCACCTCCGGCGCCTACGACGCGGTCGTCGACTTCGACAAGATCATGGCCGACCCGGCGGACCCGGACCAGATCAACCCGGCCTACGACAGCGGCGACAAACTGCACCCCGGGGATGCCGGATATCGGGTCATGGCCGAGGCCGTGGACCCGTGCATCCTGGGCTGAAGCCCGCCCGTGGCGCGCACGACGACCCCTGCCCGCAGTCACGCCGCAGGCAGGGGCTGTTCCACGTCTCTCCGGGAGTTCCAGACCATTTCTTGACGGTGGCGGGCGCGTGGCGTAGTTGATCACCTGGGTATGGACCTCCCTGTAGGTACACATTCAGCTACCTACCGTTACGGTCGTTCGTGTCTCGGGGGGTTCGGATGCGACTGGGAATTCTGGGCGGGCTGGGACTGATCGCCGCGGTCACGATGGTGTCCGGTTGTGACTCGCCGCCCGACACCGCCAAGCTGGTGGACAACAAGGCCGACGCCGCCACCAAGGTCAAGGTCAGCAAGGCGGCCAAGGCCAAGGCCGCGGCCGCCGTGAAAGCGAACGAGCTGGGGCAGATCCCGGTGCTGATGTTCCACCGGGTCATCCCCAAGCCGACCACGACGGACGACCGGACGCCGCAGCAGTTCCGCGCGGACCTGGAGCGGCTGGTCAAGGAGGGGTACGTGCCGATCACGGCCGCCGAGATGGTGTCCGGCAAAATCGACATCCCGGCCGGCAAACATCCCGTGGTCCTGACCTTCGACGACTCCTCACCGTCGCAGCTCACCCTGAACCAGATGGGCGTGCCGCAGAAGGACACCGCCGTCGAGATCCTGCTCGACGTGGCCGCCAAGAACCCGGGCTTCCGCCCGGTCGCCACCTTCTACGTGACCCGCGACATGTTCGGCAAGAGCACCCCCGAGGAGCAGGCGCAGATGCTGCTCTGGCTGAAGAACCACAATTTCGAGATCGGCAACCACACGCGCGACCACCTCAACCTGCGCGGGCTCACGCACGAGAAGGTCGAGGAGCAGATCGGCTCGATCGCCAAGCAGGTCGGCACGTTGTCCTCGGTCAAGCCGTCCACGATCTCCCTGCCGTACGGCAACCAGCCGCGCAAGAAGCAGTGGGCCATGCGGGGCAAGCACTTCAAGCACCAGGGGGCGTTCCTGGCCGGCTACACGCCCGCCCAGGCCCCGTTCAGCAAGTCGTTCGACCCGGCCGGCATCCCGCGGATCAAGGTCATGGAGAAGAAGGGCGACTGCAAGCAGTTCTGCTCGCACGCGTGGCTCGACTGGCTCAAGAACAACCCGGACATGCGCTACACCTCGGACGGGGACCCGCGCACGGTCGCGTACCCGAAGTACAGGGCGCCGTACCTGCGGAAGTCGTTCCTCACGTGGAGCCTGCCGTACTGAGGGCCGGGACCGGCCGGCGCGGCGTCACCCCGATCGCGTGGTGAAGGCGATGCCGGCCGCCCGCAGCCGGTCGATGAGCGGCCGGCCCATGGCCGAGGCGGTCGTGAGCTGCCCCGCGAGGTCGGGCACGTCGTCGAAGGCCAGGCAGAGCGCCGACTCGGCGAGCATCTTGGCGGTCTCGTCATAGCCGGGGTCGCCGCCCGCGACCTCCGTGACGACCCGCTCGCCGCCGCCCTCGCCCAGGAACGTGACCTTGAACCAGCTCTTCGCACGCTGCTCGGGCGACGGGCCCTCGCCGGGTTTCACCCGGCTCTGGAGCCAGCCGCGTACGGCGGGGACCTGGGAGACCATCGCGAACACCCCCGCGCCCGCCACGACCGCCAGCGCCGCCGGGAGGGTCTTGACGGCGATGTGCTGGCGGTAGGCGAAGTCGGGGCCGTAGCGGTCGAGGAGGCGGGCCGAGCGGCCGACGATGCGCGGGTCGACGGTGGGCATCGGGAGCGCCCAGCCGCCCACGTAACGCAGGCCGCCCGCCCGCGCGCTCACCCTGCGGCCGAGGGGCCCGGCCTCGGCGGAGCGACGGCGGCCGCCGGCCTCGGCCGCCTGCCTGGCCCGTCCGACGATGGACATCGCGCTCATCAGCGTGCCGCTGGAGAAGCGCGCGTTGGCCCGCAGGAAGGCGCTGACCGTCAGCGGGACGTCCTTGGGCAGCTGGGAGACGGTGTAGAGGGTGCCGAGGTCGAAAACGATCGAGTCGAAGCCGCAGGCGTGCACGATCTTGGCTCCGCTGCTGACGGCCCGGTCGTGGTGGCGGACGTAGACCCGGTCCACGAACTCCGGCTCGCCCGTGAGGTCGAGATAGTGGGTGCCGGCGTCGGCGCACGCGGCGACGAGCGGCTCGCCGTACGTGATGTAGGGGCCGACCGTGGTGGCCAGGACGCGCGTCTGGCGGGCCAACTCGGCCAGCGAGCCGGCGTCCGTGGCGTCGGCGAGCAGGATGGGTACGTCGAGCCCGAGACGCTCCAGCTTGGCCCGGTCACGCCCGGCCAGCGCCCACCGCGTGCCGGGGCCGGCGGCGCGGGCGAGATAGGCGGCGGTGAGGGCGCCGGTGAACCCGCTCGCACCGAAAAGTACGATGTCATAGGGACGGTCCATGATCAGCGGCTCCTGGTGATCGTCTGCTGCACATTCGACCGTGCCCATGGCCACGCCGGCGAACCCCCAAGGTCTCGAAGGCTTAACAAATCCCTGGGAAGTGGCTGGGCGTCGTAAAGTTTGCGTCGTTGGGGTCAAGCACACGTGGGGATGACGAATGCCGCGAATCGCACCGTTGGTGGCCGGCGATCCCGACCACCTGGGGTCGTTCCGGCTGTCCGGACGGGTCGGAGAAGGCGGTCAGGGCATCGTCTACCTCGGCGTCAACGACGAGGGGGAGCGTGCGGCCATCAAACTGCTGCACGTGAAGTTCAGCGGCGACACCATCGCCCGGTCGCGGTTCGCCAGGGAGCTGAAGGCCGCGCAGCGGGTGGCGTCGTTCTGCACCGCCAGGGTGATCGAGGCCGACCTAGACGGTGACACCCCGTACATCGCCAGCGAGTACATCGAGGGCAAGGCGCTGCGGGACCTCGTCGAGACCGACGGGCCGCTCACCGGCACGGCGCTCGACCGCCTCGCCATCGGCACCGCCACCGCGCTCACCGCCATCCACCACGCCTCGATCATCCACCGCGACTTCAAGCCCGACAACGTGCTGATCGCCGCCGACGGGCCGCGCGTGGTCGACTTCGGCATCGCCCGCATCATCGACTCCACCGGCACGATCACCAGCCGGGCCATCGGCACGCCCGCCTACATGGCGCCCGAGCAGATCGCGGGCGACGACATCGGCCCCTACACCGACGTGTTCTCGTGGGGGGCGACCATCGCCTTCGCGGCGACGGGAGAGACCGTCTTCGAGGGCAAGTCGATCGCGGTGGTGCTCAACCGGATCCTCAACCACGAGGTCGACGTCGACATGATGCCGGAGCCACTGCGCAGCGTGGTGAGCTCGGCACTGGCCAAGTCGCCGGCCGAACGGCCCTCGGCCGATCAGATCCTGCTGCGGCTGCTCGGTCAGTCGTCCACGGCGGGGGCGTCCACGGCGGTGCTCACCAAGGGCGTGCAGCTGGCCGGTGACGACACGACGCCGTTCATCCGGGTGTCGGCGGGGTCGATCACCGACCACCCCAGCCGGCGGGCCTCCGCCGTACCGACCCACGGGCCGACCCACGGGCCGACCCACGGGCCGACCCACGGCACGGGCCATCAGACCGGTTCCGGTCACCACGCCGGCATGGCCTGGCCCGCGGTGAAACACGCCGCGCCGGGGACGGAAACGGGCGCGGGGACCGGGACCGGCGCCGGCACGGGGACCGGCACAGGCACAGGGACAGGGCACGCCGCGACGGGGCCTCAGAGCGCGCCAGGGCAGGAGACGGCGCCTCCGGGCGAGTCCGGGCCGCCCCCGGGCGAGACGGGGCCGTCTGAGGGCGGCGGGACGCCGTACCCGGCGGAGAAGCTCGCCACGCGCGGCCGGCGCCGGTGGGTGAAGGCAGGGGTCGCGGCCGCCGCCGCGCTCGCCCTCGTCGCGGCCGCCGCGGTGGCGGCGACGAGGAACGGCTGGCTGTCATTGCCCTTCGGCGGCACGGTGGAGCAGACGGCCGACCCCTCCCGCCCGAGCGTGGTGGACAAGGTGGCCGGCACCGGGCGGATCGTGATCGGCGTGCGGGGCGACCTGCCCGGCGTCGGCCTGCGCAACGGCGACGGGTTCGACGGCTTCGACGTCGACATCGCCCGAGAGCTCGCCGCGGAGCTGGGCGCGAAGGAGACGAAGTTCGTCCAGGTCAGCAGGAGTGACAGGGCCGACGCGCTGGAGAAGGGCCAGGTCGACCTCGTCGTCGCCGCGTACTCCATCGACAAGGGCAGGACACAGTTCGCCGGCCCCTACTACCTGGCGCACCGCGACCTGCTGGTGCGCGCGGACAGTGACTTCGACACCATCGCCGACCTCAAGGGAGAGAAGGTCTGCGCCGCGAGCAGTTCGTCCCTCGGCGAGGTGCAGGAGAAGGTGGCGGTCGAGCCGGTGCCGGCCAGCGACTACGCCGCCTGCATGGACCTGCTCAGAAGCGGCAAGGTCGCCGCGGTGCCGGGTGAGGACGTGGTCCTGGCCGGATTCGCGCAGCGCGAAAGCATGCGCTTCAAGATCCTCGGCGCCAAGCTCAACAACGAGCGTTACGCGGTCGGCATCAGGAACGGCGACGTGAAGACCTGCAAGGCGGTCAAGGCCGTCATCGCCGACCTCTACGCCAGGGGTGTCGTCAAGCGGCTCCTGACCAGCAGGTTCGGTAGGGTCGATTTCGAAATGGAGCTGAAGGTACCCGCGATGGAAACCTGTTGATGACGTGCGGGTAACATCCCGAAGGTCAACGAATCGTCCTGCGAGTTAGGGGAAGGCCATGGCGTCGTCAGCCACTGCGCCCGTCAAGGTGACCGTCACCGGAGCAGCCGGCCAGATCGGCTACGCGCTGCTGTTCCGCATCGCGTCGGGGCAACTGCTCGGCGCCGACGTCCCGGTCAGGTTGAGCCTGCTGGAGATCCCGGCGGCGGTGAAGGCGGCCGAGGGCACGGCGATGGAGCTCGACGACTGCGCCTTCCCGCTGCTGTCCGGCATCGAGATCACCGACGATCCCAACGTCGCCTTCGCGGGCGCCAACGTCGCCCTGCTGGTCGGCGCCATGCCGCGTAAGGCCGGCATGGAGCGCGGCGACCTGCTCGGCGCCAACGGCGGCATCTTCGGCCCTCAGGGCAAGGCGATCAACGACCACGCCGCCGACGACATCAGGGTCCTGGTCGTGGGCAACCCGGCCAACACCAACGCGCTCATCGCCCAGCGCAACGCGCCCGACGTGCCCGCCGACCGCTTCACGGCGATGACCAGGCTCGACCACAACCGCGCGCTGTCGCAGCTGGCCGCCAAGCTCCAGGTGCCGGTCACCGAGATCAAGAAGATGACGATCTGGGGCAACCACTCCGCCACCCAATACCCTGACCTGTTCCACGCCGAGGTGGGCGGCAAGGTCGCGGCCGAGCAGGTCGACGGCGACTGGTTGCGTGACACGTTCATCCCGACGGTGGCCAAGCGCGGTGCCGCGATCATCGAGGCGCGCGGCGCCTCCTCGGCCGCCTCGGCGGCCAACGCCGCGATCGACCACGTCTACGACTGGGTCAACGGCAGCGAGTGGACGTCGGCGGCCGTGGTCTCCGACGGCTCCTACGGCGTGCCCGAGGGGCTCATCTCGTCGTTCCCCGTGCGCGCGGCCGGCGGCGCGTTCGAGATCATCCAGGGGCTCGAGATCGACGCGTTCTCCCGCGAGCGCATCGACGCCAGCGTGCGCGAGCTGGAGGAGGAGCGCGACGCGGTGACGTCGCTGGGCCTCATCTGAGCGCAGGCACCGCCCGAACGCGAAACGCGCGCCCTCGTCGTCACTGGGGCGCGTTCGCGTTCACGGGGCCCGCCCTGCTACGGGCAGGCCGCGGTGGGCACGGCGGGTGCGGCGGGCACGGACTGGATCGACGGTACGGGCAGGATCGCCGGCGTGGGCTGCAGGGCGGGCGCCGGCTGCGACGTCGCGAACAACACGCCGGCGGCGGCCATCAGGCTGCCCGCCACGACGAGGGCACCGTAGAGCAGCTTCGTGACCCTTGGTGAAAAGCTCCTCACGTTTCGGTATCCCAGCACATATCGCGCCTCCATATCAGGTGTTTCGCGAAAGCGCTCTCCAGGCATCGAAGACGATGTCGCCCAACGCCGCCCGCTCGGCCTTCCAGCCCAGCTCGCGCTGGATCTTCGCGGACGAGGCGACCAGCACGGCCGGGTCGCCGGGCCGGCGGTCGCCGACGACGACGGGGATCTCGTGGCCGGTGACCTCTCGGCAGACCGAGATCACCTCCTGGACGCTGAAGCCGGTGCCGCTGCCGAGGTTGTAGATCTTGTGCTCGCCCGGCGTGCTGGCGCCGAGCGCCAGCAGGTGCGCCCTGGCCAGGTCGGACACGTGGATGTAGTCGCGCACGCAGGTGCCGTCGGGCGTCGGGTAGTCGGAGCCGAACACGCTCACGGAGTCGCGCTCGCCGGTCGCGACCTTCAGGACGTTGGGGATGAGGTGGGTCTCGACCGTGTGGCGCTCGCGGTAGCGGCCGTGGGCACCGGCCACGTTGAAGTAGCGCAGGCTCACCGCGCCCAGGCCGCGCACCTGCGCGAACGCGGTCAGCGCGGTGTCGACGGCCAGCTTGGAGGCGCCGTAGGGGTTGGTCGGGCGCGTCGGGTCGCCCTCCTGGATGGGGGAGCGCTCGGGCTCGCCGTAGGTGGCCGCGGTCGAGGAGAACACGATCCTGTCCACGCCCTTGTCCCGCATGGCGTCGAGCAGGGCCAGCGTGCCGCCGAGGTTGTTGGCCCAGTAGAGTCCGGGCTTGGCCACCGACTCGCCGACCAGCGACTTGGCCGCGAAGTGCAGCACCGCGTCGGCGCCGTCGAGCGCGTCGTGCGCGTGGGCGATGTCCGCCCGGACGAATCGGGCGCCCTCCGGCACCGCGTCCTCGTGCCCTGTCGACAGGTCGTCGAGTACGGTCACCTCGTGGCCCGCCTCGACGAGTTGCGCCGCGACGACGCTGCCGACGTATCCGGCACCACCCGTGACCAGCAGCCTCATGTTCACTCCTGTTCAAATATGTTGGATTTTGTACGGCTTGCCGTTCAGCATACGCGGGAAAGCGGCCGAGTACGCTGCCAACCACCATGTTTGACACCGTCGTGGCCAACATCGCCCTGGTTCTGCTGTTCATTCTGATCGGCGGCTTCTTCGCCGCCGCCGAGATAGCGATGGTGTCCCTGAGGGACAGCCAGGTACGCCAGATCTCACAGCGGGGCCGCAGGGGCGAGCGTGTGGCCAAGCTCGCCCGCGACCCCAACCGTTTCCTATCCGCCGTGCAGATCGGCGTGACGGTGGCCACCATGTTGTCGGCCGCGTTCGGCGCCGACCGGCTGGCCGCCCAGCTCGTGCCCGTGCTCGAAGGGTGGCGAGTGCCCGAGGCCATCGCTCCCGTCATGTCGCTCGTGCTGGTGACGCTGGCCATCTCGTACGTGTCGCTCGTGCTGGGAGAGCTGGCCCCCAAGCGGCTGGCGCTGCAGCGGGCCGAGGGCCTGTCGTTGTACGTGGCGCCGTTCCTCGACCGGCTCGCCGGCCTGTCGCGCCCGATCATCTGGGCGCTGTCCAAGTCCACCGACGTCGTGGTCCGGCTGCTCGGAGGCAACCCGAAGGCCGACAGGGAGGAGGTCACCACCGAGGAGCTGCGCGAGATGGTGGTCGGCCACACCGACCTGACCGCCGACGAGCGCAAGCTGATCGCGGAGGTGTTCGCCGCGGGCAAGCGGCAGCTCAGGGAGGTGATGTTGCCGCGTACGGAGGTGGAGTTCATGGAGGCGGACACGCCGCTGGACGACGCCGCCCGCCTGGCCGCCACGCTCCCGCACTCGCGCTTCCCCGTCTACCGCGAGTCGTACGACGAGGTGGTCGGGTTCGTGCACGTGCGTGATCTGCTCGACCCCGAGCTGGCCGGGCGGAGCGAGCCGATCAGCGCGGTCGTGCCGATCAGGGCGGCCAAGTTCGTGCCCGCGTCCAAGCGGCTGCTCACCACGCTCAACGAGATGCGCGCGGAGGGCCAGCACCTGGCCATCGTGGTGGACGAGTACGGCGGCACGGCGGGCATCGTCACCCTGGAGGACCTCGTCGAGGAGCTGATCGGCGACATCAGGGACGAGTACGACCTGGAGGACGACGTCGTGGTCCTGCCCGCGGGCGAGATCGAGATCGACGGCCTGACGAACCTCAACGACTTCGCCACCGAGACCGGCATCCGGCTGCCGGACGGCCCCTACGAGACGCTGGCCGGGTTTGTCATGGCCATGCTGGGGCACGTGCCCGTCGTCGGGGAGAAGGTGGAGGTGCTGGGCTTCGAGATGAGCGTCACCGAGCTCGACGGCCGCCGTATCGCCAGGGTACGCGTGAAACGCCGTCCGGTCGTCGAGTCGCCGCCCGACCAGGATTCCTGACACAATTGCCTGCTATGGCCAGACCTCGTGTACTCTCCGGCATCCAGCCCACAGCGGACTCCTTCCACCTGGGCAACTACCTGGGTGCGGTCCGCCAGTGGGTCACCTTGCAGGAGACCCACGACGCGTTCTACTGCGTGGTCGATCTCCACGCGATCACCGTGCCGACCGAGCCCGACGCGCTGCGCCGCCGCAGCCGCGTGGCCGCCGCGCAGCTGTTCGCCGCCGGCCTCGATCCCGAGCGGTCGACCATCTTCGTGCAGTCGCACGTGCGCGAGCACAGCGAGCTCGCCTGGATCCTCACCTGCCTCACCGGGATGGGCGAGGCGGCCAGGATGACCCAGTTCAAGGACAAGTCCGCCAAGTTCGGGGAGAGCGCCGCCAGCGTCGGCCTGTTCACCTACCCGATCCTGCAGGCGGCCGACATCCTGCTCTACCAGGCCGACCGCGTGCCGGTGGGCGCCGACCAGAAGCAGCATCTCGAGCTCACGCGCGACCTCGGCGGGCGCTTCAACCACCGGTTCGGCCTGACGTTCAGGCTGCCGGAGCCGTACATCCTGAAGGAGGTCGAGAAGATCACCGACCTGCAGGACCCGACGGCGAAGATGTCCAAGTCGTCCTCCAGCCCGGCCGGCATCCTCGACGTCCTGGAGCAGCCGGGCCCGCTGCGCAAGAAGGTCATGCGCGCGGTGACCGACACCGGCTCCGAGGTGCTGTTCGACGAGGAGAACAAACCGGGCATCAGCAACCTGCTGCGCATCCAGTCGGCGCTGACCGGCACGTCCATCCCCGACCTGGTGGCCCGCTACGAAGGGCAGGGCTACGGCACGTTCAAGAAGGACGTGGCCGAGGCGGTCGTGGAGGCGTTCTCGCCGATCAGGGAGCGCACGGAGAAGCTGCTGTCCGACGAGAAGGAGCTCGACCGGATGCTCGCCATCGGCGCCGAGCGCGCGTCGGCGGTGGCCAGGGAGACGATGGCCCAGGTCCGCGACCGGGTCGGCTTCCTGCCCACGACGTAGAGGCCGCCGCGGGTGCGACGGGCGCTCAGACGTCGTCGCGCAGGATGGGGCAGGTCATGCAGCGCGCGCCCCCGCGGCCCTTGCCCAGCTCGAAACCGTCGATCTCGATGACCTCGACGCCGTGCTCGCGCAGCTTGCGGTTGGTGAACTGGTTCTTGCGGTAGCCCACCACGACCCCGGGCGACAGGGCGAAGAAGTTGTTGCCCGAGTCCCACTGCTCGCGGGCCCGCTGGTGGTCGTCGCCGCCGGTGGGGATGACGTCCAGGCGGCGCAGGCCCAGCGACTCCTCCAGCGCGTTCACGAAGCCGGTGTCGCGGCGCACGTCGAGCGTGCCCGGCTTGTCGCCGGGCCGCAGCGAATAGGTGGTCGCCGCTTCGAGGAACGGCGGGTACGCCGTGGCCTTGTCGACGTCGAGCAGCGTGAAGACGGTGTCCAGGTGCATGTACGACCGGCTCTTCGGCACGTGGACCGCGATGACCCGCTCGGCCACCTCCGCCGCGAACAACGACAGCGCCAGGTGCTCGATGGTGCGCGTGGTGGTGCGCTGGCTGATGCCGACGGCGACCGTCCTGTTGCCGATGGGCATCATGTCGCCGCCCTCCATCGCGGCCGTGCCGTAGTCCTTCTCGTTGAAACGCTGGTCGTCGCCCGCGAACGGATACCAGAAGCCGAAGTCCCGCCCCGCGAACATCGGGTGGTGGTGGTAGATCGTGGACTGGTTCATCGTCTCGAGCAGCCGGACGGGGAAGAACATCGGGTTCAGCGCGACGCCGCCGTACAACCAGGCCGAGGGGTCGCGCTGGTAGAGCGAGTTGGGCAACGGCGGCAGGATGAACTCCCCGCTCTCGCCCGCCGCGGCGACCAGCGAGGAGTGCTCCAGGGCGGCCGTCCCGAACTCCTCCTTGGTCAGGCCGCCGATCAGGGCCGCGGCGAGCCGGTCGCCGCTCCACCCGGACAGGGTCTCCCTGACGGTGTCGACGAGGATCGGGCCCACCGTCAGGTGGGTGACGGTCTCCTCGATGGCGTGCCACTTGGCCTCGAAGCTCGTGTCGAGGGCCTCGGCCAGCAGCTGCTGGTGGTAGTGGACCTCGATGCCGCGCTCACGCATCAGGGCCACGAACGCGTCGTGCTCCCGCTGCGCCTGCTCGACCCAGAGGATGTCGTCGAACAGCAGCTGGTCGCTGTTGGCCGGGGTGAGCCGCCTGAGGCTGAGCTCCGGCCGGTGCACGATGACCTTGCGCAACGTGCCCACCTCGGAGTGGACGCCGAACCGCTGATCGTTCATGGTGATCTCCTCGGACGGTGATCAGCGAACCCGCCGGACCCCGCGTGAACGCCGGACCGGGCTCCCGAACATCCCCGTCCGGGTCGCCGGCCAACCGCGTCGAGCGGTGCCTTGGAGATTTCCTGCCTCCCCCATGGGAGGCCGCGCGAGGTCAGCCGCGCCGCACGACCCAGTGCACCCGCAGCAGCGCCCGCAGGGCGGCCAGGCTCGGCCGGGTGAACCGGGTCTCGCCGCGGACGGCCGTCCAGCCGGAGGGGCCGCGGTCGAAATCCCAGCCGGGAAACTCGCGCGTCGCCTCCTGAAGCAGTCTTTCCATGACGAGATCGGCACTCGGCGCTGTGGTCATGAACGCAGAGTGGCATCAGGACGCCGCACGGTGACGAACTGAGGCGAAGGATCTCCCAGTTCGCATGGACCGAACTCAGAGTTCGTTCCTCAGATCAGGATTCCGTGCCGCTCGGCCAGGAAGCGGACCTCCGGCGCCCACGAGGGCCGCGCCCGCCGTGCCAGAGCCCGGACCATCTCTCTCAGCAGCGGCTTGTGGTCGAGCTCCTCGGGGCTCTCCCGCTCGAGGCGCAGCAGGTGGAGCAGGCTGGCGGCGTCGTCGCCGAGGTCCTCGCAGGCGCGGGCCACGTGGCCGAGGTGGGTGGTGCGCCGCTCGATGGACGGCGTGCGGCGCAGGTCGATGTCGTCGGCGATGCGCAGCACGGCGTCGGGGCGGCCGGCGTCGTTCTCGATGCTGGCCATGTGGATGGCGACGTTGGTGGGCCCGAAGAAGGCCAGGTCGTAGCCGTCCGAGTGCTCGTGCACGCGCTCCGCGAGTTGCGTGGCGGGGCCGCGCAGCCGTTCCCTGGCCTCGTCGTCGTCGCCCGAGCGGGCGGCGCCGACGGCGGCGAGCAGGTGCAGCGCGCCGAGCGCCTTCCTGTGGCGCTCGTCTCCGTCGGCGACGTGGGGTTCGAGCACTTCGAGGCCCCGCCGGGCGACGTCGTACGCGATCTGGTGCATGTCGTCGGACAACATCGACTGCCCCAGGCTCCAGTACGCCCACGCTCTCATCAGCGGATCGGCCGACTCCTCGGCGAAGCGCATGGCCCGGTCGGCGGCGAGGTGGGCGAGGTCCACCCGGCCCAGGTGTTTGAGCACGCCTCTGGCCAGCAGGTACGCGTCGGTCGCGACGCTGTGGGAGGCCGGGGTGCGTTCGAGCGCGAGGTTCTCGGCGTCGGAGATGAGCGAGGGCAGGGCCGCCATCAGGATGGAGTAGCGGCGGGCCGAGGTGAACCAGGCGTTGCGGGCCGCCGCCACGCGTTCGGTGAGCTGGTCGGCGTCGGGCGGCTCGAGGTCGGGGGTCAGCGTGCGGCAGGTGAACAGGGCACGTTCGATGTCGCGGACCTGCGGGCGGCTGGGCTCATGGGAGTCGCGCGGCGTCTCTCCTAACAGGACCGTGGTGCGTACGCCGAGCACCTTGGCGATCTCCCGCAGGAGGGGGAGTGACGGGGTGCGTTTGCCGTGTTCGATCAGCTCTATGTGCCTGGTGGTGCAGCCGGACTGGGTCGCCAGCGCGGTGGTGCTCATGCCCCTTCGTTCGCGCTGGAGCCTGACCATCTGCCCGGTGCTGATTTCGGCCATGGGCGTGGCGCCTCCTGGGTCGGTCCTAACTGCACAGGCTAGGGCCCACGAAGATCGCCTGTACTGGATTCCGCCCTGCTCAGGGGAGGTGATGGTGGCTCGCTCGTGAAAGGTTGATCGGCCAGGGAATGAGAGGGGGATGGCGAGTCTGGCGGAGCGGATCGAGCCGGTGAAGGCCTGGGGCCGGCGCGCGGTGGACGACTGGCGGGTCCGCCGGCCGTCGATCGACCACCTCATCAGGACGGTGCAGCGTTACCGGCTGCAGTCGGGCGATCGGCTGGCCGGCGCGGTCACCTACTTCGCGTTCCTGTCCTTCTTCCCGCTCCTCTCGCTGGCGTACGCAGTGCTCGGGTTCGCGGTGGCGACCAGCGAAGCCACCCGCGACGCGCTGCAGCGGGCGATCGCCGAGCGGCTGCCCGGTCTCGCCTCCCAGCTGAACCTCGAGGGCATCGCCCAGGCCAGGGAGGCCGCCGGGATCATCGGCCTGCTCGGTCTCCTCTACGCCGGGCTCGGCGCGCTCGACGCGCTGCGCGAGGCGTTGCGCGAGATGTCGATGACGACCGCGCCGCCGCTCGGCTTCGTCGCCGGCAAGCTGCGCGACCTCGCCTCGCTCGTCATCGTCGGGGCGACGATGATCCTGTCCGTGCTGGTGGCCGGGTTCGCCACCACGGCCACGGACAAGGTGCTGCACGCGCTCTTCGGCGGCTCGTCCATGCTGGTGACGCTCGGGCTCAGGATCGCGGGAGTGGTGGCGAGCGTGGGCGCCGACTGGCTGCTGTTCGTAATCCTGCTCGGGTGGGTGGCCAAGGCCGGGCTGCCGTTCCGGGCGATCGCCAAGGGCGCGCTGCTCGGCGCCCTCGGGTTCGGGGTGCTCAAGCAGGCGGCGACCCTGCTGCTCGGGCACACGCTGAGCAACCCCGTCTACGGCGCGTTCGCGGTCATCGTCGGCCTGCTGATCTGGATCAACATCTCGGCCCGGCTCGTGCTGTTCGTCGCCGCGTGGACGTCGACGGCGGGGTTCAGCCCGCCGCCGGCCCCGTCGCCGGTGCCCGCGTCGGGGACGTCGTCAGAGCCGTGACCTGCCGCGCTTGCGGCGGATCCCGTACGCGAGCCAGACCAGGCCGAACAGCAGCCCGCCGCCGATCACGAGCGCCCCCACGGTTCTGGTGGAGTCGTCCTGCTTCGAGGCGGCCCTGTCCAGCAGCGCCGGCTGGGCGGCGGGCGTGACGGACGTGGAGGCCTGCGGCGTGGGCGCGGCGGCCCGCGGGTCGGGCAGCGGATCGACGAGCCTCCCGACCGGTGTCGCCTTGCCGCGTACCGCGAAGCCCCAGTCGAGCAGCTTGGCCACCTCGTCCCAGAAGAAGCCCTCGTGCCGCATGATGCTCACCACGATCGTGTGGCCGCCACGGGTGGCCGCGCCGACGAAGCTGGCCCTGGCCTTCGAGGTCCAGCCGTTCTTGACGCCGATCATGCCCTTGTAACGCCAGAGCAGCTTGTTGTGGTTGCTGATCTGGTAGTGCTTGCCCTTGGGTGCGGGGAAGTTCGCGGTCTTGGTGCTGATGTAGCGCTTGAAGTCGGGGTTGGCCAGTCCGGCGCGGGCGATCAGCGCCAGGTCGTAGGCCGAGCTGCTCTGCCCCGGCTTGTCCAGGCCGCTGGGCGTCTTGGCCACCGTGTCGTTCGCCTGCAGCCGCTTGGCCTCGGCGTTCATGTCACGCATGGTCTTGTCCAGGCCGCCGTTCGTCTCGGCCAGGGCCATGGCGGCGTCGTTGCCCGACGACATCATCAGGCCCTTGAACAGGTCCTCGACCTTGTACTTCGCCTTGACGGACAGGCCCACCGCGCTGCCCTCCTGGTTGCAGGCGTTGCGGCTCGGCCGGATCTCGCGGTTCTTGTCGAGCTTGGGGATGAGCGTGAGCGCGGTCAGCGCCTTGAGCGTGCTGGCCGGCAGGTAACGCCCGTGGGCATCCTTTGCCGCGAGCACGTTCCCCGTGGTGACGTCCGCGATGACGTACGACGTAGCCTTGCTCTTGGGAGGCTTCTTGACGCCGTCGGGCGACACCAGGCCACGGCGGCCCAGCGCCTCGCCGCCGACCGGTGTCGTCGGGGCGGCGTAGGCGGTCCCGCCGGTGAGCGAGACTGAGGCGATGAATGCCGCAATTGGCACGATTTTCGTCCACATGGCGGTCTCAGCGTAGCTCCGTGTGAATGCCCATGCGGCGACACATCCCCCAGAGATCCACCTTCGATACTAGAGAGATGGGCATGTCACGAAAGATCGCCGGATTCCTCATCATCCTCGGCGTATTCATGATCTTCGAGTGGGTGAACCTGGGGTTTAACTTGGCCGACGGCCATCCCACCAGCTTCTACGTGGTGCACGGCATCCTCGTCGTGGTGAACGTCGTGCTCGCCGTCATCCTGGCGGTCATCGGCTGGCGCGGCCTGCGCGCCGGCTCGGGCTCCGGTGCCCCCTCGGTCACGGGCCGCAGTAGAGACGCCGGGTGAGCGCGTGCAGCTCCTCGGCTTCCTCCCGTGAGTTCCCGATCGAGGTGAAGCCCAGCTTGCCGTGCTCGGGCACGGCGCCGAGCAGATGGAAGACGTTCCCGGTACGCCGCTCGGGGTCGAACCCGACCCCGAGCCGCTCGGCGGTCCTGACGATCTCGCCGGGGGGGCGCCCGCGCAGGCATGCCGAAGCGCAATTGTCGGTCGCGGTGTAGAACTTCGGCTGATTTCCGGACATGAGGAGACCGGTGGCCGGATCGTACGTGGCCCCGGTCGTCAGCATGGCGGCGCCGAACGGATGCGTGGTGCCGCCGATCCGCAGGTTGATCTCGCACAGCAGCGCCGCGTACCCGGCGTCGGCCTTGAGCGCGAAGAAGTCCATCCCGAACACGCCCACCACGCCCCGCCTGGCCAGGGCGCGGGCGATCCCGCCGGCCGACGCGCCCACCTCGGAGCGGTACTCCTCCGCCGCCGGGAACGTGCAGCCCTGGTAGACCTGGCCGCTGTCGCCGCCGAGGATCTGGTCGTGCGTGGCCAGCACGCGCGCGTCCCCGCCCGGCGTGATGCAGGCCAGCGCGCTCGGATAGTAGAGCGGCCGGTGCTCGATGTACTCCTCGACCACCGCACCGCGCTCCTGGACCTTGGCGGCGTAGCTGGCCCAGGTCTCTCCCGCCGCGGAGAAGCGGGTCAGCGACCTGTCGGCCTTGTCGACGATCACGTTGCCGAGCCCGGAGTAACCGTCGTTCAGCTTGACGATCACCCGCTCGCCCGGCACCCCCTCCATCGCCTCCTCGATCTCGGCCTCGGTGCGCAGGTCGCCGAAGCCGCGCGGCATCGGCACGCCGGCCTCATGTCCCACCTCGCGGGCGCCGCTCTTGGAGCCGTAATAGGAAAGGGACGTGGCCGGACCGTAGAGGGGCACGTTGAGTGACGAGGCGAGCTCCTCCTCCAGCTCGCTCAGGACGAACGGCACCAGCCAGGCGTCACCGTCGATCGCCGATCGCAGTTGCTCCATCACGTCGGGGCGGGAGAGCAGGCTCCTGGTCAACGGCTGAGACCAGGGGTCGTCGAGGGTGATCAGCGTGAGGCGCTTGGCGGCGTCGTCAGGGTCGGGGAGGAAACCGAAGTAATAGTCGATGATGTCGGGATCGATGGGGGCGGAGGAGAGATAGATCACCCTCACCCCGGGCTCCCGCAGCGTGAGCAGCAGGAAGAGCAGGCGCTCCTCGTACGACCTGACTCCCGTGATGCGGCGGAGCTCGTCCTGCGGAAGCGAGAGCGAGGGCACGACCACCAGGGTCCCCTCAACCGGCTCGAAGATGCTCAACCCAGCATACTTCTCCCCGAACGGGATATTAGTGATCATATAGCGAGTGAAGCACGCATTCTTCTCAGAGACAGCCATCGTCGAAGTGTGATGACCATGACGGAAGGTGACACGATTCGGAATCGCTGACCACGTTTGGAACTGGCGACAACGGGTCACCATCTACTGATCCCTTGTGACTATTTCGGGATCACGCAACCCCTGACGCTGTGTGACCCACCCCAGGTTACGGGCATGCCATCGGCTAACTTTTGGTGTATCTGTCGCCGGGAAGCCGCGCGGGGACGATAAAGTCGAAGCATCGCCATCGGGCTCACGGCCGACCGCTGTGCTCCCGGGCCGCGGCGGCACTCGCGACTGACGAACGCAAGCCCGTGCTGACGATCTCGCGCACCTGACACCAGCGGGTGTGTTTTTGCTTCGCCGAGCGGCCGCCCGATCCGGGCGCCCCGCGGGGATGGACGAGTTTTCACAGCGCATCAGCCGCGTTGCCCGAGACGTTCGGGGCAGTGCGGCATTGGGACGGGACGGTGACATATGCGGGGACGTGAGCTTCGGGGAGAACTCGACGCGTTCCTGGCGGAGAGCGAGCAGGATCTCGTGGCGTTCCGCCGCGACCTCCACATGCACCCCGAGCTGGCCTTCGCCGAATACCGCACGACACAGCGCATCGCCGAACGGCTCACGGCCGTCGGCCTGGCCCCTTCGGTGCTGCCCCGCGGCACCGGCCTGATCTGCGACGTGGGCAGCGGCGACGGCCCGACCATCGCGCTGCGCGCCGACATCGACGCGCTGCCGCTGCAGGACGAGAAGGACGTCTCTTACCACTCGACCGTGGCCGGGGTCTGCCACGCCTGCGGCCACGACGTGCACACGACGATCCTGCTCGGCACCTCGCTCTTCCTCGCCCAGCAGGCCGCCGCCGGCCTGCTGCCCGGCCGCGTACGCCTGATCTTCCAGCCCGCCGAGGAGCTGCCGGGCGGCGCGCTCGAGGTCATGGCCCACGGCGGCATCAGCGGCGTCGACCGCATCTTCGGCCTCCACTGCGACCCGCGCGTCGACGTCGGCCAGCTCGGGCTCAGGAACGGCCCGATCACCTCCGCCTGCGACAAGCTGGCCATCAGGGTCTCGGGCCCCGGCGGCCACACCGCCCGCCCCCACCTGACCGCCGACCTCGTCTTCGCGCTGGCCAAGATCCTCACCGAGCTGCCCGCCGCGCTGTCGCGCCGCGTCGACCCGCGCTCGTCCCTCAGCCTGGTCTGGGGCAAGGTCGAGGCCGGCTCGGCCGCCAACGCGATCCCCGACGACGGCGTCGCCGAGGGCACGGTCCGCTGCCTCGACGAGAACGCCTGGCACGCCGCCCCCGACCTGATCAAGTCGCTGCTGGAGTCGGTGGCCGGCGCCTACGGCGTCGAGGCCACGATGGACTACACGCGCGGCGTGCCGCCGGTGGTCAACGACGAGGTCAGCGTCGAGATGCTGGGCGAGGCCGCCGAGCGCGCGCTCGGCGCGGGCGCGGTCGTCCCGACGCAGCAGTCGCTCGGCGGCGAGGACTTCGCCTGGTATCTCGAGTCGATCCCCGGCGCGTTCGCCCGCCTCGGCACGCGCTCGCCCGACGGCTACACCTACGACATCCACCAGGGCACGTTCGACGTCGACGAGAAGGCGATCTCGATGGGCGTGCGGGTGATGGCCACCACCGCGCTGACCGCGCTGTGGGAGGTCGGCCCGCTCGACTCGATCACCTCCGCCCTGGCGTGACGGCCCGCCGCGCGCGCGGCGGGCCTGCCCATCACATCAGCCGGCCCCACACCACGGGCAGCCGCAGGGACGAGCGCCCCGGCGCGACCGTGATCCTGGTGCCCGGCGGATAGCGCAGGGTGTAGTCGACGTCGGTCGAGATGATCACCAGGCCCAGCCGGTGCCCCTTCTTGAACACGTAGTCGGTCGGCTGGAAGTCCCAGGTGAAGCCATATTCCTTGCCGGGCCGCAGCGGCTCGGTCCGGTCCGGGCGGTGCCGGTTGCGCACGTCCAGCCAGCCTCGGGTGACGATCTTGTAGGGGGTCACGGCGGTGCCGAGCCTCCTCAGCGTCGTGCAGCCCGAGTCGTCGGGGACGCTCTCGCCGTAGCAGTAGCTCTGGCCGGTCGAGACGAGGGTGCCGTTCGGGCGCTCGTCCGTGCCGTAGTCCACCAGCAACGCCGTCAGGTACGGCGACGCGCCGTCCTTCAGCGAGGCCCGCACCGAGAGCGTGGGCGTGCCGGAGATGCGCACGTCGGTGGGGAGCGTGCCGGTCGTGTACGCCAGCCGGTTCGGATCGGCCCCCGTGGCCTCCACGAGCTGCTCGGCCGTCCTGGACTTCTGGTCGGTGAACGACTCCTTGTGTGACAGCGGGCGCGGCAGCAGGCTCAGCTTCGCGCCCGAGCCCAGCCAGAGCGGCACCGTGGCCGTCCCCGGCAGCGGCCACGAGGCGTGCTGGGCCCACTGGCCGGCCGCGCTCTCCACGTCCGCCTGCGGCTCGCGCATGATGCCGGAGTCGATGCCGTGCAGCCAGTGGTCGAACCAGCCGTGCAACTGCCGCAGCCACTCGGCGGTACGCAGGTTGAAGGGGCTCATGTGGGTGCCCTGGTGCAGCCAGATCTTGCGCGGCACGTCCCGCCTGGCCAGGGCGTACCACCACTGCGCGAACTGCTTGGTCTTGACGTTCCAGTCGTTGAGCCCGTGCACCAGGAAGACGCTCGCCCTGACCTTGCCGACGTCGTTCATGTAGTTGCGGGCGTCCCAGAGCGGGCTGTAGTCGCCGGTGACCCGGTCCTGCTCGGCGGTGAGCCGGTCCATCAGCGCGCCGCAGACCTCCTGGCCGTTCTCCCTGGTCAGTACGTATTTCGCGAGCACGTCCAGGTCCTCGCCCTGGAATCCGCCCGGCGCCAGGACGCCGCCGTTTGCGCGGTAGTAGTCGTACCAGCTGGAGATCGCGGCGATCGGGACGATCGTCTCCAGCCCCTTGACCCCGGTCGCGGCGACCGCGTTCGGCAGCGTGCCGTTGTACGAGACGCCGATCATGCCGACCTTGCCCGTGGACCAGGTGGCCTCGACGGGCTCGCCGTCGGCGTCGAAGCCCTTGGCGCGGCCGTTCAGCCAGTCGATCGCGGCCTTGGGCCCGGCCGTCTCGTTGCGGTCTCCGGAGGTCGGGCAGCCGGTGGCGCGTCCGCTGCCGAGGTTCTCCACCAGCGCGATGGCGTAGCCGCGGGGGACGAAGTAGTTGTCGTAGTAGCCGTCGAAGGGCTGGGGCACCGTCTTGGCCGCGTCGGCGCGCAGGCCGGGCAGCGGGTTGCCGTTCTCGTCGACGTCCACGGGGTGGTTGGAGACGTCGTTGCCGCCGGCGTAGTAGGGGCTGGCCTCCATGATCACGGGGACTTTGAGGCCCGCGTCGGTCTCCTTGGGCCGCAGGATGTCCACGGCGACGCGGTCCGGCTTGCCGTCGTTGTCGCTGTCGGTCCCCTCGACCTCGACGTACACGGTCTGCGCGATGGCGTCCGCCCTGGAGAAGATCGGCTGCGTGGCGTTGCCCTCGATCTTGATGGCGGGGGTGCCGGCTGTGGCGGGCGGGATACCGGTCAAGGTCGCGACGAGTAACGCGACCAGGGGCACGGACAGGACCTTGCAAGGATGCATACGGTGCTCCGATAGGAAATTTCCGCCGTCGCTGGGAATGTCCGCCATGATCTGCTCGGGGGCAAGGGCGATCGAGACCCAATCTTTGAGCAAAACTTTTCCCGAGCCTGACGCCCGCTTCAGGTCACGGACGCGCTTGATGTCGATAACGGAGCGGTTGCGACACTGTGTGCTGGTTTGGTCTGCCCTGGTCAACCAACTATCTTCCGTGCAGGTGCCGTACGCTCCTTGGCGCGCGCGACGAACTCGCAGCGGAGGAAGACGGCGGGGAAATGGAAGGAGTCGCCTTGCTCGGCAAGCGATTCAGCAGGATGGCGGTCGGCACGGTGGCCGGCGTCATGCTCATGGCAGCGGCCGCCTGCGGCGGCGACACTGGTGGGGGCACCACCGCGAGCGAGGCGCCGGTCGGCGAGTCCGAGGGCGCGCTCAAGGTCGGGCTCGCCTTCGACATCGGCGGGCGCGGCGACAAGTCGTTCAACGACGCGGCGTACGCGGGCCTGGAGAAGGCCAAGACGGAGCTCGGCGCCGAGATCAAGGAGCTGAGCCCGGCCTCCGACGGCTCCAACCGCGGCGACCTGCTGCGCCAGCTGGCCGACGCCGGCTACAACCCCATCATCGGGGTCGGCTTCGCCTACGGCGAGGACATCAAGAAGACCGCGGAGGAATACCCCGACATCCAGTTCGCGGTCGTCGACTCCGCCTCCAACGCGCCCAACGTGACCGGCCTGCTGTTCGCCGAGGAGCAGGGCTCCTACCTGGCAGGTGTCGCCGCCGCGACCAAGGCGGAGAGCGGCCACGTCGGCTTCGTCGGCGGTGTCGAGAACGACCTGATCAAGAAGTTCGAGGCGGGCTTCGAGGCCGGCGTGAAGTCGGTCAAGTCGGATGCCAAGATCGACGTGAAGTACCTGACCCCCGACGGCGACTTCTCCGGGTTCAAGGCCCCCGACAAGGGCAAGGTCGCGGCCGAGAAGATGTTCCAGGACGGCGCCGACATCGTCTACCACGCCGCCGGCGACTCCGGCCTCGGCGTGTTCCAGGCGGCCGCCGCGGCCAAGAAGAAGGCCATCGGCGTCGACTCCGACCAGCGCCAGACGGTCAAGGAGAGCGACCTGCAGTCGGTCATCATGACCTCGATGCTCAAGCGCGTCGACGTCGGCGTGTTCGAGTTCGTCAAGGCCTTCCAGGGCGGCGCCAAGGGCGGCACCAACATCACCTACGACCTCAAGGTCGACGGCGTCGGTCTGGCCACCACGGGCGGCGAGATCGACGACATCAAGGACAAGCTCGACGCGGCCAAGAAGGACATCGTCGAGGGCAAGATCACGGTCCCGTCCAAGCCGTAATCAGGGACATGACCACGCGAGGGCCCGGAGTCCGCAACTCTGGGCCTTCGCCCATGCCGCCCTGCCGCTAGGAGAGGCGAAGTGAGCCAGCACCGACCGACGACCTGGGAGCGGTGAGCACATGAGCTCGGACACCCTCGACACGGCGAGACCCGCCGTCGAGCTCGAGGGCATCACCAAGCGCTTCCCCGGCGTCGTCGCCAACCATGACATCCACATCTCCGTCCGGCAGGGCACGGTGCACGCCATCGTCGGGGAGAACGGCGCCGGCAAGTCGACGCTGATGAAGATCCTCTACGGCATGCAGAAGCCGGACGAGGGGACGATCAAGGTCGGCGGCCAGGACGTCAGCTTCCGCTCGCCGAGCGACGCCATCGACGCCGGCATCGGCATGGTCCACCAGCACTTCATGCTGGCCGACAACTTCACCGTGCTGGAGAACATCATCCTCGGCGCCGAGCCGACGAAGGCCGGCAGGCTCGACGTCGGCGCGGCCACGAAGCGCATCACCGAGCTGGCCACCGCCCACGGCCTGCGCGTCGATCCCGGCAGGCTGGTGGAGGACCTCGGCGTCGGCGACCGCCAGCGCGTGGAGATCCTCAAGGTCCTCTACCGCGGCGCCCGCATCCTCATCCTCGACGAGCCGACCGCCGTGCTCGTACCCCAGGAGGTCGACGAGCTCTTCCAGAACCTGCGCGAGCTCACGGCCGAGGGCCTGACGGTCATCTTCATCTCCCACAAGCTCGACGAGGTGCTCGGCATCGCCGACGAGATCACCGTGATCCGGCGCGGCACCACCGTCGCGAGCGTCGATCCCCACGAGGTGACCGCCCGGCAGCTCGCCGAGCTGATGGTGGGCAGCGAGCTGCCCACGCCCGAGACGCGCGAGTCCACGGTGACCGACACGGTGATGCTGAAGGTGTCGCACCTCACCATGGAGGCCGACGGCCACCGCGCCGTCCCCAAGGGCATGCCGGTCGAGCGCTACGTCGACCTGCTGCGCGAGGAGGGCAGCCGGCTGCTCCTCGACGACGTGTCCTTCGAGATCCGCAAGGGCGAGATCCTCGGCCTGGCCGGCGTCGAAGGCAACGGGCAGAGCGAGCTGATCGAGGCGATCATGGGCATCCGCCCGGCGCACGGCGGCATCGCGCTGGGCGAGCAGGACCTCAGCGGCTGGTCCACGCTGAGACGCCGGGAGGCCGGCATCGGCTACATCCCCGAAGACCGCCACCGCCAGGGCCTGCTGCTGGAGGCGTCG
This sequence comes from Nonomuraea sp. B5E05, assembly GCF_039880665.1. Taxonomy (NCBI): domain Bacteria; kingdom Bacillati; phylum Actinomycetota; class Actinomycetes; order Streptosporangiales; family Streptosporangiaceae; genus Nonomuraea; species Nonomuraea sp. B5E05. Next base: position 216,076 of record NZ_JBDPMJ010000005.1, read on the forward strand.
CTGTGGGAGAACCGCGTGCTCGGCCACCAGACCAGGAAACCCGCGCGCAGCGGCATCTGGATCAACCGGGGAGCCTCCAAGGCCGACACCTGGCGCATCGTCGAGGACTACGACGTACGCACGCCCGGCGTCGACACGCTGGCCCTGGCGCTGTCCGGCGGCAACCAGCAGAAGCTGATCGTGGGCCGCGAGATGAGCGGCGAGCCCCTGTTCCTCATCGCCGCCCACCCCACCCGGGGCGTGGACGTCGGCGCCCAGGCCGCGATCTGGGACCACCTCCGCGAGGCCAGGGCGGCCGGGCTGGCCGTGCTGCTCATCTCCGCCGACCTCGACGAGCTGATCGGCCTGTCCGACTGCATCCAGGTGATCTACCGCGGCCGCCTCGTGGCCGCGCTCGACCCGTCCGACATCACGCCCGAGCGGCTGGGCGGCTACATGACCGGCGCCATCGCCGGCACTGAGGAGTCGTGATGCCCGCGGGGCTCAACCGGGCGCTGTTCACCGTCGCCGGCGCCGCCGTCGCCATCGTCCTGGCGATCGCGATCTGCAGTGTCGCCATCGTCGCCGCGGGCGCCGACCCGCTCACCGCGTTCGCCGCCTTCTTCGACTTCGGCGCGAGCGCCCGGTCGCAGTCGAACGGCATCGCGGCCTTCCTCAATCGCGCGGTGCCGCTGTTCATCGCCGGTCTTGCGGTGGCCGTGGGCTTCCGCATGAACCTCTTCAACATCGGCGTGGAAGGCCAGTATCGCCTGGCGGCCATCTGCGCGGCCTACGTGGGCTCGACGTTCACGGCGCCCAAGCCGATCCAGATCGCGGTGATCATCCTGGTCGCCGCGGTCGTCGGCGGCCTCTACGCGCTCATCCCCGCGGTGATGAAGGTGACCAGGGGTGTGAACGAGGTCATCGCCACGATCATGCTGAACTACATCGCGATCAGCCTGACCTCCTACCTCGTACGCGGCCCGTTCACGGGGGAGCGGGCCGAGGGCGAGCTCACCACGACCACGCCGGACCTCCCCGAGTCGGCCATGTTCCCCAACCTCAACTTCTTCTTCGACTGGTTCGGCATGCTCCCGCCCACCCGGGGCGGCGGCGTGTGGGGCTTCCTGCTCGTGGCGGTCGTGCTAGGCCTGGTGGTCTGGGTGGTGCTGGAGCGCACCCGGTTCGGCTTCGACGTCAAGGCCAGCGGGCTCAACGGCCCGGCGGCGCTCGCCTCCGGCGTCAACCCCAAGACGATGGTGATCGCGGCGATGGTGATGTCCGGCGCGATCGCCGGGCTCATCGGCCTGCCCGAGATCCTCGGCGACCGGGGCGCCTTCAACTCCAACTTCACCCCCGGGCTCGGCTTCCTCGGCATCGCGGTGGCGCTGCTCGGCAGGAACAAGCCCGTGGGCATCGCGATCGCCGCGCTGCTGTTCGCGTTCCTCGACCGGGCGCAGGGCGCGCTGCAGATCGCGGACGTGCCGCCGTCCGTCATCACGATCATGCAGGGCGTGATCGTGCTGCTGGTCGTGGTGGCCAACGAGGTGACCAACCGCCTCGCGCTCAGACTCGAAGAACGCCGGGCCGCCCGGCAGCTCGGCGGGAACTCTCCGGTTGAGGTGGGAGCATGACCAGGGTCGGGAAATACCACGTGGCGCTCATCGGCGTCGCCGTGCTCCTCCTGCTGCTGTCGCTGGTCCGGGTCGTGTCGGGCTACACCGACATCACCTCGTCCGGCACTTTCGCGTCCGCGCTGCTGTTCGCGGTGCCGATCGGCCTGGCCGGCCTGGGCGGGTTGTGGGCCGAGCGGGCCGGCGTGGTCAACATCGGCCTCGAGGGCATGATGGTGCTCGGCACCTGGTTCGCCGGCTGGGCCGGATACCAGTGGGGCGCCGTGGCCGCGCTGGTCGCGGGCCTGCTCGGCGGCGCGCTCGGCGGCCTGCTGCACGCGATCGCGACCGTGTCGTTCGGCGTCGACCACATCATCAGCGGCGTCGCGATCAACCTGCTCGGCCCCGGCCTCACCCGCTTCCTGTCGGAGGTGCTCTACAAGGAGGGCACCCAGGCCGCCGAGGCGGGGGCGGGCATCACCACCTCGCCCGCGATCACCTTGCCGCCGCGGGTCAGCCTGCCGCTGCTGTCGGACGGGCCCGACCTGCTCGGGAAGCTGGAGAGCACCCACTGGTTCCTGCTGTCCGACCTCGCCGGCATCCTGCGCGGGTTCACCCACAACGTCAACGTGCTGGCGGTCCTGGCCGTCCTCCTGCTGCCGCTGACGTTCTTCGTGCTCTGGCGCACGGCCTTCGGCCTGCGGCTGCGCTCGGCGGGTGAGAACCCGTGGGCGGCCGAGTCGCTCGGCGTGAACGTCTACCTGATCAAGTACGTCGCCGTCGTCATCTCCGGCGCGTTCGCCGGGCTCGGCGGCGTGTTCCTCGTCTTCGTCTCCACGAAATACGTGGAGGGGCAGACGCTGGGCCGCGGCTTCATCGGACTGGCCGCCATGATCTTCGGCAACTGGCGTCCCGGCGGGCTGGCGGGCGGCGCCGCGCTGTTCGGTTACGCCGACGGCCTGCAGCTGCGCAGCTCCGGAGCGGTCACCTCGTTCTTCCTGTTCGGCGCCGTGCTGCTGCTCATCTACCTCGGGCAGCAGGTCCGCCGCCTGCTCGCGTCGGGCGAGCCGGCCGAGATGGTGACCAGGGGCGCCAGGCAGTACACGATGATGGCCGCCGCCGCCGCGGGTATGGTCGTGCTGTTCTGGCTCTGGCTGACCGTCGACCAGCTGCCGAACGAGTTCGTCTACATCACGCCGCACGTGCTCACGCTGATCGTGCTGCTGGTCGCCTCGCAGCGGCTGCGCATGCCCAAGGCCGACGGCGTGAGCTACCGCAGGGGGGATCAACATTGAGCATCGACTGGGAGACCCTGCGCGCCAGGGCCGCCGAGGCCATGCGCAACGCGTACGCGCCCTACTCCAAGTTCCCCGTGGGGGCGGCGGCGCTGGTCGACGACGGCCGGGTGGTCACCGGCTGCAACGTCGAGAACGCCTCCTACGGCGTCGGCCTGTGCGCCGAGTGCGGTCTGGTGTCGGCGCTGCACCAGTCGGGCGGCGGCCGGCTGGTGGCCTTCACCTGCGTCGACGGCCACGGCGAGCTGCTGATGCCGTGCGGGCGCTGCCGCCAGCTCCTCTACGAGTTCGGCGGTGACGACCTGCTGGTCGAGACCGTCGACGGGCCGAAGCCGATGCGCGAGATCCTGCCGTACGCGTTCGGCCCGCAGGACCTCAGCCGGAGCTCGTGATGGACGCGATCGAGGTCATCCGCGCCAAGCGCGACGGCGGCGAGCTGACCACCGCCCAGATCGACTGGGTGATCGACGCCTACACGCGCGGTGGCGTGGCCGACGAGCAGATGTCCGCGCTGGCCATGGCGATCCTGCTGAACGGAATGGACCGGCGCGAGATCGCCGCCTGGACCCAGGCGATGATCCGTTCGGGCGAGCGTATGGACTGGTCCGCGCTCGACCGCCCCACCGCCGACAAACACTCGACCGGCGGGGTCGGCGACAAGATCACGCTGCCGCTGGCGCCGCTCGTGGCGGCGTGCGGGGCGTACGTGCCGCAACTGTCCGGCCGCGGCCTCGGCCACACCGGCGGCACGCTCGACAAGCTCGAGTCGATCCCCGGCTGGCGCGCCTCGCTCTCCAACGACGAGATGCTGCACGTCCTGCGCGAGGCCGGGGCGGTCGTCTGCGCCGCCGGTTCGGGTCTCGCGCCCGCCGACAAGAAGCTGTACGCCCTGCGCGACGTCACCGGCACCGTGGAGTCGATCCCGCTGATCGCCTCCTCGATCATGTCGAAGAAGATCGCCGAGGGCACCGGCTCGCTCGTCCTCGACGTGAAGGTCGGCTCAGGGGCCTTCATGAAGACCACGGAGACGGCCAGGGAACTGGCCGAGACCATGGTCGCGCTCGGCACGGACGCGGGCGTGCGCACGGTCGCGCTGCTGACGGCCATGGACCGGCCGCTCGGGCGGGCCGTGGGCAACGCCCTGGAGGTCGGGGAGGCCGTCGAGGTCCTGGCCGGCGGAGGGCCCGCCGACGTGGTGGAGCTGACGGTGGGCCTGGCGCGGGAGATGCTGGCCGCCGCCGGGGTGTCCGGCAAGGACCCGGCGAAGGCGCTGGCCGACGGCTCGGCGATGGACTCCTGGCGCCGCATGATCGCCGCCCAGGGTGGTGACCCCGATGCCGCGCTGCCCAGGGCTGCCGCGACCACCACGGTGCGGGCGCCGGCGTCGGGCGTGCTGACCCGGCTCGACGCGTACGCCGTCGGGCTGGCCGCCTGGCGGCTCGGCGCGGGCCGGGCGCGCAAGGAGGACCCGGTCTCCGCGGGGGCGGGCATCACGCTGCACGCCAAGCCCGGTGACCCGGTGCGCGAGGGGCAGCCGCTGCTGACCCTCCACGCCGACGAGACGGCCCGTTTCGAGCGGGCGCTGGAGGCGCTGGACGGCGGCTACGCGGTGGGCCCCGCGGACGCGGCACGGCCGCCACTGATCATCGAACGCGTCACCGCCCCGTGACCACGACCCCGCTCGGGGCGGGGGCGCCGGCGAAGATCTGGAGCAGGACGGCGCGCTGCGTGGGGAGGGCCTCGGCGTGCCGGGCGCGCCCCGCGTCGGTGATGCACACGTAGACGCCCCGCCGGTCGGCGTCGCACACGCCGCGCGAGACCAGCTCGGCCTTCTCCAGCCGCGCCACCACCCGTGACAGGGCGCTCTGGCTCAGGTGGACCTCGTCGCAGAGCTCCTGGATGCGCAGCTTCCTGTCGTGGTGGACGATCCGGTCGAGCACCTCGAACTCGCTGGGACCCAGGCCGTGCCGGTCGCCCAGCTCGCGCTCCAGGGCGCACATGGCCCTGGCGTGCTTGGCCAGGACGTAGTGCCAGGTGCCGACCACGAACTCCTCGTCCATGTCGCGGAGGGTACCACCTCGGTGAATGCAATTGCATACGTTCTTCCGGGACGGTTAGCTCGCCCAGCGTCGTCCCGGACGTGCCCGGGCCGGTACGGCGGGCGCCATGCACGAGACCGCCCGGCCATGGGCCCCTGCACGATGCGGGACCGTTTGCGTGTTTCGCCCGGCTGCCGGCCCGAGGGAGTGGCGCGATCTGCGGAAACGCGGCTTGCGGTGAGGCGGGGCGGGGCATCTACCGGGCATGCGCTCGCCATCCCCGCCCGGCCACCGGTCGTCGCGCTCGCGCGCCCTGGCCTCGCTGGCCTGCCTCGCCGCGCTCACCGCCTGCGGCCCGGCCCAGCAGACCGCCCTGCCCGGATCGCCGGGCCCGACCAGGTCGTCCACCACCGCCCGCGACACTCCTGGCCGCAACGTCCCGACGAGCACCGCCGAGGTGGACGTCCGGCGCGACGGCATCGAGCCCGCCATCGTGACGGGCGTGCGCTACGCCGGGCACAGGACGTACGACCGCGTGGTCATCGACCTCGACGGCGAGATACCCGGCTACAACGTGCGATGGGTGGACGAGTTCGTGGAGGACGGCTCCGGCCGGCCGATCGACATCCGCGGCGGCGCGTACCTCCTCGTCACGCTCTTCCCCTCCCAGGCCCACGACGAGGACGGCACGCCCACGTGGGAGGGCGGCCCGATCTACCACGCCGGCCTGCGCAACCTCGCCGACGTCGTCAGGACCGGCGACTTCGAGGGCCGCGTCGGCATCGGTCTGGTGCTGGACCGGCGGGCCGCGTTCCAGATCCAGGAGCAGGACGCGCCCAGCCGGCTGATCGTCGACGTGGCCCACTAACCCACCTGCGGGGGCACCCACCTGCGGGGACACCCCGCATGCCCCGGAACAACGGAAGAGGCTAACCTCACCCACCTGCGGGGACACCCCGCATGCCCCGGAACAACGGAAGAGGCTAACCTGGGCTGGTGGTGAGAAAGATCGAGGGCGGCCCCGCCCGCATCCCGGTGCCCGGCGGCAAGATCATTGATGAGCATGTGGGCCGCGTCAGCAGTGGCGACGAGGCGATCTCCATCGCGCGCATGGTCGCGCCGGCCGGCTGGGAGGAGCCCGCCCAGACGCCGTCGTTCACCGAGTACACCGTGGTCCTGCGCGGCACGGTGATCGTGGAGCACGCGGAGGGCACGACCGAGGTCGAGGCGGGGCAGTCGGTGGTGACCTCGCCGGGGGAGAAGGTCAGATACAGCGCCGGTCCCGAAGGGGCCGAGTACATCGCCGTGTGCCTGCCCGCGTTCAGCCCGGAATCGGCCGGCCGCGACTGAGCCGTAACCCGGAAGACGGGGCGGTGCTCATATCATGGCCTGATGAGCCCCACGCTTGACCAGATCCGGCGGGCTCCCAAGGTGTTGCTGCACGATCACCTCGACGGCGGGCTCCGCGCCGAGACGATCGTCGAGCTGGCCCGGGAGACCGACTACGGCCGGCTGCCCACGCACGACCCCGACAACCTGCGCCAGTGGTTCGAGGAGGCATCCGACTCGGGCTCGCTCGAGCGCTACCTCGAGACGTTCGACCACACGGTCGGGGTCATGCAGACGCGCGAGTCCCTGGTGCGCGTCGCCTCCGAGTGCGCTCAAGACCTGGCCGCCGACGGGGTGGTCTACGCCGAAGTGCGCTTCGCGCCCGAGCAGCACACCTCCAGGGGGCTGAGCCTCGACCAGGTGGTCGAGGCCGTGCTCGAGGGGTTCAGGCAGGGGTCCGAAGGGCGTGACATCCACGTCGGCACGCTGCTGACGGCCATGCGGCACCAGGCGCGCTCCATGGAGATCGCCGAGCTCTCCGTGCGCTACCGCGACGTGGGCGTCATGGGCTTCGACATCGCGGGCGCCGAGGCCGGCTACCCGCCCACGCGGCACCTCGACGCGTTCGAATACCTGCAGCGGGAGAACGCCCACTTCACCATCCACGCGGGCGAGGCGTTCGGGCTGCCGTCGATCTGGCAGGCCATCCAGTGGTGCGGCGCCGACCGGCTCGGCCACGGCGTGCGCATCATCGACGACATCTCCGTGGCCGGCGACCAGTCGGCCAAGCTGGGGCGGCTGGCCGCCTACGTGCGCGACAAGCGCATCCCGCTGGAGATGTGCCCGACCTCCAACCTGCAGACCGGCGCCGCCGCGTCGATCGCCGAGCACCCCATCGGGCTGCTGCGGCGGCTGCACTTCCGGGTCACGGTCAACACCGACAACCGGCTGATGAGCTCGACGAGCGTGTCGCAGGAGTTCCACAAGCTGGTCGAGGCGTTCGGCTACGGCTGGGACGATTTGCAGTGGTTCACGGTCAACGCGATGAAGTCGGCGTTCATCCCGTTCGACGAGCGGCTGGCGCTGATCAACGGCGTGATCAAGCCCGGGTTCGCGCAGATCAAGTGGCAGTCGTGAAAGAGTCCTACCGTTCCAAGACCGCGTTCGCGCTGGCGTGGGTGTGGCTGGCCTTCGTCGCGTTCAACGTGTGGGACCTCATCGCCCACTACACCGGCAAGTCGTCGCTGGTGGCGCTGGCCGTGCTGGGGGCGCTGACGGCGCTGGTCTACTCCATCGCGCTCAGGCCCGCCACCGTGTTCACGGAAGAGGGCCTGGTGGGGCGCAACCCGTTCCGCACGACGTTCCTGCCGTGGGCCTCCATCGACGACGTCACGGTCTCCCACTCCATCATCGTCCACCACGGCGACGAGCGGGTGCTGCGGTTGTGGACGCCGATGAGCAGCGCCAGAGAGCGGGCCAAGGCGCAGCGGCGCGGCGCCCCCAGGCGGCAACGCGGGCGCTTCACGACCGAGCCGACGCTCTCCAGGTCGGAGCAGGCGGCGGTCGAGGCGTTCGCGGGCAAGACCCACGCCGACTGGGTGGGCGACCAGATCCGCGAGCGCGCCGAGGCGGCCAGGCGCCGCGACGAGCAGGCGGCGCCGGCCCGGGTCACCTGGTCCTACGACTCCATCGCCGTGCTGGTGGCCGCGATCGCCCTGGTGGTGGCCGCGATCGTCGTCGCCTGACCGGTGCCGTCGCGAGGGTCGCCGGCTCCTCAGGAGTTCCGTGGCCGTCGTTCAGCCGGGGAAGTCCTGGCCAGGTCGGCGCGTGCGGTCGATGAACTTCGTCATGCCCGCCTGGGCGATGCCCGCCTCCTCCACGAGCCTGGCCGCCTCCGTCTCCGCCTCGAAGGCCCGCTCGACCTCGCGCGCCGGCGGCCGCAGTAGCCTGAGGTGCACAGCGGTGGCCGTGCCGGGCGCGCTCCAGTGGTGCACGCGGGCGATCGCCGCGTCGAGCAGCGCCTCCGGCGCGACGATCTCGTCCAGCAGGCCCGCGGCCAGGGCGTCCTGCGCGCTCGTACGGGTCGAGTCGAGCACCAGCCGCAGCGCCCGTGCGCCCACCAGGCGGGGAAGCAGGTAGCTCGCGCCGTTCGAGATCGACAGGCCGATGTGGTTCTCGGGGAGGAAATACTCGGCCGACGGGGTGCCGATGCGCGTGTCGAAGCAGAGCGTCCACTCGGCGGCCCCGCCGACGGCCAGGCCGTTGACCGCCGCCACGACCGGTACGCGCGTCTCCAGCACGGCCCTGGTCATGTCGTGGAACGACGCCACCTCGTCGACCAGCGAACGGCCGGCGGCCTCGTGGATGTCCTCCCCGGCGGAGAACGCCCGGCCCGTGCCGGTGACCACGATGCCCCTGGCGCTCCTACCGTCGCCGTGGTCCCGTACGGCCGCCGCGAGGTCCCTGCGCATGCCGGTGGTGAGGGCGTTGAGCTTGGCGGGGCGGGCGAGGGTGATCAGCGCCACCCCGTCGCGTTCGGTCACTTCGATCATGATCTCTCCTTGCCGACGGGGATGGCGGGAGCGGCGCGCTGGTCGCGTTCGGGGTGGAGCAGGTGGCGTTTCTCGATACGGGCCGACGGGGTGAGCGTGAACGACTCGACGAACTCCACGTACGCCGGGATCTTGAAGCGGGCCAGCCGGCCTCTGGCGTGCTCGATGACATCCATGGCGGTACGCGCGTCGGAGGCGTGACCGGGGCGGAGCTGGAGGAACGCCTTCGGCAGCTCGCCCCACAGGTCGTCGGGGATGGGCACCAGGGCCGCCTGCAGGACCGCCGGGTGCTGGGCGAGCACGCGTTCGACCTCGGCGCAGGAGATGTTCTCGCCGCCCCTGCGCACCATGTCCTTCAGCCGCCCGGCGTGGTGGAGGTAGCCGTGGCCGTCGCGGATGCCCAGGTCGCCCGTGTGGTACCAGCCGCCTCTGAAGGCGTGCGCGGTCGCGTCGGGGTGGTTCCAGTAGCCCTTCATCATGGGAACGCCCCTGACCAGGATCTCGCCGTCGTCGTCGAGCTCGACCTCCTTGCCCGGGGGCGCGACGCCCATGGCGCCGGTGCCGACCGTGTCGTCCGCGTCGACGGCCGCCACCAGGTCGGGCCCGCTTTCCGTGGAGCCGTAGAGCTCGCGCCATGGCGCGCCCCAGCGCTCCTCGAACGTGCGGTGCAACTCGGGCGGGATGCCCGAGCAGAGCACGAGCCGCATGCGGTTGTCGCGGTCACGCGGGTGGGGCGGCTGCTTGTGCAGCAGCAGGGGCATGGTGCCGAGCACGTACGTGAGCGTCGCGCCGTGCTCCCTGGCCGAGTTCCAGAAGCCGGAGGCGGAGAAGCGGGGGAGCACCACGAGGGGAATGCCGCCGGCCAGGCAGAGCACGGTGACCCATTGGGGGTCCATGTACGAGTACGCCTGGGCGATGATCACGACGTCGTCGTCGCGGAGGCGTGCCTGGTCGGCGACGATCTGGGCGGTCCTGAGCCAGTAGTCGTGGGTGAGCATGCAGGCTTTGGGGAAGCCCGTGGTGCCCGACGTGTACTGAAAATTGGCAACATCGTCGGCTTTGACGAAGACTTGAGGGCTCCGGTCGCCCGCCTGCCGGATCAGGGTCCGCGGGTCGTGGCGCGGCCCCGGGTTGATCGCGGCCAGGTCGTCCGTGGTCAGTGTCAGCACCGCGCCCGAGTCGTCGAGCACGTGAGCCAGGTCGGCCGCCTGGTAGCGCACGTTCACCGGGACGGCGATCGCCCCGGCCTTCAGGATCGCGAGCCAGCTCAGCGGCCATTCGGGCACGTTGTCCAGCATGATCGCCACCCGGTCGCCCGGGCGCACGCCCTGGTCGGTCAGGGCGGCGGCCAGGCGGTCCGACCGGGTGTCCGCGGCGTCGAAGGTCAGCGAGGTGTCGGGGAAGCGGAGGAACTCGCGCGCGCCGTACGTTCTAGCGGCGTGCCTCATCAGGTCGGGGATCGTTGTGTGCATCCAGCGGCTCCCACGGAAAGTCGGGCAGCAGGGAGAAGTCAGGACTTGTCGTGACCTGGGCGGGGGCGCGTACGGCGGCCAGGCCGATCGTGACGAACTCGGCGCACACCTGCTCCAGCGTGGAGTCCCCGTCGGGGCGGTACCACTCGCTGGTGCCGGTGCACATCGACATCAGGGCGAGGCGGGTCAGCTTCTGGTCGGCGACGCGGAAGGTCCCCCCGGCGACGCCGTCGGCCAGCGTGCGCTTCCAGTGGGCCTCGTACGCGTCGCGCAGGGCGATGATCTCGTCGTGGGCGGCCGAGCCCGGCGTCAGGGAACGCAACTCGCCGTCCATGACGCGGGTGGTCAGGGGGTTGAGGGCGTGGATGGCGGTGAGTGAGCCGATCAGCAGGGCCAGCCGATCGGCCGGGCCGCCGGCCGTGGCCAGCATGCCGTCCGTGGCGTCGTTCAGGCCCTGCTGGGCGACGCGCATGAGGTCGGCGAGCAGGGCCTCCTTGCTCGCCACGTGGTGATAGATCCCGGCGTTGGTCATGTTGACGGCCCGGCCGAGGTCCCTGATGCTCGTCGCGGCGTAGCCCTGCCGGGCGAACAGCAGCACCGCGGCCGTCCTGATCCGCTCGTGCGCGTCAGTGTCAGGGTCCGTGAGGTTGACGATCATGGCACCTACCGAACGTTCGGTCGCCTCGCAAACTATCTCAACTCCTGAAAAATCGCCATAGGTTGACTCTGACACCGTGTGAGGCCCTAAACCGGAGACGTCATGTTCACCATCGGAGAGTTCGCCAGGCTGGGGCTGGTGTCCGTACGCATGTTGCGGCACTATGACGCGATCGGGCTGCTGCGCCCCGCGCACGTGGACCAGGTCAACGGCTACCGCTCCTACCAGGCCGCGCAACTGTCCCGGCTCAACCGCATCGTCGCGATCAAGGACCTCGGCTTCACGCTGGAGCAGGTCAGGGCCATCCTCGACGAGAAGGTCAGCACGGAGGAGCTGCACGGCATGGTACGCATGCGCCGCGCCCAGCTCGAAGCCCGGATCAGCGCCGACCTGGCGAGGTTGCGCAGCGTCGAGGCACGCCTGCGGACGATCGAAACGGAGGGCCACATGGAGAGTGCGGAGGTCGTGCTGAAGCGCGTCGCCCCGATCAGGGTCGCCGAGCTCAGCGCCAGGGCGGCCAGCTACGAGGGAGAGGACATCGGCCCGGTCATCCAGCCCCTTTTCGCCGAAATCTGCCGCCGCGTGGAGGAGGCCGCGGTCAAGGTCGTGGGCCCTGGGGTCGCCTACTACGAGGAGGAGGACGACGGCTCGGTCATGGCCCACGCCTGCCTGCCGGTGTCCGTGACGCCCGGCGACCACGACTTCCAGGTCCTCGACCTGCCGGCGATCGAGACGGCGGCCACGATCATCCACCACGGGTCGATGGAGGAGGTGGGGCAGACGTTCCAGACCCTGGCCCACTGGATCGAGGAGCACGGCTACCGTTCGCTCGCCCTGGCCAGGGAGGTCTCCCTGCACTGCCCGGAAAACCTGGACGAATGGGTGACGGAGCTCCAGATCGCGGTGGTTCCGGCCGGATGACGGACGTCGAGGAGGAGCTCGAACACCACCGGGTCGCGCTGACCGGCTACTGCTACCGCATGCTCGGCTCGGGCTTCGAGGCCGAGGACGCGGTGCAGGAGACGTTCGTCAGGGCCTGGCGGACGTACGATGCCGCTCGGGGCGGGCTGCGCACGTGGCTGTTCCACCTGGCCACGAACGTCTGCTTCGACATGCTCAGGGGCCCGCAGCGCCGCGCCCGCGCCATGGACCTGGGCCCCGCCGCCACCCCCGGCGACGCCCTGGGCGAGCCGCTGCCGCCGAGCCGCTGGATCCAGCCCGTCCCGGACGCGAAGGTGCTCGACCCGGCCGAACTGGCGGTCACCCGGGAGACGGTCCGGCTGGCGTTCGTGGCGGCGCTCCAGCACCTGCCGCCGCGGCAGCGCGCCGTGCTCATCCTCCGCGACGTCCTCACGTGGTCCGCCGCCGAGACGGCCGCCCTGCTGTCCACCACCGTCCCGTCGGTCAACAGCGCGCTCCAGCGCGCACGTGCCAAGCTCCCCCCGGCGGAGGAGGCCGACGAGACGGTGGACGAGGGCCTGCTGGCCCGGTACGTGTCGGCGTTCGAACGGTACGACGTGGCCGCGCTGGTGTCGCTGCTGCACGAGGACGCGACGTCGTCGATGCCGCCGTTCGCGTGGTGGTTGCGCGGGCGCGAGCACATCCACATGGTCCTGACCGCGGCCGCCGCGAGCGGCGATGCCCCGTGCGCGGGCTCACGCCTGCTGCCGGTCAGGGCGAACGGCTCCCCGGCCTTCGGCCAGTATCTGAACGGCGAGCCGTTCGCCCTGGTCGTCCTCGACGTCGCCGGTGGCCGCATCGCGAGCGAGACCACCTACCTCGATCCCGGCCTGTTCCCGTTCTTCGGCCTGCCGATGAGTTTCGCGGCGCCGCTCCGTACAGGTTGATGAAGGAGGAACAGAACATGCCACAGATCGTCGAATGTCCCGAGCGGCCGTACGTCGGGGTGCGCGGGACCATCACCATGACCACCTTCGGCCTCGTCGCCGACCGGATCGGGGAGATCATCGGCTGGCTCGCCCAACGCGGCCACGCCCCCGCCGGAGCGCCCTTCCTCAGGTACGACGCCATCAACATGCCGGAGGACCGGCTGGTGGTGCAGGCGGGCGTCCCGGTGGCCGAGCCGGTGGAGGGCGAGGGCGACATCTTCGCCGCCACCCTGCCCGCCGGCCGCTACGCCGTCACGTCCCACCACGGGCACCCCGACCAGCTCATCGGCGTCATCGAGGCGCTGCTGAAGTGGGGCGCGGAGCAGGGGCTCGCCTGGGACATGACGGAGAAGGACGGGACGGAGCACTGGGGCTGCCGGCTGGAGCTCTTCCAGACCGATCCCAGGGTCGAGCCCGACATGCACAACTGGGACACCGACCTGCAGATCCGCCTCGCCTGAGTAGGTCTCATGGTTGAGACCAACACGCGCTGTTGGTCTCAACCCCGGTCTCTAGCGGACCTGATTTCGCGTTGGTCTCATCGCTGAGACCATCCGTGCTCATCGCCAGGCGTCGACCAGGTGTTCAGGGGTGATGTGCGTGACGCCCTCCACCTCGCAGCCGCTGCGGGAGACGGCGTAGAGCGGCGTGGAGGAGTCGGCTCCGGGCATCTTGGACCGGTGCACGATGAGCTCGCTCAGGTCATGATGATCGAACGGGCGGTTCTCCAGCCATTTGACGGACCCGACCATCGTGATCTGCTTGGCGACCGGCTCCCGGTCCGCGCCGACGATGTCGATCTCCGGATCGTTGGTCCTGGTCCAGAAGCCCCCGATCGCTCCCGTCGCCTCGGGCAGGCCGTCCATACGGCGAAGCGACTCCTGGATCAGGGGCTCGACGGCGACTCCGCGCCATGATGTCCAAGAGCTGCGGATCCGCTCCAGGACCTTGTCTCCCCGGCCGCGTTCGATGTCCGTCAGGCGGTTGGCGATGAAGGGAATCCAGAAGCGCAGGTGAGAGTCGATGACGCGGTAGCGCGACTCTCGTGAGGGGCGCGTCGACAAGGGCCGGTCCACAGCGATCATACGCTTCTCGAGCAGAAGCTGAAGTGCGCGGTTCATCGTCGCGCGCGGGATCTCCTGGGTGGCGGCCGCGATGTTGGAGTGTGTGCGCTGGCCCGACCCGATGGCGTTCAGGGTCTGGCGGGCATGCGCTTCTGGCGGAAATGCAGCGGCGAGGGCCCGCTCGCCGCTGACGACCAGAGCCGACAGCGGGTCGTGGAGTGCCTGCTCCAGATATGCCCAGAGCGGGGCGCCCTTGGGCCACTCCTCACAGATCATCGGCAACCCGCCTGAAACCAGGTGTGCGTCGAACGCCGCCTCAGGGGGCAGATCAAGAGCCTGTCCGACGTCGTACGGTGTGAGGGGGCCCACTATGAAGTCGGCGGCCCGCTGGTAGAAGGGGCGGCCATAGGTGTTGATGGCTTCCATCATCGGCAGATCCGAGCCGATGAGGAGAAGGAGGACCGGCCGTCTCGAGAACTCCCTGTCGAAGAGCTTCTGCAGCACGCTCTCCAGCGTGGGATCTGCCTTGACAAGGTAGGGGAGCTCATCGATGACCACGATGCTGGGGGAGTGTTCGGGCAGGGCGCGTGCCAGGAGGGAAAGCGCGTCGTGCCACGATTCGGGTTGCTCGACATCGAAGACGGAAGCGGCGGGGAGGTTGGACGATGACGCCTCGTCCGTGAAGATGTGGAGTTCTTCACGGAGCGTCTGCCCCGTCGCCGTGTAGTACAGGTGAGGCACCTGCGCCTGCCGGATGAACTCCTCCGCCAGCCTGGATTTTCCGACCCGGCGGCGTCCTCTCATCAGGAGTGCGCGTCCCGGCCGATCGAAATGACGGCGATTCGTCTTTTCAAGCGCACGCGTGAGGGCGGTCAGTTCTCGTCGCCTGCCGATGAAGGGTTCCACCGTTCCTCCAGTTAGTCTCACCGGTGAGACTAACGCAGCTATTGGTATCAAGGTGGGGATATTCTGACCCTGAGTGGGTCGGTGGTCTCACGGATGAGACCACCGACGTTGGTGCATCCACCTGTGGATGGTTCACCAGTGGTGCAACCACGGGCGGGCCTTGCCTGAGTGCCCCAGACCGGCTATGGCCTTGTGTCCGGCGGGTCGTTGTCCTGGGGGCGCGGTGTGAGGGCGGCCCGGATGACCAGCGTCGCCACCCGTGCGATGAACGAAGGGGTGAGCACGGCGCCGCCCGCGCCCTGGCGGGCCGGGCCGGACGACATCATCTGCGTGGCCCGGCCCGCGCCCAGACAGGCCGCGGACGCGACGGCCACGGCCACCCACGGGCTGTAGCCCTGGGGAAGCAGCATGTCCACGAAGATCGGGTAGGTGACCAGCGCGCTCATGAACGCGATCACCCAGGACGCGGTCCCGCCGGACGGCTGAACGGGTGCGGGGGCCTGTGGGCGGCGGCTCCTGCCTGAACGTGCGGGCGATGTCGCCATCGGTGTTCTCCTCTTGTCCGGGAACGTCGGTGTTCGGTTTGACTCCAGGTGGAAGGCGTCGAAGCGCGGCACGGAATGAGGCCGCTTTTCGGCGCCGGTCTATGAGGGGGCTCGTGTTTCTCGTCTCCTGGGCAAACAGGAGAGCGGGAGCTCCTCGTAGTGCGGTAAGCATGGCATGACGACTCGCGCTCACGCTAGGTGACCGTGCCGCGAATAAGGTTCCTGCTTTCGTCGCAGCGCGTGGCGGAAAAAAACGAAGAGGTCTCCCGTTTGCCCGGGAGACCTCTTCTGTCAACGGTTTTCCGGCGTCCACCTGGAGTCAGCGGACAATCTTCCGGAATCAGAGGAGAGGGCTGGGAACGCTCGCCTCGACGTGCCTTCCCCTGCCCCTTCCCGGCCTTGCGTCCACGCGATCGGACTCAAGGTCATCGTTGTAATTGTACAGGTGAGAGGGGTTGATGTCCTTGCTTCCGCAGTCCGGTCGAGGGGTGGTTTGTCCGGAATGTGTGGCGTGTGGGGTGGGTTTGCGCGTGAACTGAGAATACTTGATGGCTTCGGGTTGGATGGCGTGTTATGGGGCGGTATGAGGTGACTTTCTGGCCCGCGATTCGAGGAACGATCTTTCGCTTCCGCGTGGCGGAACATCGGTGGCGGATGGAAATCTCCGGCCTTTGAAGAATTGTCTCCCGGCCGCGATCCGATGCTTTTAACCGGCTCGGCTGAAACGTAATCCAAGGTGCGGCGGAAGAAGCATTTCTTCCTTGGTGGATCGGCGGGCCTGAAGGGGTTGCGGGCGGCCTGAGTAAAATTTATGAGGTGGGCGTGTCGGGCTGCGTGCGGGCCTCCCGAATATCACCGTACGTCTCGCTTGAATAACGCAGAGTAACGATCGCTACGAGAGGTCGAGCAGGGCGGCGAGTTCTCTCTGCAGGAGGTCGAGCTCGCGGGCCGCCACGGCCCGTGCCTCGGTGACCTCGCCCGCCACCGGCACGACCGCCTCCAGATAGCACTTGAGCTTGGGCTCCGTGCCCGAGGGGCGCACCACCACGCGGGCGTCCCCCTCCAGCGCGTAGCGCAGCCCGTCGGTCGGCGGCAGGCCGCCGTAACCCTTGGCCAGGTCGTCGGCCCGCAACACCCCCCGCCCGCCGAGCGTCGCGGGCGGAGCCGCGCGTAGCCGTGACATGGCGTCGGCGATCAGCGACAGGTCGGACACCCGGATGGAGAGTTGCTCCGTGGCGTGCAGCCCGTAGCGCCGGGCCTGGTCGTCGAGCAGGTCCAGCAGCGTACGCCCGGCACGCTTGGCCTCCGCCGCGATGCCCGCCACCACCAGCGCCGCACCGATGCCGTCTTTGTCCCTGACCGGGAGGCCGGCGTCGGTGCCGACGCTGTAGCCGATGGCCTCCTCGTAGCCGAAGACCAGCCCCGGCCCCGCCTTGATGATCCATTTGAAGCCGGTCAGCGTCTCGCCGTAGCGCACGCCGTGCGCCTGCGCGATCTTGCCGAGCAACGTCGAGGAGACGATGGTGGTGGCCACCATCCGGTCACCGGTGGTGTGCGCGATGACGTGCTCGGCCAGCAGGCCACCGACCTCGTCGCCGGTCAGCATGCGGCAGCCGCCGCCGGGCAGCGGCACCCCCACCGAGCACCGGTCGGCGTCGGGGTCGTTGGCGAGGACCAGGTCCGCGCCGACCTCGGCGGCCAGCGCCACGGCCAGATCCATCGCGCCCGGCTCCTCCGGGTTGGGGAAGGGCACCGTCGGGAAGCGGGGATCGGGTTCGCGTTGCTCCTCGACCGCCAGTGGCGACGGGAACCCGGCGGCCAGGAACGCGCCCGTCAGCGTGGCGGCGCCCACTCCGTGCAGCGGCGTGTAGGCCACCTTCAGGTCGCGGGCGTCGCCCAGCGGGAGCGACGTCACGGCGGCGATGTAGTCGTCGACGATGCCCTCGCCCAGCTCCGTCAGCGTGCCGGGGCCGTCGATCAGCAGCCGGTCGACGCGGCCGACCGCGTCGATGGCGGCCGAGATCTCACGGTCGATCGGCGGAGCGATCTGGGAACCGTCGTCCCAGTAGACCTTGTAGCCGCTGTCACGCGGCGGGTTGTGGCTGGCGGTGACCGCCACGCCCGCGTCCGCGCCGAGGCGGCGTACGGCGAAGGCCAGCACGGGCGTGGGCAGCGGGCCGGGCAGGAGCGAGGCGTGCACCCCGGCGCCCGTGAGCACGGCGGCCGTGTCGCGGGCGAACACGTCGGACTTGTGTCGCGCGTCGTAGCCGATGACCACGTGCTTGCCGGGCCCGAGCACCGCGGCCAGGCCGGCGGCGGCGCGCATGACGGTGACGCGGTTCATCCGGTTGGGGCCGGCGCCGAGCTCGCCGCGCAGGCCCGCCGTGCCGAACTCGAGCCTGGCGCCGAAGCGCTCCTCGATCGCGGCCAGGTCCTCCCCCTCGACCAGGCGGGAGAGCTCGGCGCGGGTGTCGGGGTCGGGATCCTGGGACAGCCACTCGCGCGCCTGCCGCAGAACGCTCAAAGCCGGTCCACCACCTTGGCCAGCAGCACGCCCATGCGGGCCGCCGTGGCCCGGCCGACCTCCAGGACCTCCTCGTGGTCGAGCGGCTCGCCGGACAGGCCCGCCCCCGGGTTGGTGACCAGGGAGATGCCGAGCACCTCCAGCCCGGCCTCGCGGCCGGCGACGGCCTCCAGCACGGTGGACATGCCGATCATGTCGCCGCCCAGCGTGCGGCACATGCGGATCTCGGCGGGCGTCTCGTACGTGGGCCCGCGGAAGGCGATGTAGACGCCTTCGGCCAGCGTCGGGTCGATCTCGCGGACCAGCGCGCGCAGGCGGCGGGAGTAGACCTCGGTGAGGTCGAGGAACGTGGTGCCGGTGATCGCGTTGGACCCGGTCAGGTTGATGTGGTCGCTGATCAGTACGGGGTCGCCGACGTTCTGCGTCTCCGGGCGCAGGCCGCCGGCCGCGTTGGTCAGCACGAGCGTGCGGACCCCGGCCGCGGCCGCGGTGCGCACGCCGTGCACCACGGCGTCGACCCCGAGCCCCTCGTAGAGGTGCGTACGCCCGAGGAACACCAGCGCGTGCCGCCCCGCGGCGGTGCGGACCACGCGGATCCTGCCTCCGTGGCCCGCAACGGCGGGGGCGCGGAACCCCGGCAGGCCGGTGAACGGGATCTCGCTCACCGTCTCGCCGATCGCGTCGGCGGCGGGCACCCACCCCGACCCCATGACGAGCGCCACGTCGAAGGTGTCGAGGCCGGTGGCGGCACGCAGCGCCGTGGCGGCCTCGGAGGCCAGGGTGTACGGGTCTTCACTCACGTTTCAGTAGTTTAGGAGGAACCGGTCCAGAACCCGCACGCCGAAGTGCAGCGCGTCCACCGGCACCCGCTCGTCCACGCCGTGGAACATCGCCGCGAAGTCCATGTCCGCCGGCAGCCGCAGCGGCACGAAACCGAAGCCGCGCACGCCCAGGTCGGCGAAGAAGGTCTTGTTGTCGGTGCCGCCCGACATGCAGTACGGGATCGCCCGCGCCGCCGGGTCCTCGGCCTTCAGCGCCGCGATCATCGACTCGACCAGCGCGCCGTCGAAGGAGGTCTCCAGCGCGATGTCGTGGTGCACGAAGTCGCGCCGCACCTTCGGCCCGAGCAGCGAGTCGACGGTCTTGAAGAACTCCTCCTCGAACCCCGGCAGGAAGCGCCCGTCGACCACGGCCGTGGCCTGGCCGGGGATCACGTTCGACTTGTAGCCGGCGCCGAGCTGGGTGGGGTTGGTGGTGTGCCGCAGCGTCGCCCCGACGAAGCGCACCAGCGGCCCGATCCTGTCCAGGATCGGCTGCGGGTCGTTCTCGTCGAACGGGATGCCGTAGGCGGAGGCGACCTCGGTGAGGAACCGGCGGACCGTGGGCGTGTAGGTGAGCGGCCAGTCGTGCTCGCCGATCCTGGCGACCGCCCTGGCGACCTCGGTGACGGCGTTGTCGTCGTTGAGCATGGAGCCGTGGCCCGCGGTGCCGTCGGCGGTCAGCTTCATCCAGGCCAGGCCCTTCTGGGCGGTCTCGATGAGGTAGAGGCGCAACGACGGGTCGACCTCCAGGGAGTAGCCGCCGACCTCGCTGATCGACTCGGTGACCCCTTCGAAGAGCTCGGGGTGGTTGGCCGTGAGGTATTTGGCGCCGTACACGCCGCCGGCCTCCTCGTCGGCCAGCCAGGCGAAGACGATGTCGCGGCGCGGCCTGCGCCCTTCGCGCTTCATCTGGCGCAGCACCGCCAGCATCATCGCGTCCATGTCCTTCATGTCCACCGCGCCGCGGCCCCAGATGTAGC
This sequence comes from Nonomuraea sp. B5E05, assembly GCF_039880665.1. NCBI lineage: Bacteria > Bacillati > Actinomycetota > Actinomycetes > Streptosporangiales > Streptosporangiaceae > Nonomuraea > Nonomuraea sp. B5E05. Next base: position 235,742 of record NZ_JBDPMJ010000005.1, read on the forward strand.
CGTCGCGCACCTCGCCGGCGAACGGGTCGACCGTCCAGTCGGCGGCGTTGGCGGGCACGACGTCCAGGTGCCCGTGCACGAGCAGGGCGGGCAGGGTCGGGTCGTCGCCCTCGACGCGGGTGACGACGTTGCCGCGGCCCGGCTCGCTCTCGACGTACGTGGACTCCATCCCGACCTCGGCCAGCCTGGCCATGACGACCTCGGCCGCGGCGCGCTCGCCGGGCCCGCTGCCGTCCCCGTAGTTGCTGCTGTCGACGCGGATCAGCTCCGCGCAGAGGTCGGCGACTTCCTTCTCGGCAGGTGTCATGGCGTTTTCTCCCAACGGTGATCCAGCGTGAGCAGTCCGGACTTGAGCAGGTGGCCGCGCTTGTGGGCGCGGGTGATGAGGGTGAGGTCGATGTCGGTGATCTCGTCGTGCCGGCCGACGACGCCGGTCAGGAAACGGTAGAGGTCGGCCTCGTGGGCCGCCACCACCTGCACGATGAGAGAGTGGGTGCCTGTGGTGGCGGCGCAGTAACGGACGTTCTGGTGCGCGGCCAGACGCCGGCCGACCAGGTCGAGCCCGTGCGGGCGGACCTTCAACCAGAGCATGGCCTCGACCTCCAGGCCGAGCAGCGCGGGTTCGACCTCCGCGCGCGGCAGCAGCAGCCGCCGTTCGAGCAGCGAGGTGACGCGCCGGCGGGCGGTCGGCACGGAGATGTCGAGCCGCTCGGCGACCGCGGTGAAGGCGATCCTGCCGTCGTGGGCGAGCAGCTGGGCGATCTCCTCCTCCAGCGGCGACAGGCCGTCCTCGTCGGGCAGGCACTCCGGCGGCGGCGGGGGCCGGAGCTCGGCCACCTCCTGCTCGGTGAGGTAGGGCGCGTGCCATTCCGCGACGGTCCTGAACGTGTGGAGGACGACCTGGGTCTGCGTCTGCACGACGCCGTCGATCTCGCTGATCTGCGCGGAGACGATGTGGTGCAGGTCCTCGCGGGACGGGGAGACCAGCTCGCTGCCGAGGTCGGCGGCGCCGGTCAGCGAGTAGACCGAGCGCGTGTCAGGCCGGTCGGCCAGTGCCTGCGCGACCTTGCCCGCGGTGCCGGGACGCACCTGGACGTGCAGGTGGACGGGGCGGCCGTGCCCGGTGCGCAGGTCGTCGTAGATGGCCGTGACCCGCACGATCCCTTCGGCGATGAGCCGCTGGAGCCGCCGGGCGACGGTGCGTTCGTGCTCGCCCACGGCCCTGCCGAGCTCGCCCCACGAGGCGCGAGGGCTGACTTGCAACGCGGCGACCAGACGCCGGTCGAGAACATCCACCTACAACCATCTCAATGTCGGGTATGTAAATAAATTCCCAGATAATTGACTGTTTCGGTCGTCCCATGCACAGTAGGCCATCACCGCACTGTTCAGCAAAGGAGCCATCCGTGGCGACCTCCCCCACCACGCAGTCACCACTCGGCATCCCCAAAAGCCGCGTCCGCCAGCTCACGGCGGCCAGCATCGGCAACGTCGTCGAGTGGTACGACTGGTACGCCTACAGCTTCCTCGCGATCTACTTCTCCAGCCAGGTCTTCCCCGAGAGCGCGGGCAACAGCCTGGTCCCGCTGCTGAGCTCGTTCGCGGTGTTCGCCGTCGGGTTCTTCATGCGCCCGCTGGGCGGCCTGCTGGTCGGCGCGTTCGCCGACAGGTACGGCCGCAAGCTCGCCATGACGGGCACGATCGTGCTGATGGGCGTGGGCTCGCTGCTCGTCGGCCTGACCCCCACCTATGAGGCCGTGGGCGTGCTGGCGCCGATCATCCTCGTCGTGGCCCGGCTCATCCAGGGCCTGTCGGTGGGCGGGGAGTTCGCCGCCGCGACCACGTTCCTCGTGGAGTCGGCCCCGCCCGGCCGCCGCGGCCTGTTCTCCAGCTTCCAGTACGTCAGCACCACCATCGGCCAGCTGCTGGCCTCGGGGCTCGCGGCGGTGCTGGCCACCATGCTCATCCAGGCCGACATGGACGCGTGGGGCTGGCGCATCCCGTTCTTCGTGGGCGCCGTGCTCAGCCTCGTGGGCCTGTGGATCCGCAAGGGCGCCGACGAGACCTCGGCCGTGGCGGAGGAGGTGCGCCAGGGCAGGGCCGAACGGCAGAAGATGTTCGAGTTCCTCAAGCTTCACCCGAGGTCGGCCGCCACCATCGTGGGCATCACGATCGCCGGCACCGTCGCCTACTACACGTGGACCACGTTCCTGCCGACGTACGCGCAGATCACCGTGGACTTCGACAAGGCCGACTCGCTCCAGATCGGCACGATCTCGCTGGTCTTCTTCATGGTCCTGCAGCCGCTGCTCGGCATGTTGTCGGACCGGATCGGGCGCAGGCCGATGCTGATCGCCTTCGGGCTCGGGTTCGTGCTCCTGCCCGTGCCGCTGCTGGGCCTGCTGACCGACGCGTACGGCAGCCTGCTGACCGTGCAGCTCATCGGCATGGTCTTCCTGGGCGGCTTCACCTCGATCTCGGCGGCGGTGAACTCGGAGCTCTTCCCGACCAGGGTGCGGGCGGCCGGCGCGGGCTTCCCCTACTCGCTGACCGTGGCGCTCTTCGGCGGCACCGCCCCGCTGATCGGCACCGCGATGCAGGAGATGGGCAACCCCGGCCTCTTCCCGTGGTACATGTCGGGGCTGGCGCTGATCTCGACGCTGGTCTACATCTTCGTGTTGCCGGAGACCAAGGACCAGCCGCTGCGCTAACCGCCGACCGAGGTGCAGGGGCGCTCCCGCAGCTCCTTGACGTAGTCGTCGGGGGCGCCCGCCCGCTCGGCCGCCTCGGCCAGGCTGCCGAGGTAGCGGGCCGAGGGCAGGCCGCCCTCATAGCCGTCGAGCACGTAGACCCAGGCCACGACCTCGCCGTCGAGGGTCTGCACCCGCAGCCGCACCTTGTGGTAGCGCCCGCGGACCGCGCCCTCCCACTGGTCGAGGGAGGTCTCCTCCCACTCGGGCACGTCGTAGAGCACGACGAACACGTGCTCGTCGGGGTCTTCGACGATCGTGGCGACGGCGCCCTCCCAGGCGAGGTCCATCCCGCCGAACGTCAGGCGCCAGCCGGGCAGCCAGCCGACCCCCCAGATGGGGGAGTGGGGGGCACGCATGGCCATCTGCTCCGGGTCCATGTTGGTGCCGTAGGCGGCATAGAGCCTGAGGTCATTGGACTTGCCCGAAGGATCCGAAAGCCACGCCACGATCCACCCCTCTCGCCGGGTGCTGCTTCGTCATCCAGCTACCGCGCCATCCTGCCACGCCACCCGCCGGAGTCGATCCATCCGGATCAGGTGGCGTGGCCCGGTTGCCGCCCGCCCCACCGCGTACGGGACAATGGGAGGCGTGACGAGGATCGCGATCATCGGTGGCGGACCAGGCGGCTACGAAGCAGCACTCGTGGCCGCGCAGCTAGACGCGCAGGTCACCCTGGTCGAGCAGGACGGTCCTGGCGGAGCGTGCGTGCTGACCGACTGCGTGCCGTCCAAGACGCTGATCGCGACCTCGGTCCGCAAGCAGGCCCTGCTCGACGCCCCTTCGCTGGGGGTGTCGTTCTCCGGCGGCCCCGACGGTGACGCGGGCGTGGTCGGCGTCGACCTGCCGCTGGTCAACCAGCGCGTCAAGGAGCTGGCCCAGGCGCAGTCCGCCGACATCGCCACGCGGGTGGAGGCCGAGGGCGTCGAGATCGTCAAGGCGCGCGGGCGGCTGGTCGACCCGCAGGTGGTGCGCGCGGGCGACCGTACGATCAGGGCCGACGTCGTGCTCGTGGCCACCGGCGCGACCCCGCGCGTGTTGCCGGGCGCCGAGCCCGACGGCGAGCGCATCCTCACCTGGCGCCAGCTCTACGACCTGGAGGAGTTGCCCGAGCACCTGATCGTGATCGGCTCCGGCGTGACGGGCGCCGAGTTCGCCGGCGCCTACCGCTCGCTGGGGGCGGAGGTCACGCTGGTCTCCAGCCGCGACCGGATGATGCCCAACGAGGACGCCGACGGCGCCGAGGTGCTCGAAGAGGTCTACCGGCGGCGCGGCATGAACGTCATGGGCCGCTCGCGCGCCGCCTCCGTCAAGCGCACCCACGACGGCGTGGTGGTGACGCTGGAGGACGGCCGCACGGCCGAGGGCTCGCACGCGCTGATGACCGTCGGCATGGTGCCCAACACCTCCGGCATCGGGCTGGAGGAGGCCGGGGTCCAGCTCGACGACGGCGGCTTCATCAAGGTCGACAAGGTCTCCCGCACGTCCGCGCCGGGCGTCTACGCCGCCGGCGACTGCACGGGCGTGCTCATGCTGGCCTCGGTCGCCGCCATGCAGGGGCGCATCGCGGTCTGGCACGCGCTCGGCGAGGCCGTGCAGCCGTTGCGGTTGTCGACCGTGGCCTCCAACATCTTCACCGACCCGGAGATCGCGGCGGTCGGGGTCGCGCAGCGCGCGATCGAGGCCGGCGAGGTCGAGGCCAACGTGGTAAAGCTGCCGCTCGCGACCAACGCGCGGGCCAAGATGCAGGGCTTCAACGACGGGTTCGTCAAGGTGTTCTGCCGCCCGCACACCGCGATCGTGCTGGGCGGCGTGGTGGTGGCGCCGGGCGCGTCCGAGCTGATCCTGGCCGTGTCGGTGGCCGTGCAGCAGCGGCTCACCGTCGACCAGCTCGCGCACACGTTCGCGGTCTACCCCTCGATGTCGGGCTCCATCACCGAGGCCGCCCGCCGCCTCATGCAGCCGGGCGTCGCCATCTAGGCGGCTTTTCTCCGGCAAAGACCCGTTGATCCGGGCTTGGCCTTACCCGACGGCGAACTGCGGTATGGCTCGTTCGCGGGTGAGGTGCTCCCGTGTGCGGGGTGCACGCGCACCCGGCATCGACACGACCATCGACGGGGGAGCACCATGCCTTACGTAGCCACGCGCGACGGCACGCAGATCTTCTTCTACGACTGGGGCAGCGGCCCGCCGGTCGTCTTCTGCCACGGCTGGCCGCTCAACGCCGACGCCTGGCACGACCAGATGAAGCTGGTGGCCGACAACGGCTTCCGGGCGATCGCGCACGACCGGCGCGGGCACGGCCGCTCCAGCCAGCCGTGGGACGGCTACGACTTCGACACTTTCGCCGACGACCTGAACGACCTCATCACCGCGCTCGACCTCGACGACATCACGCTGGTGGCCCACTCGATGGGCGGTGGCGAGCTGGCCCGTTACGTCGGCAGGCACGGGACGTCCCGCCTGCGCAAGGCGGTGCTGCTGTCGGCGATCCCGCCGCTGATGCTCAGGACCGACGCCAACCCCGAGGGGACGCCGCAGGAGGTGTTCGACGATCTCAAGGCCGGCATCCTCGCCGAGCGCTCGCAGTTCTGGCGCGACAGCGCGGAGGCCTTCTTCGGCGCCAACCGCCCGGGCAACACGGTGACACAGGGCAACAAGGACGCCTTCTGGCTGATGGGCATGGCCGAGAACATCCAGGCGGGGGTGCGCTGCGTGGACGCGTTCTCCGCCACCGACTTCACCGAGGACCTCAGGAAGTTCGACATCCCGACGCTGGTCGTGCACGGAGACGACGACCAGATCGTGCCGATCGTGGCGGCCGGCGACAAGTCCTCACAGATCATCAAGAACTGCTCGTACAAGGTGTACGAAGGCGGCTCCCACGGCATCGCCCTCGTCCCGGGCCAGAAGGAGCGCTTCAACGCCGACCTGCTGGAGTTCCTGCGCGCCTGACCGGGCTTACGGTCGGGCTGCACGCAGCTTGCAGCACGGAGAGGGGACCCGACCCCAAGGTCAGGTCCCCATCGGCCCGGTTAGAAGTCGAATTCTCCCCTGGACATGCCGCTCCTGAACGCGGCCCACTCCGACGAGGTGAACACCAGGGCAGGCCCGCCGCGGTCCTTGCTGTCTCTCACGGCGACACGTCCCCCGCTGAGCGGAGCGACCTCCACGCATTCGCCGTTGTCACCTGAGAACGTCTTGATCAGGTGTGCCAGTTGGTCACGGGTGATGGATTCGCTGCCGATCGGACGATACAGGATGGATTCGTCGAGGATGGCCAGGAGCGACGGAGGAGCATTCCGCTCAAAGGTCGCCTGTCTCGCCATTCTGGCCTTCACGGACGCCTCGGTGTCGCTCTCCTTGGAGCCGGGCTTGCCGCTGAGGATGGCTCGCGCGTACGCCTCCGTCTGGAGCAGGCCGGCCACGATGAGCGGTGCCCAGGTGCACAACTCCCCGGCGGTCTTCTCGACCTGCAGCCACGGGGCCAGCGTCCGGAAGATCGGATCGCGACGGGTCGCCGGCAGGAAATTGAGCAGCCTGCCCGGCTCCCCGGGCTGGCCCGCCGAGAGCTTCGGCAGTGGATCGGTGATCACCCGTCTCTGACCGACCTTCAACTCATCGCGACAGAGCTGGTCACCAACGCGGTCGTCCACGGTGCCGGCTCCTGGGTCAGGATGAGCCTGCGGCCGGTCGATGAGCGGGAACGGCGCTACTGGCGGCTGGCCGTCGAAGACCCTGGCCTGTCGGCCTCCGTCCCCATGCCGCGCATGCCAGGACCGAACGAGTCACGAGGTCGGGGCCTGTGGTTCGTGGACGACCTCACCCGCGGCTGCTGGGCCACCGATCGCACGCGGACCGGTGAACGAGTCGTGTGGGCTCTGCTACCGGCCGGTCCGTGAGGGGTGGGCCGGGCGTCCCCCGTGAAGGGTGTCCGCGGTCGACCTGGTGGGCCGTTGACGTTTGTTGGTATGGACAGCAAACTAATTCACGAGTTGGCGCAGCCGTTCGAAGGAGCCTCCATGCCCTACCGCCCCCCGCTGGTCGCCCACGAGTACTTCGTGGCGGACCCGCCCGAGCTGCCGGTCCGCACGCGAGGCGAGGGCGGGCTGTCGGCGCTGACCGCCGCCGAGCTGGTCGCGGCCGACGGCGCCGAGGTGATGCTGAAGGCGGTCACCTCGGCGGAGGAGACCCTGGTCGTCCAGGTGGGCGTGGCCGGGGAGGGCGTCATCCGGGTGCGGCTGTCGGAGGACGCGACCGCCAGGCCCCGCTCGGAGAGGGCGATCTCCCTGGTGACGCCCGGCAGGTATCCGGAGGCCCGGGCCGAGGTGGCGCCGGGCGAGCCCATCGTGATCGACGCGGGCTCCCTGCGCGCCGAGATCAGCCTCGCGCCGTGGCACCTGCGCTTCACCGACGCCTCCGGCGCCACGCTGGCCGAGCAGGACCGCGGGCACATCGACATCAGCGGCAGGCTCCGTACGCTGCCGTTCGGCCGCTCCTCGACCGGCGGCACCCCCGTGGCCTACCACGAAAGCTTCGCCGCCGCCCCCGACGAGGCGTTCACCGGGTTCGGCGAGTCGTTCACCCGGCTGGACAAGCGTGGCCAGCGGCCGGTCATGTGGAACTTCGACGCCTTCGGCGCCGAGTCGCAGCGGGCGTACAAGAACGTGCCCCTCTACCTGTCGAGCAGGGGGTACGCCGTGCTCGTCGACAGCGGGGCGCCCGTGGAGTTCGACGTGTGCCAGTCGACGCACAGCGTCGTGCAGATCCTGGTGCCCGACGACGTGATGGACTACTACGTGATCGCCGGGCCGGGGCCCGCCGACGTGCTGGACCGTTACGACCGGCTGACCTGCCGGCCCGCGCTGCCGCCGAAATGGGCGTTCGGCACCTGGATCTCCTCCGGGTTCTGCGTGGACAGCCAGGAACGGGTGCTGGCCAGGGGGCGCACGATCAGGGAGCGCGGCATCCCGTGCGACGTGCTGCACCTGGACACGTACTGGCAGGCCGACGGGCACTGGTCGGACCTGCGGTGGGATCCGGTGAACTTCCCCGACCCGGAGGGGATGCTGGCCGAGCTGGACGGGATGGGGTTCAAGGTCTGTCTGTGGATGAACCCGTACGTCTCCCACCTGAGCCCCGCCTTCGAGGAGGCAGCTGCAGCCGGATATTTCCTGAAAGATCGGGAGGGCGAGGTCTACGTCGCCGACTGCTGGCACGGCTCCTTCCCGCCCTGCGGCATCGTCGACTTCACCAATCCCATGGCCGTCGAGTGGTTCACCGGCCTGCTGCGCGGGCTGCTGCGCCAGGGTGTCGCGGCGTTCAAGACCGACTTCGCCGAGGGCGTGCCCAGCGACGCGGTCGCCGCCAACGGGATGACCGGCACCGACCTGCACAACGTCTACACCCTGCTGTTCAACGACGCGGTCGCCGCCGTCACCCGCGAGGTCCACGGCCACGACCTGGTGTGGGCGCGCTCGTCGTACCTCGGGGGGCAGCGCCACAGCGCCCAGTGGAGCGGCGACACCTACACCAGCTACGCCGCCATGGGCAGCACGATCAGGGGCGGGCTCGCGCACGGCCTGTCGGGCGTGCCGTTCTGGAGCCACGACGCCGGCGGCTTCACCGGCCGCCCGTCCGACGACCTGTACGTGCGCTGGACCCAGTTCGGCGCGCTCTCCCCGCTGCTGCGCCTGCACGGCACCACCACCCGCGAGCCCTGGGAGTTCCCCGAGGTCGAGGAGGCGGCGGTGGCGGCGCTGAGGCTGCGCTACCGGCTGATGCCCTACCTCTATTCGGCGGCCGTCGAGGCCGCGCGCACGGGCGCGCCGATGATGCGGGCGTTGTGCGTGGACCATCCGGACGACCCGGTGGCCTGGCAGGCCGACCTGGAATATCTGCTCGGCCGTGACCTCCTGGTCGCCCCCATGACCGCGCCCGAGGGCGTCCGGCAGGTCTACCTGCCGCGCGGCACGTGGGTCGACTACTGGACGGGCGAGGTGCTGGAAGGCTCCCGCCACGTCCGGGTGGACAAGCCGCTCGACCAGATCCCCCTGTTCGCCCGCCACGGAGCGCTCATCCCGGTCGCCGAGCCGCAGGACACGATCGGCGTGCCGGCGGAGATCACCCTCCTCGCCTTCGGGGGCGTCAACGGGACCGCCGAGATCCACGACACCGACGGCGTGACGGTCGCCGTCGCCACCAGGGACGGCGACGAGCTGCGCGTCGCCGTCACCGGCCCGAAGCGGGTCACCGGGGTCGAGATCGTCCCGGTGCCCGGAGCCCCCGCGCGAACCGTCATCGTGTGACACCCCCTGGAGGGATCATGGTCAAGTTGAGAGGCGCCGCGGCGCTGGCCGCCGTGGTGCTCGCGTTGTCGGCCTGCGGCTCGGGCTCCGGCAGCCCGTCGCCCGCGGACAGCGGCCAGCCGCGCGTGCTGAGACTGTGGCACTACGAGTCGGCCGAGAGCGCCATGGGCAAGGCGTGGGCCGAGGCGATCAGGAAGTTCGAGGCGTCCCACCCGAACGTGACCGTCGAGTTCGAGGAGAAGAGCTTCGAGCAGATCCAGAAGACGGCGAGCATGGTGCTCAACTCCGACGAGGCGCCCGACCTCATGGAGTACAACAAGGGCAACGCCACCGCCGGCCTGCTGTCCAAGCAGGGCCTGCTCGCCGACCTGACGGAGGAGACCACCAGGCGCGGCTGGGACAAGCTGCTGACCGGCGGCCTGCGGACCACCGCGATGTACGACGACCGCGGCGTGATGGGCTCCGGCCAGTGGTACGGCATCCCCAACTACGGCGAGTTCGTGATGGTCTATTACAACAAGGACCTCTTCGCCAAGCACAAGGTCGAAGTGCCGGCGACGTTCGAGGAGCTCACGGCCGCGCTCGACACGTTCGTCAAGGCAGGCGTGACGCCCGTCGCGAACGCCGGCGCCGAATACCCGGCCCAGCAGATCCTCTACCAGCTCGCGCTCACCAAGGCGCAGAAGCCGTGGCTGGCGGCGTTCCAGTCGTACCAGGGCAAGGTCGACTTCCACGGGCCCGAGTTCACCTACGGCGCCGACACGTTCGCCGACTGGGTGAAGAAGGGCTACATCGCCAAGAACTCCTCCGGGCTCAAGGCCGAGGACATGGGCGTGGCGTTCATCAACGGCGAGTTCCCCATCATGATCAGCGGCAGCTGGTGGTACGGCCGCCTCGCCTCGGAGATCAAGGACTTCGCGTGGGGCCACTTCCTCTTCCCCGGTGCCACCATGTCGCCCGGTTCGAGCGGAAACCTGTGGGTCGTGCCGGAGAAGTCGGAGAACAAGGACCTGGCCTACGACTTCATCGACATCACCATGAGCAAGGAGATCCAGAACCTGCTCGGCAACTCCGGCGGCGTGCCCGTGGCCGCCGACCCGGCCGCGATCACCGACGAGAAGAGCAAGGAGCTCATCGAGAGCTTCAACAAGCTGACCGCCGCCGACGGCCTGGCCTTCTACCCCGACTGGCCCGCGCCCGGCTACTACGACGTGCTGGTGGCCGGCGTCCAGAACCTCATCAACGGCAGCAAGACCACCTCCGAGGTGCTGGACGAGATCGCCGGGCCGTACGAGGACAACCTCGCCGACCTTGGCTTCTAGATGAGGGAGCGCACGAGGGGGTACTGGCCCTACCTGGTCCCCAGCCTGCTGCTGTTCCTCGCCGTCATCGTCGTGCCGTTCCTGATGAACGTGGGCGCGAGCTTCACCCGCTGGTCGGGGGTGGGCACGCCGCGGTGGATCGGCCTCGACAACTACACCAGGCTGCTCGGCGACGAACGGTTCTGGGAGTCGTTCCAGCACAACGTGGGGCTGATCGTGGCGATGGCCGTCGTGCCGACCGCGATCGGCCTCGTGCTGGCGGCCGCGCTGTTCGACTACATCGGCCGGCGTTTCGGCACGCGGACGGCCTCGGCGCTGCGGGCGACGTACTACCTGCCGCAGGTGCTGCCGGTGGCCATCGCCGGCGTGGTGTGGGGCTGGATGTTGCACCCGTCGTACGGCGCGGTCAACCAGATCTTCGGGCTGGAGCTCGACTGGCTCGGCGATCCCGACCTGGCCCTGGCCACCGTCATGGCGGTCATGGTCTGGTTCCAGCTCGGCTATCCGGTGGTGATCTTCATGGCCGGATTGCAGCGCGTGGACCCGGCCTACCACGAGGCGGCCGAGATCGACGGGGCCTCGTGGTGGCGCAGGTTCTGGCACATCACGCTCCCGCAGATCCGGCCGGAGATCTTCGTGGTGCTGCTGACGTGCACGATCGCCGCACTCAAGGTGTTCGGGCCGATCTTCGTGCTGACCCGCGGCGGGCCTGGCAACGCCACCATGGTCCCGTCGTACTTCTCGTACCTGAACTTCTTCCAGAAGAGCAACGTCGGGTACGGCTCCGCGATCGCCACGGTGCTGGCCCTGATCATCGTCGTGGTGACGTTCCTGTTCCTGCGCGTGCAGGAGCGTGAGCCGTGAGGGGCCCGGGGCGCTGGGCGGTGTTGTTCGCGCTGGCCGTGCTGGCGGTCGTGATGGTCTTCCCGTTCGCGATCGTGGCGATCAATGCGGTCAAGTCGCCGGCGGAGTACAGCTCGCAGGGGCCGCTGAGCCTGCCCGACGGGCTCTACCTGCAGGGCATCGTGGACTTCTGGCAGCGGGTCGAGTTCGGCACGAAGCTCTGGAACAGCTTCGTCATCAGCGCGTCGGTGTCGGTGCTGGCCGTCGTGCTGTCGGTGCTCAACGCGTACGCGCTGGGCATCGGCAGGGTGAAGGGCCGGCTGTCGATCCTGGTGCTCTTCCTGGTGGCCAACACGCTGCCGCAGGAGTCGCTGGCCTACCCGCTCTACTACCTGGCCAAGGCGGCAGGCCTGTACGACACCCGGCTGTCGGTGATCATCGTCATGACGGCGATCCAGGCGGCGTTCGGCACCTACCTGCTGAGTGCGGTGCTGGGCCGGTTCCCGAAGGAGATCCTGGAGGCCGCGGCGATCGACGGCGCCGGCCGGCTGCGGGCGCTGGTGCGGATCGTGGTGCCGATCAGCCGGCCCACGCTCAGCGTGCTGCTGATCTTCTTCTTTATCTGGACCTGGAACGAGTTCTTCCTGCCGCTGATCCTGCTGATCTCGAACGACACCCAGACGGTGCCCGTCGCGCTGGGTGTCCTGCAGGGCGAGCGCTACATGGACGCGACGATGTCCAGCGCCTCGGCCCTGCTCGGCGTCGTCCCGGCGATCGCCTTCTTCCTGATCTTCCAGCGCACGCTGACCCGAGGTGTGACGGTCGGCGCCATCAAGTGATGGAGAACCCCCATGCGAATCCCGTTATTGGCCACCCTCGCCCTGGCGGCCTCGATGCTCGCCGCACCGCCCGTACAGGCGGCCGGCCATCCGTTCCAGGATCCCGGCCTGCCGCTGGAGCAGCGGGTCGAGGACCTGCTCGGCCGGCTCACGCTGCGGGAGAAGCTCGGCCTGCTGCACCAGTCGCAGCCGCCGATCCCGCGGCTCGGCATCGGCTATCACAAGAACGGCACCGAGGCGCTGCACGGCGTCGCCTGGTCCAACCACCGCGACGACGGCTGGAACCAGAAGTTCGCCGCCGGGACGGTCTTCCCGCAGGCGGTCGGGCTGGCCAGCACCTGGGACCCGGAGCTGATCAGAAGGGTCGGCTCGGCGGTCGGTGACGAGGTGCGCGGCCACAACGCCGTCGATCCGGTGTTGTGGGGTCTGCAGGTCTGGGCGCCCGTGGTCGACCTGCTGCGCGACCCGCGCTCCGGCCGGAACGAGGAGGGCTATTCCGAGGACCCGCTGCTGACCGGCGCGATCTCCACCGCCTACGGCAAGGGCCTGCAGGGCGACGACCCCTTCTACCTGAAGACCGCGCCCGTGCTGAAGCACTACCTGGCCTACAACAACGAGACCGACCGGAGCCTCACCTCCTCCAACCTGACGCCGAAGCTCAAGCACGAGTACTACGAGCCGGCGTTCAAGGCCGCCGTCTCGGCCGACGCCGCGACCGGTGTGATGGCGTCGTACAACCTGGTCAACGGGCGGCCCAACCACGTCAACCCCGACCTGGACACGGTGGTCAGGTCGTGGACGGACAGGACGCTCTACAACGTCAGCGACGCCTGGGGGCCGCACGCGCTCACGGACCTGGAGAAGTACTACGACACCAAGCCAGAGGCGTTCGCCGCGGTGCTCAAGGCCGGGCTCGACAGCTACACGATCGACGGCAGCGACGGTGGGCCGATGGTCCAGCACCTCACGGCGGCGCTCGACCAGGGCCTCATCACCGAGACCGATGTGGACAGGGCGGTGCGGAACGTCCTGTCGATCAGGACCCGGCTGGGGCACTTCGACCCGGACGGCGGGCCGTACAAGAAGATCACCGAGGAAGTGATCGACAGCGCCGCCCACCGCGAGCTCAACCGCGAGACCGCGGGCAAGGCCGCGGTGCTGCTGCGGAACTCCGGCGTGTTGCCGCTGGCGGCCCCGAAGTCGGCGGCCGTGGTGGGGCCGCTGGCCGGGAGGGTGTACAGGGACTGGTACTCCGGGCAGGCGCCCTACCAGGTGTCGCCGCTCGACGGGATCAAGGAGCGGGTCGGGGACGTCACGACCAGCCAGGGTCTGGAGCGCGTCGCGCTCAAGCACCTCGCATCCGGCAGATACGTCACCGCCACCGGCACGGGCCCCGACGACAACGCGGCGCTCGCCGACACCGCGCCCACGGCCGCCTCGCAGTGGGACCTGACCGACTGGACGGACGGCGTGTCCACGCTGCGCAACGCGGGCAACGGCCGGCTGCTCGGCGGCGACTGGCGCTCGCTCGACACCGACGACGCCGACCCCGACGGCTGGTACGTCTCCCAGCAGTTCGCGCTGGAGCGGCAGCCCGACGGCGCCTACCTGATCAGGTACGCCGGCTTCGAGACCGTCGAGAGCTGGTACGCGCTGCCCGACCCGTATGTGAGCGTCGCCGCCGACGGCACGCTCGGCCTGGCGCCCAGGGCGCAGGCGGCGAAGTTCGGCAAGGAGGTCGTCTCCGACGGCGTCGCCGAGGCCGCCGCGCGGGCGGCGGAGGCCGAGGTGGCGGTCGTGGTGGTCGGCAGCCACCCGTTCGTGGCGGGGCGCGAGTTCCGCGACCGCGACGGCCTGCGGCTCGGCGAGGGGCAGCGGCGGCTGATCCAGGCCGTGCGCGAGGCCAACCCGAGGACGGTCGTCGTGCTGGAGACCGGCTACCCCGTCATCGTGGACGCGCCGACCCTGCTGTGGACCACGCACGCCGGCTCGGAGACCGGCCACGCCGTCGCCGACGTGCTGTTCGGCGACGTCAACCCGGCCGGCCGGCTCACCCAGACCTGGCCGGCGTCGGACGACCTGCCGGACATCCTGGACTATGACCTGACCAAGACCGGCATGACGTACCTCTACGGGAAGGACAGGCCGCTCTACGCCTTCGGGCACGGGCTGAGTTACACGTCGTTCGGTTACCAGGGCCTCAAGGTGCGCGGCGACCAGGTGAGCGTCAAGGTCACCAACACCGGGGACGTCAGGGGCGACGAGGTGGTCCAGCTCTACACCCACCAGCGCCGCTCCCGCTTCGCGCAGCCGGTCAAGCAGTTGCGCGGCTTCCAGCGGGTCACGCTGGACCCGGGGGAGTCGCGTACGGTGACCTTCACGCTGAAGCGGTCGGACCTGGCCGTCTGGGACCACACCCGCTCCAGGTGGGCCGTGGAGGAGGCCACTCATGACGTGCTCGTCGGCTCCTCGTCCGACCGGATTCGCGGGCGCGCGACCCTGCGCGTGCGGGGCGAGACCATTCCCGTGCGCGACCTGGCCAGGACCACGCGGGCGATGGACTTCGACGACTACCGGGGCGTGACGTTCGCGGACGAGACGAAGGCGGCCGGCGAGGTCGTGGCGGGTTCGGAGGGCGACTGGATCTCCTTCACCCGCGCGTCGTACGGCTCCCGGTTCACGGCCGGGGTCGCGTCGGTGAGCGGCGGGGCCGTCGAGGTGCGGTCGGGCTCGCCGAAGGGCCGGCTGCTCGCGACCGCGCAGGTGCCCGCCACGGGCGGGATCTACCAGTGGGGTACGGCGAGCGCCTCGCTCAGGGCGGGCAAGGGCGACCTCTACCTCGTGTTCAGGGGTGACCTGCGGATCAGGGACTTCGCGTTGACCGGGTAGGCGCCTCCTTATTGGATAGCGCTATTATCCATCTTGTGCGATAGTAGCGCTATCCAAAGGAGGACGCATATGACTGTGATCGTGTTGCTGGTCGGCACGCTGGTGTTCCGGCTGCTGGGGGCGCTGGGGGTGCGGCGGTTCGCCACGTGGCGGGTCAGTGCGGCCCACGGCCTGGCCGTCATGCTGGTCATGACCGCCAGCGCGCACTTCGTGCCGGCCGGCGTGACCGTCATGCCGAACCACGCCGACCTGGTGGCCATGATGCCGCCGTTCGTGCCGTTCCCCGCGCTGATGGTCTACCTGACCGGCGTGCTGGAGCTGGCCGGGGCCGCCGGGCTCGTGCTCGCCGGCACCCGCGAGGCCGCGGGGGTCTGCCTCGCGCTGCTCTTCGTGGCCATGCTGCCGGCCAACGTCCACGCGGCCCTCGCCGACGTGCCGTTCGCCGGCGGGGAGGCCTCGCCGCTGTGGCAGCGGATCCCGGAGCAGGTGCTCTACATCGGGATCGCGCTCTGGGCCGCGGGCCGCCCGGCGGCTCTGCGCAGGCTCGCCGGATCGTTCGGCCGCGGGCGGGCGGCGTACAGCCGGTGACCAGGGGTGCCGGCCGGACTTAATTCGTTGTGCATCCAAACTATTGACCATCGGCTCGGGCGTGTGTGAGCCTTCTGGTGAGCTCATGCGCGAAGGCGCGGCGACGGTCAGGGTCCTGCACTCTGCTCGTGCATGGCGGGTCATCTGAAGCCCTCGGGGCGCCTGCCGGCGTGCCCGGAAAGGAAGAGCCGCGCATGCGAAGAAGACTGTTCGTCATGCTCGCGACCGCCGTCGTCCTGCTCGTGGCGGCGGTCGTGCGGATGTCACCGGTGTCGGCCGTCGCCTCGGATCCGTACGCGTACAAGAACGTCAGGATCGACGGCGGCGGCTTCGTCCCCGGCATCATCTTCAACCCGTCGGAGCGCAACCTCATCTACGCCCGCACCGACATCGGCGGGGCCTACCGCTGGAACCAGTCCACCAGGTCGTGGACCCCCTTGCTCGACTGGGTGGGCTGGGACAAGTGGGGCTACAACGGCGTGATCAGCCTGGCCACCGACCCCGTCGACACCGACCGCGTGTACGCCGCCGTCGGCATGTACACCAACAGCTGGGACCCCAACAACGGAGCCATCCTGCGCTCGGCCGACAGGGGCGGCAGCTGGCAGGTCACGCCGCTGCCGTTCAAGCTCGGCGGCAACATGCCCGGCCGCGGCATGGGCGAGGCGCTGTCCGTCGACCCCAACGACAACAGCGTGCTCTACTTCGGCGCCCCCAACGGCAACGGGTTGTGGCGCAGCACCGACCACGGCGCGACCTGGTCGGAGGTGACGAGCTTCCCCAACCCCGGCAACTACGCCCAGGATCCGAACGACCCCAACGGCTACCTCAGCCACGAGCCCGGCGTGCTCTGGGTGACCTACGACCCGCGCTCGTCCGCCGAGGGCAGCGCCACCAGGACCATCTACGTGGGCGTCGCCGACAAGGACAACAGCGTCTACCGCACCACGGACGCAGGCGCCACCTGGCAGCGCGTCGCCGGCCAGCCCACCGGCTACCTGCCGCACAAGGGCGTGCTCGACACGGAGAACGGCTACCTGTACATCGCCACGAGCGACACCGGCGGGCCGTACGACGGGGCCAAGGGCGACGTGTGGCGTTACACCACCGAGACGGGCGCCTGGACCCGGATCAGCCCCGTCCCGTCCTCCAGCGAGGACGACTACTTCGGCTACAGCGGGCTCACCATCGACCGGCAGAACCCGTCCACGATCATGGTGGCCACCCAGATCTCCTGGTGGCCCGATGTGATCTTCTTCCGGTCCACGGACTCCGGCGCCACCTGGACCCGCGTGTGGGACTGGACGTCGTACCCGAACCGCAGCTTCCGCTACACGATGGACATCTCGGAGAACCCGTGGCTGACGTTCGGCGGTAACCCGCAGCCCCCCGAGACCGCGCCGAAGCTCGGCTGGATGACCGAGTCGCTGGAGATCGACCCGTTCGACTCCGACAGGATGATGTACGGCACCGGCGCCACCATCTACGGCACCGAGAACCTCACCCGCTGGGACGCGGGCGGGCAGTTCACGATCAAGCCCATGGCGAGGGGCCTGGAGGAGACGGCCGTGCTCGACCTGATCAGCCCGCCGAGCGGCGCGCCCCTGATCAGCGGCCTGGGCGACATCGCCGGCTTCCGCCACACCGACCTCGACGCCGTGCCGCCGATGATGTTCACCTCGCCGACGTTCACCTCCACCACCAGCCTCGACTACGCCGAACGGAACCCGTCGGTCATGGTGCGGGCCGGCAACTTCACCGACGCCGACCGGCCGAACGACAGCCACGTGGCCTTCTCCACGGACGGCGGCGCCAACTGGTTCCAGGGCACCGAGCCGGGCGGCGTCAACGAGGGCGGCACGGTCGCGGCGGCGGCCGACGGCTCCCGCTTCGTCTGGGCGCCCAAGGGCGTGGCGCCGGTCTACTCGGCCGGCTACGGCAACTCCTGGCAGTCCGCCTCAGGCCTGCCCACGGACGCGGTCGTCGAGTCCGACCGGGTCGACCCGATGACGTTCTACGGCCTGAGCGGCGGTCGCCTCTACCGCAGCACCGACGGCGGCGCCACGTTCGCCGCCACCGCCGCGACCGGCCTGCCGGCGGGCGGCAAGTTCAAGGCGGTGCCCGGCCGCCAGGGCGACCTGTGGCTGGCCGGCGACGGCGGCCTGTGGCGCTCCACCAACGGCGGGGCGTCCTTCTCCAAGGCGCCCGGCATCACCAAGTCGGTGAACGTCGGCTTCGGCAAGGCCGCGCCCGGCGGGACGTACATGGCGGTCTTCGCCGTGGCCACCCTCGACGGCGTCACCGGCCTGTACCGCTCGGACGACGCCGGAGCGAGCTGGCTCAGGATCAACGACGACGAGCACCAGTGGGGCAACATGGGCGAGGCCCTCACCGGCGACCCGCGCGTCTACGGCCGCGTCTACCTCGGCACCAACGGCCGCGGCATCATCTACGGCGACCGCACGGGCCCGCCCGTCACCGTCACCCCGACCGTCACGCCCACGGTCACCCCGACCGTCACGCCCACGGTCACCCCGACCGTCACGCCCACGGTGACCCCGACCGTCACGCCCACGGCGGGCGGGGGCTGCACGGCCACGTACAAGGCGGGCAACCAGTGGCCGGGCGGCTTCCAGGCGGAGGTGACGGTCAAGAACACCAGCGCATCCGCGATCAACGGCTGGACGGTCACCTGGACATGGGCCGGTGACGAGAAGATCACCCAGCTCTGGAACGGCACCGTCACCCAGACGGGCGCCGGCGTGAGCGTCGGGAACGCCGGCTACAACGGCAACCTGTCACCGAACGGGACCGCGTCGTTCGGCTTCAACGGCAGCTCCGGCCCCACCCACACCCCACCCGCCACCCTCACCTGCACCCCGTCCTGACCCCGGTGACCCGCGGGAGGCGGCTCCCGCGGGTCGTCCCCGGCACCGCGATCACCCCGGGCTGGACGAGCACCGGCCGGTCAGGCCCAGGGGCGGTAGGGGCCGGGATGGCGCATGGCCTGGACGGTGCCGCGGATGATGCTCTCCTTGAACGCGGCGGAGGCACGGCCGGTGAGCACGACGTCCAGCGGGCTGTCGTCGGCGCGGGTGAACTGGGTGACGCCGTCGCGGCGGCCCAGGCTGACGTTGCGCCAGACGTGGCGGAACCTGGCCGGCCCGGGCTCACGCCCGGCCACCAGGCCGGCCACGGCGTCGCCCGTGCACAGGCCCATGGGCAGCCCGGTCTGGCACGACATCCGCGACCGCTCGCCGGGCCGCTCACCGGTCGGCGCCGCCGCGTCGCCGATGCCGAACACCTCGGGATGCGACACCGAGCGCAGCGACCGGTCGACGACCATGCGGCCCTCCGCGTCGGTGCGCAGCCCCGACGCGGCGGCCAGCGGGGAGACGCGGAACCCGCCCGCCCACACCACCGTCCGCGCGGGCAGCTCGTCGCCGCTCTCCAGCAGGACGCCGTCGGGGCCGACCTTGGCGACGGGTTCGTGCTCGCGGACCACGACGCCCAGGCGGGCGAAGGCCCGGAGGACGTGGCGGCGGCCCCGTACGGACAGGCCAGGGGCGACGGGGCCGGCGCAGAGCAGCTCGACCCGCAGCCCTGGGCGGGTCTCGGCGAGCTCGGCCGCCGTCTCGATCCCGGTGAGCCCGCCGCCCACCACGGTCACCGGTCCCGGCCCAGCCAGCCGGGCCCGCAGCCGTACGGCGTCGCCCGCCGTCGCGATCGGGTACGCGTGCTCGCGCACCCCCGGCACGGCGTCCAGGTCGGCGGCGCTGCCGAGGGCGTAGACCAGCACGTCATAGCTCAGCGTGTACGGTGGCCCGTCCAGCTGGACCGTCCGCGCCTGAAGGTCGAGACCGGTCACCTGGGCCACCACCAGCCCGACGCCGGTGCCGTCGAGCAGGCCGGCCAGCGGCAGGTCGGGCAGCCGCTGCCCGGCCGCGAGCTGGTGCAGCCGCACCCGCTCGACGAACCGGTCGGCCGCGTTGACCAGCGTCACCCGTACGCCCGTCGAGCGCAGCCGGCGGGCGGCGCGTTTGGCCGCCCCCAGCCCGGCGTATCCGGCTCCCAGCACCACGATGTGGTTCGTCATGGTTCCTCCGATCGAGTCCCCACATGAACCGGCGAGCCGGGCCGTTCGTGACACACCTGGCCTGTGACGGTGCTCACATCAGCTGCGTGGCGGCGAAGGCGAGCTTGGCCGGGCTCACGATGGTCCTGACCGCGGCGACCCGCCCGTCCGCGACCTCCACGGCGAAGACCGCGAGCAGGCCGCCGCCGGCCTCGCGCACGACCACGGCGGGCTCGGCGTTGACGTCCACGATGTCCCAGGCGATCCCGGCCGCCTCCGGCCGGTCGGCGAGCCCGCGCAGGTAACGCAGCACCCTCGCCCGCCCGTACACCGGGCGTCGGGCGGCGGTCGCGGTGCCGCCGCCGTCGGTCCAGGCCACCACGTCGTCGGCGAGCAGTTGCTCCAGCGCCGCCACATCGCCGGCGAGCGTCGCCCGCAGGAACCCCCGCACGATCCGGCGATGGTGCTCGCGGTCGCTCTCGAACCGTTTGCGCGGCTCGCCGACGTGCGCCCTGGCCCGGCGGTGCAGCTGGCGGGAGTGCGCCTCGGTGATGCCGAGGATGCCGGCGACCTCGGCGTGGCCGTGCCCGAACGCCTCCCTCAGCACGAACACCGCCCGCTCCACCGGGGTCAGCCGCTCCAGCAGGATGAGCACGCCCAGGGACACCGACTCGCGCTGCTCGACGGTCTCCAGCGGCCCGAGGGCGCCGTCGCCGGTCAGCACCGGCTCCGGCAGCCACGGCCCCACGTAGCTCTCCCGCCGCCGCCACGCCGAGCCGAGCCGGCTCAGGCACAGGTTGGTGACCACCCTGGTCAGCCAGGCCGCGGGCACCTCGACCGGCCCGGCCTGGCTCCAGCGGACGTACGCCTCCTGGACCATGTCCTCGGCCTCGGCGGCCGAGCCGAGCAGGCGGTAGGCCAGCGCGAACAGCCGCGGCCGCTGCTCCTCGAACACGGCCACGGGCGCCGGGTGCCGCTCCTCCGCGCCGGGAACCTCCACGCACCCGATGCTAGGACGTCACCCGGTCGCCGTCCCGAGCGGGCGAGCCGCAGGCCTACGGCACCTGCCCGGGCCGGTCGACGAGGCGGTCAGGCGGTGCGGTAGCGCACGGTCTCGCCGTCGGCGCTCCACCACCGCAGCCCCGCCTTCTCTAGCACGCGGATGGAGGCGGGGTTGGACAGCTCGGCGGTGGCGGTCACGGCGTGCACCTCCGGCGCGGTCAGGGCGTGCGCGACGAGGGCCCGGGTGGCCTCCGACGCGTAGCCGCGGCCACGCCGGGAGGGCACGACGCCGTACCCGATCTCGATGGCGCCTTCGGCGGGCGGCCAGAACAGGCCGATGGAGCCGACCACCCGGCCGCTCTCGCGTTCGGCGATCACGCGATGGCCGTGGTCGCCGAGCAGTTCGGGTTGTTCGGCGAGGATGCCGGCGATCACGCGGTCGCCCTCGGCGGGGAAGTCGTCCGCCCAGTGCTCAAGCCGCTCGCCGCCGAGGACGGCGGCGATCTCGCCGGTGGCCCATGGGCGCAGCACGAGCCGGTCAGTGGTCAGAATGGTGCTGGAAGACACGCGACACTCCTGGTCGTCGGTGGGACGACCGGGCCGCGGGCGCTACGCTCGCGCGACCCGGTCAAGGGCATGCTGACGAAGGCCGTGGCGGGCCATATTCATCAACCTCCTCGTCCGGGTGCCGACCGTTCGCGAGCCAGGTTAGCCGGTGTGGCGGATGGTGTTGTCGGCGGGGTTGACCTGAACTGTGGTTGAGGTAGCAGGGTGGAGGGACCGTAAGAAGAAGGAGCAGTGCCATGCCGAAGGACAGAGTGGTCATTTACGAGGAGACCGGCGCCGACCCGGAAACCGACGTGCTGGTGATCCAGAACGCGAGCGGACGCACCCGCGTGCGCGCCGTCGGGGACCCCGCCCAGATGGCGGAGCTGGTGACCGGTCTGGTGGGGGAGGGGGTGGACCAGGTCGAGCTCTGCGGCGGCTTCGGCGCCCTCTGGCACGCGGAGGCCGTCAGAGCCTCCGGCGGGAGGGCGCCGGTGGGGGCGATCTACTACGGTTTCGAGTCGCTGACCGGCGTGGCGTCCTTCAAGGCCAGGTACGAGGCCGGTGAGGCGTTGTCCGAGGCGTTCATCATCGTGCACGAAGGGGCGGACCCCGAGGCCGACCGGGTCGTGCTCGACAAGGACGGCGGCGGCAGCACCACCGTGGTCGGGGTGCCGGACGCCGCTGCCGCCGCCGAGGTCGCCGGCAAGATGGCGGCCGACCTGCACCTGATCGAGCTCTTCGGAACGCCGGGGCCGTACGCGGCCGAGCCGGTCATCCGCGCCGTGGACCCCGCCGCGCTCCCCGTCGGCGTCATCGCCCACGGACGCTGACAGGACGCGGGCTCAGGTGCTGGCGCGGACGGCGAGTTGCGGGGTGAGCAGGGTGGAGTCGGGCACCACGCGGCCCTCCAGCTTGTCCATGACCAGGCGGACGGCCTCCCTGCCCACCTCCTCCGCCGGGATCAGCACCGAGGTCAGCGGCGGGCTGGCGCGCTCGGCCACGTCGTCGGGGCAGATCGCCACCACGGCCACGTCGTGCGGCACCCGCCGGTCCAGCTGGCGCAGCGCCGCGAGCACGTGCCCGACCGCGGCCTCGTTGTGCACGACCAGCCCCGACAGGCCGGGCTGGTCGAGGAGCAGGTCGCGGACGGTCTCGTACACCTCGTCGAACGTCTCCTCGCAGGCGAGCGCCACCCCCTTGAGGCCGTGGGCGTCCACCGCCTCCACGAACCCCTCCCGGGTGCGCCGGGCGAAGCCGGTGCCCCGCTCGTAGACCACGGACGGCGCCCCCAGCAGGGCGATCTCGTCGTGGCCGCGCTCGGCCAGGTGCTCGACGCAGCGCGCGCCGGCCGCGGCGAAGTCGAGGTCCACGCACGTCAGCCCGGCGGGTTCGGCGGGGAATCCGATGAGCACGCTCGGCTCGGCCAGCTCGCGCAGCAGCGGCACCCGGCGGTCGTCCAGCTCGACGTCCATGAGGACGAGCGCGTCCACCAGCGCGCTGGCCGCCACCCGCCGGATGCCGGCGGTGCCCTCGTCGGCGGTCAGCAGCAGCACGTCGTGGTCGAAGCGGCGGGCGGCGGTGACGACCGCGCTGGCGAAGCGCATGAGGACGGGCACGTGCATGCCGGCCCGCAACGGCAGCACCAGCGCGATCACATTGGAGCGCCGGCTGGCCAGGGCGCGGGCCCCGGCGTTCGGGTGGTAGCCGAGGGCGTTGATGCTGTCGAGCACCCGCCGCCTGGTGTCGGCCGAGATCGTCCGCTTGCCGCTGAGCACGTAGGAGACCGTGCTGACAGCCACGCCCGCGTGCTTGGCGACCTCGGAGATCGTGACCGCGCGCCCGCTCAAGCCCCGGCTCCGAAGTCGAGCCGGGACAGCCTCACCCCGTCGTTCTCGAACACGACATAAAGATCGTGCACGCCGTCCGCGTCCGCAAGGGGAGCCGTGACGGCGTGGTAGGCGTAGCGGCCGGTCCGCGGCACGGGAAGCGTGGCCAGGGCAGGGCCGTAGAGCGGGTCGTCGCGGCGGATGGTGATCATGCCGCCTTCCGCGCTGCCCGCCGTCGCCACGCAGGACACGCTGCCGGCCAGATCGACCTGCCGGAACAGGATCCAGGCGCCCTCCGCGTCGGACCGCACGGCGTCGCCGTCCTCCTTCGTCTCGTCCACGAACGTGATCGCGTCGTACTCGTCGTGGCAGACCGCGCGCAGCAGCCCCGACTGGGGCGGGATGGTCTCGCCCTCGACCTCGAAGGGGGCGCTCAGGCGCAGGTCGGTGGCGCTGCGGCCGACCATGAGCCGGTGCGGCGCGTGCTCCACGACGAACCTGCTCCTGGTCACGTCCCAGAAGGCCAGCTCGGAGACGGGCAGCGCCAGCCTGACCGTACGGCTCTCGCCGGGCGCGAGGTGCGCCTTGTCGAAGCCGCGCAGGCGGCGCAGCGGCTGCTTGACGCGGGAGCGCTGCTGGTGGGTGTAGAACTGCACCACCTCGACGCCGGGCCGCGCGCCCGTGTTGGTGACCGTGACCTCCGCGCGCAGCACGTCACCGTCGAGGCGCACGCGCAGGTCGGCGTAGCCGAACGTGGTGTAGCTGAGGCCGTGGCCGAACGGGTGCAGCGGCACCCCGCGGAAATACTGGTAGGTGGCGTCGGAGGCGATGATGTCGTAGTCGAGCAGGTCGGGCAGCTCCTGCTCCGAGCGGTACCACGTCTGGGTGAGGCGGCCCTCCGGGTCGGCGTCGCCGAAGAGCACGTCGGCCAGGGCGTGTCCGTACTCCTGGCCGCCGTGGGCCGACCACACCACGGCCGGCACGTCGCCGTCGGTCCAGGTGAGCGGGTAGCCGCTGGTGACGACCATGACGGTGCGGGGGTTCGCCGCGCGCACGGCCCGCACCACGGCGTCCTGGGCGGGGGCGAGCGCCAGGGTCATGCGGTCCTCGGTCTCCCTGCCGTTGACGAGGGGGTGGTCGCCGACCACGACGACGGCGACGTCCGCGCCGGCGGCGAGCCTCGCGGCCTCCTCCGCGCCGCTCCTGACGACGTCCATGGCCAGCCAGACGGCCTGGTCGGCGTCGTCGACCAGGCGCAGCACGCCGTCGGCTCCCGCTCCGACGTAGCAGCCGGTCGAGATGTGGCGCAGGGCGAGGGTGCCGCGCGGGCGCTCCTCCATGCGGAACGTCTGGCGCACCTCCCACCCGTTCGGCCCCGGCTGGTCGTTGACCAGCGTCTGGCCGTCCACCGACACGAACCGCCCGGTCGCCACCGCCCGCAGCGCGTAGGCGCCGCCACCCCAGTCGAACAGGTCGAACCCGCTCGCCTCTGGACCGCCCACACTGAGCGGCCCGCCGGCGGGGTCGGCGGCCACGGGCCCGGCCTCGGCGGTCAGCGTCACCCGGTCCACGGCCTCGCAGAACACCGTCCGGCAGCGCTCGGCCAGCCCGGCGCGCGCGGTGACGGCGTAGGGGAGGGTGCCGCTGTACCAGTCCTCCATGAGCGCGTCGCCGAGCTGGCCGATCACCGCGACCGTGCCGGTCCCGTCCAGCGGGAGCAGGCCGTCGTTGCGCAGCAGCACGAACGAGCGCCGCGCCGCCTCCCTGGCCAGCGCCTGGTGCCCGGGACAGTTGACCACGTTGTCGGTGATGCCGTCGTACGGCGTCGCGGGGTCGAACTCGCCGAGCCGGAACCGGATCGACAGCGCGTGGCGTACGGCGCCGTCGACGTCCTCCTCCGTGAGCAGGCCGAGCCGCAGCGCCTCGCGCAGGTGCCCGAGGGTGGCTTCCGCGCGGTCGTCGTCCTGGGTGAAGCTGTCGATCCCGGCCTTGACCGCGTGCGCGTACGCCTCGGGCGGCGTGTCGTGGTAGCCCTGCAGCGCGGTGAGGTTGCCCGGCGCGTACGCGTCGCTGACCACCAGCAGGTCGCCTGGCGCCCAGGCCCGCAGCACCTGCCCGATCAGCGGGCTGAGATGCGCGGGACGCCCGTTGACCAGGTTGTACGACGGCATGACGGCCACCGCGGCGCCCTGCTCGATGGCGGGCCGGAAGGCGGGCAGCTCGTACTCGTGCAGCACCCGGGGCGGCAGGCTGCTGGAGGTCGTGCAGCGGTCGGTTTCGTTGTTGTAGGCGAGGAAGTGCTTGAGGGTGGGCGCGGTCTTCAACGTTTCGGGAGCGCTCCCACGTAGCCCGAGCGCGAACGCCGTGGCCGTGACGCCGGTCAGCCACGGGTCCTCGGAATAGCCCTCCTCGTTCCGCCCCCACCGGGGATCGCGCAGCGGGTTGACCACGGGGGCCCACACGTTGAGCCCCGCGCCGGCCGGATCCTTGTGGTGGAAGGCCAGCACCTCGTCGCCGACCGCCTCGCCCACCCTGCGGACGAGGTCGAGGTCCCAGGTCGAGGCCAGCCCGACGGCCTGGGGGAACACGGTGGCCGGGCCGAGCCAGGCCAGGCCGTGCAGCGCCTCGGTGCCGGTGCGGAACGCCCCGACACCCAGCCGTTCGACCGGGGCCTGGTACTGGTGGAGCAGGCCCGTCTTCTCCTCGAGGGTGAGCCTGCGCATCAGGTCGTCGATCCGGGCGGAGAGGGGGAGCGCTGGGTCGCGGAAGGGTTGTTGCATGGTCATCCCTCGGAGAGTGTCGAAGCGCTTCGACGACCGGCCTGGCGAAGTTACGCGGACATTTCGGTGGGTTGACTGAAGGGTGCACGTCCCGGTGACCAAGGTCAAGGGATTCGCGACAATCCTCCGGGCAATCTTCCCGAATCGATGGAGTCGAGCACCCGCGCCGCGCCCCCGAGCGCCGCCGCGTCGTGACCCAGCGTCGAGGCCACGACCTGGCATCCGCCGCCCTCGACGGCGATGACGCGCTCGCCCATCTCGCCGTGCACCGCCGGCAGCAGCCAGGGCGCCAGCGGCACGTAGTAGCCTCCCAGGACCACCACCTCGGGGTTGAGGAGGTTCGCCAGGATGGACACGCCCTTGCCGAGGCTCCTGCCCACCGCGTCGAGCGTGGCCAGGGTGCCGGGGTCGCCGGCGCGGGCGAGCCGCACCGCCTCCTCGATCTCCATCTGCACCTCGGCGGGAGACACGTCCTTGCGCAGCACGGCGCCGATGCCCGCCATGACCTCCAGGCAGCCGCGCCGCCCGCAGGGGCACGCGGGGCCGTCGGGATCGAGTTGCACGTGGCCGATCTCGCCGCTGTAGCCGAGGCGCCCCCTGCGCAGCCGCCCGTCGAGGATGATGCCCGCCCCCACGCCGATCTCGCCGGTGAGATAGACCAGGTCGGAGGCCCCGGCGTGCGCGCCGAAGCGCTGCTCGGCCAGCGCGGCGAGGTTGGCGTCGTTGTCGACCTGGATGGGGAAGCCGGGGTCGCGCAGCGCCTTGGCCAGGTCGCCGCCGATGTCGGCGTCGCGCCAGCCCAGGTTGGGCGCGATGCGCGCGGTGCCCTGCACGTCGACCAGGCCCGGCACGGCCACGGCCAGGCCCAGCACCTGGCGTTCCTCCTTGGCCATGCGGCCGACCACGCGCCTGATGATCGCTCCGACGCCGGCCATGCCCTGGTTGACCGAGCCGCCTCCGGAAAACCCGCGCCGCCATGTCAGCAGCCGCTCGCCCGCCAGGCCGGTGGCCACGGCCGACACGTGGTCGACGTTGATCTCGACCCCGATGGCCGCGTAGGGGGAGCCGTCGAGCACGAGCATCGTGGCCGGCCTGCCGACCCGGTTCTCCGTCAGGCCCGTCTCGCGTACGAGCCGCCGGTCGATGAGGTCGGCGACGAGGCTCGACACCGTCGCCTTGTTCAGCCCGGTGGAGGCCGCGATGTCGGCCCGCGAGCACGGCGCGTGCTCGCGGACGAAGCGCAGCACGACCGCGAGGTTGGTGGCGCGCACGTCGGCGAAGTCGGCCGGCTGAGGGCCGGTCGTAGAAGTGATCAATATCAGCCCCGTTCCCAGATGACCCCAGCATGCCGCATCGCAGGCTCCCTTCCCTAACGAGGAACCCGCTCGCGAGAGGCGCCGCCGCGTAGCACGTTTCCCATCAGTGCCAACCTGTGACCGTCCCGATCCTTGTGGCCTATGCTGACAGTCTACTAATTTGTTTGGCTGAAATACCAACTAATTCTGAGGCCCATCCCTCACTCGGAGAAGGGAGCGAGCCATGCCAACCACCACAACGCGCCGCGGGTTTCTCGGCCTGGTCGGAGCGAGTGTTCTGGTAGCGGGCTGCGCCGAGAAGAAAGCCACCTCCAAGGGCACCGCCGTGGCGGCCGACAAGCTCAAGAGCCTGGTGCCGACCCGCATCCCGTTCGAGATCCCCGGGCTCAAGCCCGACCTGCCCGGCAGCGAGTTCGTCGCGCCCGGCTTCCTGACCCGCCCCACCACCATGGTCCAGGCCGTCACCACCAAGCCGCTGACCAGCGGCAAAGAGGTGACCGCGATGACGCCGCTCTGGGGCACGGTGCCGCCGGGCCTGGGCGACAACTCCTACTACGACGCCGTCAACGAACGCCTCGGCGGGACCGTGCGCTTCAACATCTCCGACGGCAACACCTACGGGCAGAAGGTCAGCACCCTGCTGGCCAGTGGCGACGTGCCGGAGATGATCCAGATCCCGGGCTGGGAGATCATCACGATCGCGCGGTTCACGGAAGCGGCCAACAAGCTCTTCGTCGACCTGTCCCCCTACCTGGCCGGCGACAAGGCCAAGGAGTTCCCGCTGCTGGCCAACTACGACACCGCGGCCTGGCAGTACGGCGTCTTCGGCGGCGTCCTGCAGGGCATCCCCTGGCAGAACGAGCCCTTCCCGTTCGCCACCTTCGTGCGCCAGGACATCCTGGAGGAGCTGGGACTGGAACAGCCCAGGAGCGGCGACGACCTGGTCACGCTCGGCAAGGCCATCACCGACGCCAAGAAGAAGCGCTGGGCGTTCGGCGGCGGCATGGAGCAGGAGATGCAGCGGGCCTTCGGCGCGCCGCGCGAGTGGCGCAAGAAGAGCGACGGCACGCTCGAGTACAAGTACGAGACCCCCGAGTTCGCCGCGTCGGTCGAGTTCATGGTCAAGCTCTTCGAGGCCGGCTACGTGCACCCCGACATCGTCGCGAACAAGGACGCCGACAACAAAGGCATCTTCGGCAGCGGGCAGATGATCATCTACCGTGACGGACCCGGGGCCTGGCACGAGAGCCTCGGCCGGTTCCTGCCCGACAACCCCACGTTCGACATGCAGGCCGTCGCCCCCTACCCGGCCAAACCCGGCGGCAAGACGATCATGTGGCGGAACGAGCCGGCCGGCATGTTCTGCTTCATCAGGAAGGGCCTCGGCGACGCCCGCACCCGCGAGCTGCTCGCGCTGGCCAACTGGTGCTCGGGGCCGTTCGGCACGCAGGAGTACGAGCTGGTCAACAACGGCGTCGAGGGCGAGCACTACGACGTCAAGGACGGCAAGGTCAAGCAGACCGCGCTCGGGCGCAAGGAGATCGCGCCCACGTACATGTTCCTGTCGGGCCGCCCGCCGGCCAACTCCATGAGCCAGTACGACGGCCTGGTCCAGGCCCAGCACGACTGGCAGACGAAGGCCGCAGCGATCCTCGACAACGACCCGTTCGTGGGGATCCGGGTGGAGACCCCCTCCAAGATGGCGGGCCTGGCGACGCCCACCGAGGACAAGATGAACGAGGTCTTCCGCGGCAAGCGGCCGCTCTCCGAATGGCCCAAGATCGTCAAGGAGTGGCAGGACCAGGGTGGCAACGAGGCGCGCGAGTTCTACATGAAGGTCGCCCGCGAGAACGGCAGGCTGTGACGGCCATGGGCGCGAAGGACCTCCCATGGGCACGATGACGGCCAAGCGGCCCGTCCGGCGCGGCGCCCGCCGACCGGGTCACGCGGCACCGCCGCACCGGCTGTCCTGGCGGGCCAAGGCGCGCAGGGACTGGCCGCTGCTGGTGATGAACCTGCCGATGTTGCTGGTCGTCCTGGCCTTCTGGTGGATCCCCGCGCTCGGCAACGTCATCGCGTTCCAGGACTACAACCCCTACACCGGCGGCATCACCGGCAGCCCGATCATCGGCTTCACCAACTTCGCGCTGCTCTTCCAGGACCCGCAGTTCCTGCGCGCCATCTTGAACACCCTGTCGATCACCGCCTTCCAGCTCGTCTTCTACTTCCCCGTGCCGATCATGCTGGCGCTGCTGCTCAACAGCATCGTCTCGGCCCGGCTGAGGGCGTTCGTGCAGGGCGTGGTCTACATGCCGTACTTCTTCTCCTGGGTGCTGGTCGTGGCCATCTTCCAGCAGATGTTCGGCGGCGCCGGGCTGCTGGCGCAGATCCTGCGGGACAACGGGCGCGAGGCCGTCGACTGGATGACCAACTCCGACACGTTCATCCTGCTCATCACCTCGCAGACGATCTGGAAGGACGCCGGCTGGGGCGCGATCATCTTCCTGGCCGCGCTCAGCACCATCGACCCCAACCTGTACGAGGCCGCCGCCGTGGACGGCGCCCGCCGGTGGCGGCGCATGTGGCACATCACCCTGCCGGGACTGCGGCCGGTCATCGTGCTGCTGCTCATCCTGCGGCTGGGCGACGCGCTCAACGTCGGATTCGAGCAGTTCATGCTGCAGCGCAGCGCCGTCGGCAGCGAGGCGTCCGAAGTGTTCGACACGTTCGTCTACTGGTCGGGCCTGCGCACCGGCGACCTCGGGTACGGCGCCGCGGCCGGGCTGTTCAAGGGCCTGGTGGGCCTGCTGCTCATCCTGGCGGCCAACCGGGTGGCGCACGCGCTCGGCGAGCGAGGAGTGTATTCACGATCATGACAGTGCTGACGTCCAGACGCCGCAGGGGCGCGCCCGCCGGGCTGGCGCCCTGGGAGGAGCGGCCCTCGCCGGCCGCCCGGCTCGGCAAGGGCACGCTGGTGACCCTGATCGTCCTGGCCGTGCTCGGCCCGCTCTACACGATCGTGCTGACCAGCCTCAGCTCGTCGGCCACCGTCAACCGGGTCGGCGGGCTCGTGCTGGTGCCCGACGGCATCACGTTCGAGGCGTACCGGCAGATCTTCTCCGACACCGTGGTCAGCAGGGCCGTGCTCGTCAGCACCGGCGTGACCGTCGCCGGCACGCTCATCAGCACCGGGGTGAGCGTACTGGGGGCGTACTCGCTGTCGCGGCCCGGCTCGTTCCTGCACCGGCCGTTGTTGTTCAGCGTGCTGCTGATGTTCGTGTTCTTCCCCGGCATCATCCCCGTCTACCTGATGGTGAGCGGGCTCGGGCTGAAGGACAGCTACTGGTCGCTGATCCTGCCGACGGCCGTCTCGGCGTTCAACGTGGTCGTGCTCCGCTCGTTCTTCATGAACATCCCCGGCGAGATCCTCGACAGCGCGCGCATCGACGGGGCGGGCGAGTTCCGCATCCTGTGGCGGATCGTCCTGCCCATGTCCAGGGCGGTCACGGCGGTCGTCGCGATGTTCTACGCGGTCGGCTACTGGAACGCCTGGTTCAACGCGATGCTCTACATCGACGACACTCGCAAGTGGCCGCTCGCGCTCATCCTGCGGCAGTACGTCGTCGACTCCAACCCGCTGCCCAGCGCCACGGCGGGGGTGACGGGCGACGCCCCGCCGACGCTGGCGATCAAGATGGCCATCGTGGTGATCGCCGTGGTGCCCGCCCTGATCATCTACCCGCTGGTGCAGCGCCACTTCACCAAGGGCGTCATCGTGGGGGCCATCAAGGGCTGAACCGGGGGTAGCACCCGTTCACGCACACCATCGTGAACAGCGTGGTCGCGGGCGCCGCCGGGACCAGCGCGTCGCCGCCTACGTGGCGTACGAGCTGCTGCGGTCCTGACCCGTCATCTCCGCGGTGATGGCCCAGCGCTCGTGGTCCCTCCAGGCCCCGTCGACGAACTGGAACTTTGGCGAGAACCCCTCGCGCTCGAATTCAGCCCGGCCATGCCTCGCATCGCCATGACCGCCCGTCCCACTGCACGAGGAACGGCACCGCGTGCGGCAGCGGCGCCCCCCCACACCCGCGCGCCCAGCCCGCACAGGGCGTTGAGCCCGGCCGTCAGGCTCGCGACGTGACCGACCACGGCCACCGTCGCACCGGGGTGCGCCGCGGCGATCGACGTGAGGGCGGCGACGGTGCGGGCCGTGACCGCGTGCCCGTCCTCGCCGTCGCCGGCCGCCGCGTCCAGGTCGCCGTCCACGATCCACGAACGCAGCGTCTCGAGCACGCGTACGCGGACCGCCGGGTCGGCGGAGCCCTCCAGCCGGCCGGCGTGCATCTCGGTCAGGCCTTCCAGGGGCACGACGCCGTCGAGGCCGAGCGCGTGCCCGATGATCTCGGCGGTCTGCCGGGCGCGGACCGCGGTGCTGGCGTACACGTGCGTGATGCTCTCGCCGGCCAGCCGTCGCGCCGCCTCCGCCGCCTGCTCGTGTCCCGTCGGCGTCAGGCGGGCGTGGGGGAGGGCGCCGGCGGCTCGGGCGGTGACGTTCTCCGACTCCGCGTGGCGCATGCAGAGCAGGCGCACGTGATCGCTCATGGCCGGGAGCCTAACCGAACACTGCGCCGGGTCCCCCAGGGTGCGCTACGGGCCTGCCCGGTCGAGGTGGTGGACGAGGGTGGCGAGGGACTCCTCCGGCGTCTGGCCGGCCGTGTCGACGATGATGCGCTCCCGGTGCCACGGCTCGTACTCGCGCTCCACCACCTCCTGCCACTCGGGGAGCCGCAGGTCGGAGATGTCGACCGAACGTGAGGTCACGCGGTCGCGGTGCTCGGCGCGGTCGGAGCAGACCACCTCCACCTCGGCCACCGGTACGCCCGCCGCGACCCCGACGGTGCGCCAGGCGTCACGGGTGACGAGGAGCGGATTGACCGACTCCGCGATCACGGTCAGCCCCTGGCCGAGATGCTCCTCGGCCAGGGCGTAGCCGACGAAGTAGCCGACGGGCCCGAGCGGCGGGCGGGCCAGGCCCGAGCGCACGATCGCCTGCTCGATGGTGTCGATCCGCAGGTGAACCGCGCCCATGCGTCGGGCCAGGAGGCGGGCGAGCGTCGTCTTCCCGGTCGCGGGCAGGCCGCCCATGACGATGAGCATGCCCCTCATGCTGCCAGACGGGACCCCCCTTCACGCCGCCGCCCGAACGCCTGCCCACGGCCTGCGCGGCCGGGCGTCCGGCGGCCGTGGGTTCCGCGGGAAAACGGAGCGCTCCCCCGCGGGAGCCCGTGTGCCGGGCCTCGCGGGGGAGCGCTCCTCCTGCCGAACTAGAACTGTCGGTGGTGTGGCGTCACCAGTCGCCGCCGCCGAAATCTCCGCCGCCGAAGTCGCCGCCGCCACCGAAGTCGCCCCAGCCGCCGCCGGCGTCGCCGCCGAAGTCGCCGCCGAGGTCACCGGCGCCGGCGTCGTAGCCGCCGC
This sequence comes from Nonomuraea sp. B5E05, assembly GCF_039880665.1. Taxonomy (NCBI): domain Bacteria; kingdom Bacillati; phylum Actinomycetota; class Actinomycetes; order Streptosporangiales; family Streptosporangiaceae; genus Nonomuraea; species Nonomuraea sp. B5E05. Next base: position 268,304 of record NZ_JBDPMJ010000005.1, read on the forward strand.
CCCAGCCGCCGAAGCCGCCGCCGAGCATGCTGCCCATCATGGTGCCGATGAACATGCCGGTCATGATGTCGCCGAAGCCGCCGTAGTAGCCGTAGGCGTAGGGCTGGTAGGCCGGGCCCGCGTCGTAGTAGGGGCGGCGCTGGCCGTCGACCATGACCTCGCGCATCTGCGGGTCGAAGCCGCGCTCCACGGCCTCGGCGTCCATCTTGCAGGCGGGCACGTCGCGCACCGCGCCGCCGGGCGGGGCCCAGCGCACGTCACGGGCCGACGGGCCGTGCTGCGGGTTGAAGAAGCAGGGCGCGCGCCGCTCGGGCACGGGGTCGTTGTTGACCTTGGCCTTCACCACGGCCAGCGCGTAGCGGCCGTCCTCGAGGGTCTGGGTGACCTCGCGGACCTGGTCGGCGCGCTCCACGGCGGCGAGCTGGGTCTTGGCCTTCTCGTAGGAGTCGAGGGCCGTCTGCCACTCGTCGATGTGCTTGCCGCTCTCGCCGGACAGCGTCACGTCGGTGTCGAGAGCGGTGATCTCCTCGCCCAGCTTGGTGACGTCCTCGTCGACGGTCTGCTTGACCGCGGCGAGGTCCTTCGCGTCCTGGATGGCCTTCTTCTTCCTCTTGTTGCTGGAGTAGAGGAAGTAGCCACCGCCACCGACGACCACGAGCGTGCCCAGGGCGATCAGCGCGGCGGTGCCGCCGGCGCCGGGGTTGGCCTGGCTGCCGGAGTCGAGCGCGGAGCGCTTGCCCTGCGCGGCCAGGTCGACGCGGTTGGCGAAGTCTTTCATGCCGTCGACGACGTTGCCCTCGTTGGAGCTGACCGCGCGGTTGGCCAGCTCGCCCGCCAGGCCAGGCTGGCGCAGGGCGCTGGAGGCGGCGAACAGCGTCATGCCGTCGAGCACCGCGAAGGTGGCCCTCGGCCGGCCCGCCGCGGTCAGCGCGGAGTTGAGCTGGGTCATGTAGCCCTTGACGGAGGAGTCGTCGACCGTGCCGTCGGGCAGCGCCACAGCGTAGATCTTGGTGTCGGCCCCCTTCAGCGCGTCACGGATCTCACTCTGCTGGTCAGACGTCAGAGGCGAGCCCGACTCGACGTAAAGCGGGTCCTGCTTGTCCTTCCAGAAGGTCACAACTGACTGTGCGTCAGGTGGAGCGGCCGCCGCGTGAGCGGCAGGGGACAGCGCAAGAACGACGATTAGACCGGCGATCAGAGCCGCGATCGCGGCCCCTGCTCGGCGCAGCGAATGGGTCATTGGCAGCAAGCCTCCTTCGCCCATGAGGACGAACGGGCGGTCGGCAAAGTTCCTCACTCGAACGTTACCCGCCCAAGAGTGCGCGGGTGCACAACGCGGGCGAAGATCCTGGACGGCAGATGCCCCTTTTGCCGCCCCGCGGGGAAAGACGCGGGGCAGCGCCCGTCACGAATCCTTGATCACGCAGATCGTGGCGCCCGAGGTGACCGTCTGCCCCACGTCCGCGGAGAGCCCGGTGATCGTCCCCGCCTTGTGCGCGGTGAGCGGCTGCTCCATCTTCATGGCCTCCAGCACCACGACCGTGTCGCCCTCGGCGACGACGGCGCCGTCACCGGCCACGATCTTGACGATGGTGCCCTGCATGGGGCTGACGAGCGCGTCACCGCCCGCCGCCGCCTTCTTGGCGCCCCCGCCGCCGCGCCTCGGCGCCTTCGTGCCGGACCCGGCGGAGGTCGTGACGGAGGCCGCGCCCAGGCCCGCGGGCAGCACCACTTCGAGGCGCTTGCCGCCGACCTCGACGGTCACCGACTCGCGCTCGGGAGCCTCGCCGGAGGCGATCTCACCCGTGTACGGGGCGATCGTGTTGTCCCACTCGGTCTCGATCCAGCGGGTGTGCACGGTGAACGGGGAGGAGACGAAGGCCGGGTCGCTGACGACGGCCTCGTGGAACGGCAGCACGGTCGGCATGCCCTCGATCGCGAAATCGGCCAGCGCCCGCCGCGACCGCTCCAGCGCCTCCTGGCGCGTGCGCCCCGTCACGATCAGCTTGGCCACCAGCGAGTCGAACGTCTGCGGGACCGTCATCCCCGCTTCGTAGCCGGCGTCGAGCCGGACGCCCGGACCCGACGGCGGGCGCATGACGGTCAGCGTGCCGGGCGCGGGCAGGAAGTTGCGCCCCGCGTCCTCGGCGTTGATCCGGAACTCGATCGAGTGCCCGCGCAGCACCGGGTCGTCGTAGCCGAGCGGCTGGCCGTCGGCGATCCTGAACATCTCGCGCACCAGGTCGATGCCGGAGACCTCCTCGGTGACCGGGTGCTCGACCTGCAGGCGCGTGTTGACCTCGAGGAAGGAGATCGTGCCGTCCTGGCCGACGAGGAACTCGCACGTGCCCGCCCCCACGTAGCCGGCCTCTTTCAGGATGGCCTTGGAGCTGGAGTAGAGGACGTCGAGCTGCTCCTCCGACAGGAAGGGCGCCGGTGCCTCCTCCACCAGTTTCTGGTGGCGGCGCTGGAGCGAGCAGTCGCGGGTGCTGACCACGACCACGTTGCCCTGCCGGTCGGCCAGGCACTGCGTCTCGACGTGGCGGGGCCGGTCGAGATAGCGCTCGACGAAGCACTCGCCGCGGCCGAACGCCGCGACCGCCTCGCGCACCGCCGACTCGTACAGCTCGGCGACCTCCTCGAGGCGGCGCGCCACCTTGATGCCGCGCCCGCCGCCGCCGTACGCGGCCTTGATCGCGATCGGCAGCCCGTGCTCCTCGGCGAACGCCACCACCTCGGCGGCCCCGGAGACCGGGTCCTTCGTGCCCGCGACCAGCGGCGCGCCGACCTTCTGGGCGATGTGCCTGGCCTGCACCTTGTCGCCGAGCGCGGCGATCGCGGCCGGCGGCGGGCCGATCCAGATCAGCCCCGCGTCGATGACGGCCTGCGCGAAGGCGGCGTTCTCGGCCAGGAAGCCGTAGCCGGGATGCACGGCGTCCGCTCCTGAGCGCCGCGCGACGTCGAGCAGCTTGGCGAAGTCGAGGTAGGTCTCCGCCGGCGACTGGCCGCCCAGCGCGTACGCCTCGTCCGCCACCCTGACGTGCAGGGCGTCGAGGTCCTGGTCGGCGTATACCGCCACGCTGCCGATCCCGGCGTCCTTGCACGCACGGGCCACGCGTACGGCGATCTCGCCGCGGTTGGTGATCAGAACCTTCCGCACCGACGTAAGTCCTTCCTGCTGCCCGAGTTGCGGTTCAGCGGCCCAGGTATGCGCCGCCGTTCACGTGAATCACTTGCCCCGTCACGTGCCTGGCACCCGCTGACGCCAGGAAGAGAACGGTATCGGCCACATCGGCCGGATTTCCAGGGCGGCCGTTACGCGTGTTCTCCACGCGGGCCCTGATGCCGTCTTCGGTTAGCCGGCCGCGGAAGAACTCGGTGTCCACGACGAGACCGGGCGAGACGACGTTCGCGGTGATGCCTCTGGGGCCGAGCTCGGCGGCCAGGTCGGCGGTCCAGGACTCGAGGGCGGCCTTGGCGGCGCCGTACGAGCCCGAGCCGGTGCCGCGTGCGGCGATGGAGCCGATCGAGACGACCCGGCCGTCCCTGGCGATGCGCGGCGCGAGCGCGGTGGTGACGAGCACGGCGGACATGAGGTTGGCGTTGAGGTTGGCCCACCAGGCCTGCGCCACCTCCGCCGGCTCGCCTGGCTGGCCCCGGTCGAGGTTGGTGTTGCCGCCGGCGTTGTTGACCAGCACGTCGACGTGCGCGGGCAGGTCGGCGAGCGCTTCGTTCACGGCGGCGGGGTCGGTGGCGTCGAAGGGCACGCAGGAGGCGCCCAGGCGCTCCGCGGCCTCCTTGAGCACGCTCTCGCGGCGCCCGGTGATCGTGACGCGGTCGCCGAGCGAGACGAACGCCGCCGCGACGGCGTATCCGATGCCGGTGCCGCCGCCGGTGACCACGATCTCGCGCATGGAAGTCTCCGCTGCCGATGAAGATGAACGATCCTCCGCTAGACCATAGCCGCTCGGCATAACAGGGGCGACGGGAGATGGGCGACCTTAGCCTGAGGGCGCTTTCACAGGTTCCCCCAGGAGGTATGCATGAGTCAGAGCATGCTCGGCGGCGACCCCGCGGAAATGCAGCAGATGTCCACCCAGTTCACCCAGCAGTCCGAGGCGGTCCGCACCACGATGACCGCACTCGACCGCGAGGCCGCCAAGGTCGGCACCGCGTGGACGGGGCCGGGCGCCCAGCGTTTCCAGCAGGCGTGGCAGAACTACCGCACGGCGTTCCAGCGCATGACCGAGGAGCTTCAGGAGGCTTCGCGGGTCATCGGCACCTACCGCCAGAACATCGAATCCGCCACGAAATGATCACCGGCAGGGGCCCTGGCGAGGGTGCCGGGGCTTCTTCCATCGAGCGCCCGGATTTCAGGGGCCCCTGACATGATGGGTGCCGACCCCTGAAAAAAACTCGCGCACCGCGACGCCGGTTCGCATAACCCCCTGAAACGGGCAGGCTACGCTTTTTGCCCATGATTGGTCGCGCCCTGGTGGCGAGCGTGCTCGCCCTGCACCTGTCGGCGGTGCCGGCGCTCGCCCAGGCGCCGGAGAAGTGCGCCCCGCCGAAGGCCAGCCCCGCCATCGCGGAGAGCTGGGCTCAGCGGCGCCTCGCGGTCAAACGGGTGTGGCCGCTGACCATGGGCCAGGGCGTCACCGTGGCCGTCATCGACAGCGGCGTCGACGAGCGCCACCCGCAGATCCGCCTGGCGGGCAAGGCCGACCTGACCAGTGCCAAGGCGGATCACCGCGACTGCGTCGGCCACGGTACGGCGGTCGCGGGCATCATCGCCGGCCAGCCCCGGCCGGACGTCCCCTTCTACGGCGTGGCCCCCGGGGTGCGGCTGCTGTCGCTCAAGCAGTCCGATGAGACGAACGGCGAGCTCGCCACGCTGGTCAAGGCCATTACGACGGCCGCGGACGAGGACGCCGACGTCATCAACATCTCCATCGAGACGCAGGACGCGCCCGAGCTGAAGGCGGCCGTCGACTACGCGCTCGGCAAGGACGTCGTGATCGTCGCCGCCGCGGGCAACACCAGGAAGGACGACGGCACGCCCGGTCCCTCCTATCCGGCCGCCTACGACGGCGTGCTGGCGGTGGGCTCGGCCACGCCGGACGGCGGGCGGTCGGAGTTCTCCAACCCCAACGCGGTCGACGTGCTCGGCCCCGGCCAGGACGTCAGCTCGACGTGGACGGGCGGTGGCTACCAGAGCAAGCTGGACGGCACGAGCTACGCGGCGCCGTACGTGACGGGGGTCGCCGCGCTCGTCCGCGCCCGCCACCCTCACCTCGACCAGCTCAGGGTTCGGCGGCGGGTCATGCTGACCGCGGACGGCGCCTCGGGCAAGGGGACCGGCGTCGGCATGGTCAACCCGCTGCTGGCGGTGACCATGGTGCTGCCGTCGGAGGATGTGGCGGTCGCGCCGCCGGTGCCGTCGCCGCTGCCGGCCTCGGTGGTGAGCAAGGCCGTGCCGCCCGACCAGCGGGCCATGGAGGTGGCGACGGCCGTGGCCGCCGGTGGCCTGATGTTGTCGGGCGTGGTGATCGCCTTCTACGTGCTGGTGCCCATGGGGCGCCGGCGCGGCTGGCGGCCGGGGTCGCGGGCCGGTGCGGATTGACCGCTGTTGTCAGGGTGTGACCGAAACTACTGATGCGTATGGTGCGTATTTGGTTAAATGTCCCTCGTTCATGACGCAATCCCGGAAGGACGGTCATGGCGGAGAAGGACTCGCCTCAGCCTGAGCGCATCGGCTCCCACGAGATCGTGGGGCAGGTCGGCACGGGCCCCCGCGGCGTCGTCCACCTGGGACGGAAGTCGGACGACTCCGACCAGGTGGCCGTCAAGACGCTGGCCGTCGGCCCCGCCGCCGATCCCGACTTCGTCGCCAGGCTCAAACGCGTCACGCGGGTCTCCAACTCGAACATCGCCCGCACCATCGACGCGGGCGTCCACGAGGGCCGGCTGTACGTCGTCCGCGCGCACGTCGAGGGCCGCTCACTGGCCGACACCGTCGCTGAGGACGGCCCGCTGACCGGCGACGCGCTGGAACGGGTCGCGGTGGGCATGCTGACCGCGCTGACCGCCGTCCACCTCGCCGGGTTCGCGCACCGCGGCCTCACCCCGTCCAACGTGATCCTCACCGGCGAGGCGTTGCGCGTCACCGACATCGAGATCGGCGACCCCGCCGGCGAGATCGGCTACCGCGCGCCCGAGCAGATCAACGGGCTGCAGTACGGCCCGTACGCCGACGTGTTCGCCTGGGCCGCGACCGTGGTGTTCGCCGCGACCGGCGCCGCGCCGTTCGGCCACGACGCCCAGGCCGTGCTGAACGGCGCCCCCGAGGTCGGCGACCTGCCCGAGCCGCTGCGGCAGGTGGTGCTCGCCGCGCTGACCAAGGACCCCGGGGCCAGGCCGACCACGTCCACCGCCATGCTGCGCCTGCTCGGGGACGCCAACGCGCCCATGCCCGCGCCGCCGATCGACGGTGTCCCGGTGCCGCCGCCCGCGCCCGCCGGCGGCCCGCCGGCCCAGGAGCCGCCCGCGATCCAGCCCATCCAGCTGTCGATCGAGGGCGTGCGAAGCCCCATGGGCGGCCCGATGCCCCCGCAACCGATGACCCCGGGCCCGGTTCCGCCTCCCGGCATGGGCCCGGTCCAGCACGGGCCCGTACCGCCCGGCGCGATGCAGCAGGGACCGATGGGCCCCGCCCCGCTGCAGGGTCCCGCGCAGTCCGGCCAGCTGGAGCACGGCTCCCCGCAGGGCCAGGTGCCGTCCGCGCCGCCCGCCTGGGGCCCGCCCCCCGGCCAGCAGCCCCCGGCGCAGGACGCGCAGCAGAACTGGCAGCCGCCCACCGTGCCCCGTCAGGCCGGTGACCAGCAGCGCAGGCCGTTCCCCATCGGCCTGGTTGCCAGCGTGACCGCCGTCGTGCTGTTGTCGGGTCTCGGCCTGTGGGGCGCGAGCCACTACTCCAACAACGTGTCGTTCTCCCCGATCGCCGCGGCGAGCGACGAGCCGGCGCCGGGCGAGGTGTCGAAGTCCGCGGGGTCCGTGGGCGTCGGGCCCACCCAGCCGCAGGCGGAGGTGACCGCGCCCTGGGCCACCACGACGCCGAGCCCTGACGAGAACGGCGTGGGCCCGATGACCCTCCCGACCGATGCCACGACGGCGTCGCCGCCGGAGGTGCCCGTGCTCACCAGCGTGCCGACGCCGCCGCAGGTCACCACGCAGCCGGTGCCCATCCCCACGGTCACGACGACCGCCGCTCCGACGGCCACCACCACGCCCAGCAAGACGCCCAAGCCGAGGGCGACGGTGACCAAGACCGTCGAGCCGAGCCGTACGCCCACGCAGACCCCCAGCAAGACCCCGACGAAGACCCAGGAACCCACCAAGGAACCGACGAAGGAGCCCACGCGGGAACCGGAGCCGACCCCGACGAAGGCCCCGACCACCAAGGCTCCGGAGCAGCCGAAGCCCACGAAGTCGAGCGCCAAGCCGACGCCCAAGAAGAACCCCTACAGCGCCACCGGGGTGTGCAAGGGCGGGTTCGTGGTGCAGCGCAGCAGCTCGTTCGAGGGCGGCACGACGTACCAGCTGTGGAACAACAGCACCGGGCAGAACTGCGTGGTCACCCTCAAGTCCGGCGCCGACGTCGGCAAGGCCACGAAGGTCAGCGCCACGCTGGAGGTGAAGGGCGGCAGCAGCAAGACCGACTCGGGCAACTTCGAGTATTACGCGGGCCCGGTCATACTCTCCGCCAAGGGCAAGTGCGTGCGTTACTCCGGTAGCACCTCCCATGGAAGCACCAGCGCGGACTGGGCCAACTGCGGCTAGCGGGTGATCACCCGGCCGCCCGCACGCGCGGGCGGCCGGATCTCAGTAGCCGCGGTAGGTGCCGCTGGTCTTCATTCCCACGACCCCCGGGACCGCGGACACCGAGCCGTAGCGCTCGATCGCGTAGCGCACGCCCGCGATGATGTTGTCCACCGGGTTGTAGATGTCCTTGTGCCCGGGCAGCGAGTGGGCGTCGAAGGTCGGGTCGATGGTCTGCATCAGGCCCTTCGACGGGATGCCGGCGGCGGCGTTGGAGTCCCACAGGTTGATCGCGTTCGGGTTGCCGCCCGACTCGTGCTGGATGATCATATAGATGTCGCTGGGGTTCATCTTGTCGACCGGATAGCCGTGCTCGCGCAGGATCGCGATGGCCTGCTCGATCCACTCCTTGACCCGGCCCGTCGGAGCCGGGCCGCCGCCCGCGGGAGGCAGTCCGCTGGAGCCGTACCCGCCGGGTGTCATGGGGCTGCCGCCGGGCCCGCCGTTGGCGCTCTGCGCCGTGTAGCTCGCGGTGCGCTGCCAGTCGAGTTTGTGTCCCGGCCCGGGCGTGAACTCCTGCTCCCCGGCCGCCTTGATCTTCGCGAACGTGTTCGTGCGCTCGCCCAGGTACCTGGCGATGTCGTCCTTGGCCCCGGTGACCGCCTCCTTGGCCTCGCGCACCGGTGTGCGCGCGTCTCCGATCGCCTCGGTGACCATCGCGCCGATCTCCCGGTCGAGGTCCGCCTGCTCGGCGTCCGGGTGGTTGTCCCGGTACGTGTTCGCGCGCGTCAGCAGCCGGTCGCAGATGCCGTTCACCCTGCGCTTGGACGACTCCAGCACGTTGGCGGCGTTGTCCAGCGACGACGCGCAGTCGACCAGCGCGTCGTTCAGGTCCTGCCCCGCCTTGCCGTAGTCGCGCATGTAGGTCACGAACGCGTCCGCCGAGCCGCCCTCCCAGGCCAGGTCGACCGTGGCCACGGCGGCCCCGAGCGAGCCCGTGTTGCCGAGCACTTTGCCGGCGGCCGAGCGCCAGCGCCTGGCGATGCCACGGATCGATTCCGGGTCGCCGCTGACCTTGTCGGCCATGTTCGCCAGCTGGCTTCCGTTGGGCAGGTCGCGGATTCCTTCGGGGGCACTCATCCGGGGTTGTTCGCTCTCCGTACGTTGTCCTGAACCAGGTCGAGCGCCCGCTCGACGCCGCTCACCAAGCTCCTGGCCTTGCCGAACTCGCTGTCGGCTGCCAGCTCCACGTCGCGCACGGCGTCCGCCAGCGCCGACGAGTCGCCCAACCGGCCGAAGATCGTCGAGTCCGGCCGGTCGTGCGGGTAGCTCTCCGCCAGGTCGAGGAACTTGCCCGCGACCGTCCTGGCCGACGTGCGGCAGTCGTCGAGCGCGTCGAAATGGATGTCCAGCCCTGCCATGTCAGTCCTCCGCCGGTGGCCAGATCGCCGTCTGCGTCAGCCGCGCGCCCAGCCGTCTGTCCACGAACAAGCCACGTCCGGGCGGCTGCGGCTGCGCCCGGACGTTGCCGAACAGGAACCCCTCGTCCTTGCTGCCGGAAAGCACCACCGCCGGGCTGGCCAGGTCCTTGATCCGCTGGATGATGGGGTCGAACATGGCCCGGCCGAGGCCGCCCATCGCCCGCGCGAGGATCAGGTGCAGGCCGATGTCGCGGGCCTGCGGCAGCAGTTCGGCGAGCGGCGCCAGCGGGTTGCTCGACGTGGCCACCAGCTCGTAGTCGTCGACCACGATGTAGAGGTCGGAGCCCTTCCACCAGTCGCGCGCCCGCAACTGCTCGGGCGTCAGGTTCGCCGGCGGCAGCCGCTTGAGCAGCGCGTTGCGGGCGTCGTCGATCAGCTCCTTCGCGGCCGAGGCGGATGCGGCGTAGCCGATGCGGTTCTCGCTGACGGCGGTGTCGAGCAGCGAGCGCCGGTAGTCGATGACGATCAGCATGGCCTCGCTCGGGGTGTTCCTGGCCACGACGTTCTCGGCGATCACCTTCAGCAGGTTCGACTTGCCGCTCTCGGTGTCGCCCACGACGGCGAAGTGCGGGTCGGAGTCGAAGTCGAGCAGCACGGGGGAGAGCGTGGCCTCGTCGACGCCGATGGCGATCCGGTTCTTGCCGGTCTCCTCGACCCCGGGCAGCGACGCGGCGGGCAACATCGAGGGAAGCAGCCTGACCCGCCTCGCGGGCTGGCCGTGCCAGGACTCTCTGACCGCGCGCACCAGGCCCTCCACCCCGGTGGCGAGGTCCTCGGCGTCCTGCACGCCGTCGATCCGCGGCAGCGCGCCGAGGAAGTGCAACCCGTCCCTGGTCAGCCCGCGTCCCGGCACGCCCTCGGGAACGGCCAGCGACTTCTTCCTGTTGATCTCGGACTCGTACGCGTCGCCCAGCTTCAGCTCGATCCGGGTGCCGAACAGGTCGCGGATGCCGGGCCGGAACTCCGACCACTTGTTGGTCCCGGCGATCACGTGGATGCCGTAGCCCAGCCCGCGCGCCGCCAGGTCGGTGATCACGGGTTCGAGCGCCTCGAAGTCCTGCCTGATCGTCAGCCAGCCGTCCACCACGAGGAAGATGTCGCCCCAGCCGTCGGGCTGCACGGAGCCTTCGGCCAGCCGCCTGCGGTAGGTCGCCATCGAGTCGATGCCCTTCGCGGTGAACTCCCGCTCCCGCTGCTGCAGCACCGACGCGATCTCGGCCACCGTTCGGCGCACCCGCTCGCCGTCGAGCCTGCTGGCCACGCCGCCGACGTGCGGCAGCCCCTCCAGCGTCGCCAGCGCGCCGCCGCCGAAGTCGAGGCAGTAGAACTGCACCTCGGCGGGCGTGTGCGTGAGGGCCATGCTGGCGATCAGTGTGCGCAGCGCCGTGCTCTTGCCGCTCTGCGGCCCGCCGGCCACGCCCACGTGTCCCGCCGCGCCGGACAGATCCAGCCAGTACGGGTCCCGCCGCTGCTCGAACGGCCGGTCGATGATCCCCACCACGGCCTGCAACCGGCCCCGGCCCGGCCAGCCGGGCGTCGTCAGCCCCAGCTCGGGAGTGATCGACAGCGGCGGCAGCAGGTGCGCGAGCGTGGGCGGCTCGTCCAGCGGCGGCAGCCAGATGCGGTGTGCGGCAGGACCGTGCCCGGCCAGGCGGTCGACGACGATGTCGAGCAGGGTCTCCTGCGAGGAGTTGTCCTCCTCCGGGGCGGTCTCGGTCTCCTGCGGCTCGTCGACGAGGGGGACGGGCACGAACTCGCTGCTGTACTCGACGACCTCCCTGATGGGGATCGTGCCGTCGGGCGAGGCCACCTGCCGGCGGTCGGCCTGGTACGCGCCGGACACGTACGCGGCCTTGAACCGCGTCATCCCGGTCGTGTCGAACTTCAGGTAGCCGTTGCCCGGCGCCGACGGCAGCTCGTAGGCGTCGGCGACCCCCAGCACCACCCGGCTCTCCATGGCGGAGAACGTTCGCAGGCCGATCCGGTACGACAGGTGCGTGTCGAGCCCGCGCAGCCGTCCCTCCTCCAGCCGCTGCGAGGCCAGCAGCAGGTGCACGCCCAGCGACCGGCCCAGCCGGCCGATCATCACGAACAGGTCGATGAACTCGGGCTTGGCCGTCAGCAGCTCGCTGAACTCGTCGAGGACCACGAACAGCGTGGGCATCGGCTGCAGGTTGGCGCCCTGCTCGCGGGCGCGTTCGTAGTCGCGCAAGGAGGCGTAGTTGCCGGCCGCGCGCAGCAGCTCCTGCCTGCGGACCATCTCGCCGTGGAGTGCGTCGTGCATGCGGTCGACGAGCGGCAGCTCGTCCTCCAGGTTGGTGATGACCGCGGAGACGTGCGAGAGGCCGTCGAGGCCGAGGAAGGTCGCGCCGCCCTTGAAGTCGACGAGCACGAAGTTGAGGATCTCCGAGGAGTGCGTGACGGCCAGGCCGAGCACCAGCGTGCGCAGCAGCTCCGACTTGCCGGATCCGGTCGCGCCGATGACCAGGCCGTGCGGGCCCATGCCGCCCTGCGCCGACTCCTTGATGTCCAGCTCGACCAGCCGCCCGTCGGCGCCGAGCCCGATCGGGACGCGCAGCCGGTTCCTGCCCGCGCGCGGCCGCCAGCTCTGCGCGGGGTCGAGCAGGGTGGGATCGCCGACGCCGAGCAGGTCGGTCAGCGTCGTGTTGGTGGCCAGCACGTCCTGCGCCTCGCTGCCGGTGGCCGTGGAGGCCCGCAGCGGGGCGAGCTGGCGGGCCAGCCCTTCGGCCCTGAGGTAGTCGAGCGCGTCGGGGTCGCCGAGCCGGTTGGTGCTCTCCTTGCCCGCATGGTCGATCTTGACCATGTGGAAGCCCTCGTGGTTGATGCGCAGCCGCAGCGTGCTGCGCTCCTCGACCACGCCTGCCGAGTCCGACAGGTCGATGACGGTGACGCCGTCGATGGCGTCCGCGCCGAGCTGCGAGTCCTGCGGCACGTGCCCGCCGTCCAGGATGAGCACGTGGTACGGCAGCGCGTCGGACGGGGCACCGGGCCGGAACCTGGCCCGCTCTTTGAGCTCCTCGCCCACCAGCTGGTCGAGCTGGGCCAGGTTCTCGGCCATGAGCCTGACCTGGCCGGCGCCGTCGGTCTCGTCGGGGTGCAGCGCGTGCGGCAGCCACTTGACCCACTCCCAGTGGCTCATCCACTGACTGTTCGCGCACACCATGATCCGCATGTCGTCCGGTGAGTGGAACACCACCATCTGCGCCACCATCGCCCTGACCAGGTCGCGGACCATCGGGAGGTCGCCGTCGAGCTTGATCCTGGCGAACGAGTGCAGCGCCACGGCCACGGGCAGTTGCGAGACCGTCGAATGCGTGCGGATGAACCTGCGCAGAGCTCCGGCGGTCAGCGCGTCCAGGTCCTCGACCGGTTTGGAGTCCGGCGGGATGAGCTGGACGGCGAGCTTCTGGATGCCGGTGCCCAGGCGTACGGTGCTGAAGTCGTCGTCTCGGGGGCGGCGCTCCCACAGCCGGGGGCCCATGGCGGTCCACCAGAGCGTGTCGGGGGCCGGCCCGCTCCATTCGAGGGCCTCGCGCTGCTGGATGGCGGCCCTGCGCACCTTCTTGCGGATCTGGGCGAGGTAGCGGAAATAGTCGCGGCGGGCGCCGTTGAGGCGGTTCTTGCGCTCGCCCGCCTGGCGACCCATCTGCCCGATCGTCATGCCGACCATGGAGAAGGCGAACAGGCCGCTGGCGACGTACATGATGGGGTTGGCACGGGTGCCGCCCGCGGTGAACATCAGGCCCATCGCCGCAGCGCCGGCCACCATCGGCAGCCACGTCAGCACGGCCATCATGCCTTGCGACTGGACCTCGGGGATCTCCGGCGGCGGCTCCAGCAGGATCTCGCCACGCGGAGGCTTCGGGCTTGGGCGGCGCTCCGGGCGCCGGACGACGACGATGCTCACCCTTGGTACAGGCCCTTCTGCTGCTCCGGATGTCCCTTCTTACCAGATGTGACAAACGTCCGACTTGGGGTCGGAGTTAACTGGGGCTGGATATGTTGGTGTTGTGACATCTCTGGCGGAAATCCCGTTCGCGCAACAGGGCGGTCTGCACCAGATGCCCGCTCCACTGCCTCCGTTGTGCCACGTCACCGTGGTCGGGCCGCGCAAGAGGGCCGACCTGGCGCTGCCCGCCGACATCCCGCTGCCGCACGTCCTGCCGGGACTCCTGCGGGCCATGGGAGAGCTGGGCGGCGAGGCCGCCGCAGGGCCGGGCTGGACGCTGCAGCGGCTGGGTGGCGCGCCCTTCGACCTCGGGCGGAGCCTCGGCCAGCTGGGCGTGCTCGACGGGGAGATCCTCTACCTGCGGCCGCGCGAGGTGGCGCTGCCGCCCGCACGGTTCGACGACGTCGCCGACGTGGTGGCCACCGGCGTGCGCGACGGCAAGGGCCGGTGGGACGGCGACCACACGCGCATGATGGGGGGCGGCGTCGCCTGCGGGCTGCTCGTCGCGGGGGCGGCGGCGCTGGCGTTCGGCGGGCTGAACCCGCTGCTCACCGCGGTCGTGGCGGGCGCGCTGGCGCTGCTGCTCGTCGGGGTGGGCGTGGCCGTGTCGAGGGCGGTCGGCGACTCCGGGGCCGGCGCGCTCGTCGGTTACGCCGCGTTGCCGTACGCGTTCCTGACCGGGCTGCTCGCCCCCTCGGCGGGCGGGGGAATGCCGGCGCTCGGTTCGCCCCAGTTGCTCGGCGCGCTCGCCTGCACCGCGCTGGTCGCCACGATCGCCGGCACCGCCATCGCCGACGGCGTGGCCGGCTTCCTCGGCACGGCCATCGCCTCCATGGTGGGCGCCGTGGGCGCGGCCGTGGTGATGGTGACGGGCGCGCCCGCCTCCGGGGTCGCCGCGGCCTGCGCGGCCGTGGTGATGGCGTTCAGCCCCTTGATCCCCGTGCTCTCCTTCAGGATCGCCCGGGTGCCGCTGCCGGCGATGCCCACCAACGCCGAGGAGCTGCGCAGCGACAACCAGAACCTCGACAGCGCCTCCGTACTGGAGCGCACGGGAGCGGCGCGGCGTTACGCGACCGGCATGGTCGTCGGGATCACGCTGGTCGGGGCGGGCGCGCACGCGCTGCTGGTCGTGGAGGGCCGGTGGATCGCCGTGGTCATGTCCGTGTGCCTGGCGCTGACGCAGCTCCTGCGGGCGCGGGTGTTCCAGGGCGTCGGTCAGCGGCTCTGGCTGATGCTCACGGGTTTCGCCGGGATCGCCGCCGTGGCGGTCGAGATCGGCGTGGTCATCGGCGGGGTGGCCGCGGTGGCCGTGGTGCTCGCGCTGGTGTGGACCGCGATGATCGTGGTCGGCATGGGCGTGTGGTTGCCCAACGGGCGGCTCTCGCCCTTCTGGGGCCGCGCGGGAGACATCGTGGACTGGCTGTTCATCGTGTCGCTGGTGCCGCTGGCGCTCGGCGTCCTCGACGTCTATGCGTGGGTACGCGGCCTGGCGGGCTGAGATCGGCGCACGGTTTGTATCGGATCTGCATGACGCTATCGGTGCGTATGAGGCAGGATGACGCCTGTGACGGATTTCGGGGACTTCGGCAACATCGACATCGACAAGCTCCTGCACAGCCTGGAGGAGCAGACCGGCAAGTCGGAACAGGTGCAGAAGTCGATGGGCCGGCTGGTCGGCCGGGGCGAGGACGCCGACGGCCTGGTGGTCGTCGAGTACGCGCACGAGGGCATGCGCAAGCTCACCATCCGCCCGAAGGCGATGCGTTTGAGCGCGGACGAGTTGTCGGAGCGGATCACGGCCACCCTGCAGGAGGCCATCGAGGATCTGCAACGCCAGACCAACGAGTTCATGGCCGAGCTCTACGGCGATCAGGTCGACCCGATGCGCATGCTCGAGAACCCGGTCGCGATGCTGAAGGAGGCCAGGCGCGCGGAGGCCGGCTTCGATCGCACCTTCGACAACGTCATGGGGGAGCTGTCCCGCATTCGCCGGGAGCTGGACCTCTAGCTTGACGGCAAGGGTTGCGGATCTGTTACATGTTCTTTTTGGGACATCTGTTAACACAGTGGCGTTTGGTGCTTGTATGAGTGCTAAAGCCGAAAATACCTGGAGGTGTCAGTGGTTGACTTTTACGGCGCGAGCCCTGGCCAGATCTCGAAGGCGTCCGCCCACGTCGTCGACACGGCACAGTACATCGAGGGTCTGCGTACGGCTACCGAGACGACCGCCAGCGGTCTGCTCAACACCGGCTGGCTCGGACCGGCGGCGGCGAAGTTCAGGATCGCCATGACCAACTGGGACGCGTCCATGCGGGCGGTGCGGACCGACCTCGAGGGCATCGCCGACAAAATGGGCGTCAACTCGGTCGTCTACAGCGCCACCGACCAGGACGTGCAGGCCGGTGTCGGCCGCGTCGAGTCCCTGATCAACGTCGACGTCAAGTAGGGGGATGAAGATGAGCGCCGAGCTCGACTTCACCAAGGTCAACTTCGGGCAGATGGATCTCGCCCAGGGTGACTTCGTCAAGATCCTGGGTTCCTTCGAGAAAGCCACCGACGAGCTTCTGGCCAAGCTGAGGACCGAACTGGCCGGTCACTGGGAAGGTGGCGCCGAGGAGTTCTTCAGGCAACACGAGCAGAAGTGGCAGCAGGCCGAGGCACAGATGCGGCTGCAGCTGGACGAGCTGCAGCGTGCCGTCCAGATCGCCAACGAGAACTACCGGGCCGCGGAGGCCCGTAACAAGGCCATCTGGTACGACGGCTGAAACCTGAGACCACGTAATTTCCCCGGCCACCGTACGCGGTGGCCGGATCATGTGAAGGGGGGCACATGGGCGAGTCGTGGCCAGGGCTCGACGACACCGACGACGAGCTCTACTACAACGTGGGCAAGATGCGGGCCGTCGCCGACGACCTCGAGGTCGCCCTGGCCCCCACGCAGGGCGCGGGCGGCACGAAGGAGGGCGTGACGGGCTCTGTCGAGTCTCTCACCAGGTATTTCTCGCTCGACGAGAGCCACATCGGCAAGTGGCCCGCGGCCAGCGCGTTCGCCGCGAGCGTGAGCAGCATCATCCCTGACACGAGCACCTACGGCCCGTACTGGATGGGAAACGGGCATGGGCTCGCCCAGCTCTACCAGGCGTACGTCGAGTGCTGCCAGGAGGTCGTCCAGGCGATCAGAGAGAGCGCCGACGTCTACGAGAGAACCAACCCACCGCAGGCTGACGCTGGAGAGTGAGCTGAGTGGCAGAGCGGAGCGTCACCGTCCGCGATTCGTCCGTCAGGCCGACGGAGGTCTGCATCGCCGCGAAACGCGAGCAGATCCTGGCCTGGCTGGAGGACACCTCGCCCGTGGAGGTCCACGACAGGGGCATGACGTACGCCAAGGTGGCCGAGAACATCAGGTCGCTGGCCGACGCGCTCCCCGAGGTCGGCACCGCGCTCAACGGCGCGTGGAGGGCGGGCAGCGCCGCGAAGACGCAGGAGGCCCTGCGCAAGCTCCAGGCCAGCGGCAGCCGGCTGGCGACGGCCATGCAGGACATGTCCGAGGCCCTCACCCTCTACGGGCGCGACTACCTGCCGCAGGCCATCGAGGAGGCGCGGAAGGATCCCTCGGACGACCAGGGCGACGACGGGCCGGCCCGGCTGGCGCTGGAGAAGCTCAACCGCCGCATCATCAGCCTGTACGAGAACAAGATCCCGCAGACCGTGAGCGTCGACCTGCCGGAGGTCTCCCCGACCGGAGACCCCGGCGGCACACGGCGCATGCCGCTCGACACGCAGTCGGCCTACCGGCAGGGCGACTACTGGAACGGCGGCGGCTCGGGTTCGTCGGGCGGCTCGACCGGCTCGAGTCCGTTCGGCGGCACCGGCTCGCACAGCGGCCCCGGCACCCCGGGGAGCGGCCCCGGCTCCGACAGCGGTTCGGACAGCGGCAGGGACCCCGGCTCGGACCCCGGCTCGGACGGCGGCACGGGCGACGACCCGGCGGCGGAGTCTCCGGCGTCTCCCGGCGACCAGACCGGCTCCACCGGCGACCAGACCGGCCAGTCGCCGACGGAGCAGAATCCCGGTGACGGCACCACGCCTGCCGTGATCGACAACAACGTCACCGACACGCCGGGCGACACGAGGGATCCCGGCAGCACCGAGTCGGCCAACGCGCCCGTGCAGAATCCCACCACCGCCCACACGCCGGTGACCCAGCTGCCCGTCGGCTCCCAGCCTCCCGGCACACCGGCGGTGATCGGCGGCGGCGGCTCGTACAGCCAGGCGGCCACCCTGGGCGCCGCGTCGGCGCGGCCGGCGGTGGGCGGCATGGGCATGCCGTTCCTCCCGATGGGAGGCATGGCGAGTGGCGAGCAGTCACAGGACCAGGAGCGCACGACCTACCTCACCGAGGACCGCGACATGTGGCATGCGGGGGAGCGCTCGACGTCGCCGGTGATCGGCACCTGAAGGAGGCGGGATGGCACTCGAACGCGATCCGGACTGGCCCGGCGCCTCGGACAAGGATGAGACGGAAGACCCCTACATCAACCGTACCGAGGTGCGGCGCATCGCCGGGGAGATGAACGATCTGCTCAAGAAGATCAGGGATCTTTCCGGCATCCCGGTGACGGAGTTCGCGGGGCCGGTGGGCGGTGAGGCCCCTGAACCACAGCTGCCCACGGGAGCCGGCTCCCTGGGCGACCTCCAGCGATACTGCGCGCTCGGCGAGCACCAGACGGGCCAGTGGCCGGCGGCCATGCAGTACGGTTTCTCGGCGCAGATGGCCTACAGCACTCTGGTCGGGGAGCCGGGCGCCAACAGCAGCGGCCTCTACGCGCAGTTGGTCGCCAGCGCGGAGGAGGCCTTCGACGATGGGCTGATGGAGACAGCCAGAACGTCGGAGAGAGCCGAGTCCGCGACCGAAGAGGCCGCCACGCAGCGGGACGTCTGATAGGAAGACGCGAACATGCCCGAGCCCGAGACGACCACCACCCGCCTCCACCTCAAAGACGCGAGCCTGGACACCTCGACGCCCGACGCCTCGTGGATGAAGAGCACCATCGCCAGCACCGGCTTGATGGACAGCACGATCGACGAGGTCAAGAGGTACATCGACGAGACGGACCCCGGGTCCGTGAAGCTGGCCGGGCTCTACTACGAGGCGGCCGAGCCCCTGCTCAACAGCTTCGCCGCCGACCTGAAGACGAAGGCGGCCGACCTGGCGGAGCACTATCAGGGCCCGGCGGCCTACCAGACCCAGTTGCAGTTGCAGGGCCTGGCGGCCAGCGCCCGTGAGCTGGCCACGAAGCTCGGCGCCATGGGAAGGTCGCTGAAGGGATACGGCGAGACGCTGCAGTGGGCCCAGGCCAACGTCGTCGAGTCGGCCTATCGCGACTCACGTTCCGACCAGGACATCGACTACGCCGCCGTGCTCAATCCGTTCAACAGCGCCAGCCGCGGTGACCACCGGGCGGCCGACCACATGAAGGCCGTCAACGAGCGCATCGCCGGGCACTACGAGCAGTTGCCCACCGAGGTGCAGCAGGCACTTCCGATTGTCGTAACACCTGAGATGCCGGACTTTCAGAACGGTCCGCGCCTGCCCGGAGGCCAGCCGGTGGGCGACCACACGAGCCTGGGCGGTTACGACCCCAGCTCGTTCGGCCCCGGCTCGGTCAGGGGCGTTCCGGCCGTGGCAGGGCCGGGTGACGGCGCCTACCCGGGTGCGAACTACCCCGGCGGCGACCGTCCCGGGTCAGGCGACCTGCCCGGCGGCGACGGTCCCGGAAACGGCCCCGGAGACGGCTCGGTGGGCAACGTTCCGTCGGGCCAGACCGGCATGCCCGACGGCGCGAACCCCGGAGACCCCGGATCCGTCGCCGGCCCCACCGCGGCCGGGCCGAACTCGGGCAGCACCGACCTGGCGGGCTACGACCCCTCGCTCGGGAACACCACGCCCGGCGGCGGCACGCCGACCACGACCGGGGGCCCTGGCACGGGCACCGGCGTTCCCGGCGGCGGGAGCGCGGGCAACGGCGGCGCGGCCCTCGCGGGCGCGGGGCGTACGGGAGCGGGCGGTATGGGGTTCCCGATGATGCCCATCATGGGCGGCGGCGCGGGCGGTCGCGACCAGGAGAACGACAGGGAGAGCTCGACCTGGCTCGCCGAGGACGACGACGTGTGGGGCGGCCCCGAGGGCACCACACAGTCCACGATCGCCTGATCTGCTCCGTACCTACCGCCAGAAAGGGCGACCATGGACACAGGGGGCAACTTCCCCACCGGTATGCCCGGAGGTCTCGGCAACGTCGAGATCAAGTGGGAACACGGCGCGATTGAGAAGGTCGGCCAGGATCTCGGCGCGGAGGCGCCGAACATGGGCAGGATCGCCCGGAACACCGGCGGCATCCACGTGCAGCCACCCGCTTTCGGCGTCATCGGGATCGGCCTGAACTACGCGCACGACCAGACGAAGGACAGCGCGGCGGGCGCGCTCGACACGGCGAGGAGCGTGCTGGCCGACTACGAGAGCGCCCTGGCGTCCCTGGAGAAGAACTACACCAAGGCCGACAAGGACAGCGACGGAGTCATCAAGCCCGGCGGGGACGATCCCGGCGGGGGGCCCGACCCGTTCGGCGGCGGTCTGCCCGATGGTGGTCTGCCGGACGGCGGTCTGCCTGATGGTGGTCTGCCTGATGGTGGTCTGCCTGATGGTGGTCTGCCTGATGGTGGTCTGCCGGACGGCGGTCTGCCGGACGGCGGCCTGCCCGATGGTGGCCTGCCGTCGGACAAACTGCCCGGCGCGGACGTGCCGTCGCCGGACATGCCGGACGCCAACGTGCCGTCGCCGGACATGCCGGATGCCAACGTGCCTTCGCCGGACATGCCCAGCACCGACATGCCGCAGGCCAACGTCCCCTCCATCGAGGACCAGCTCAACCGGGAGGTCCCGAAGCTCGACCCCAACAGCACCGATCTCGCGGGCTACAACCCCAACGTCCCGAACCCGTCGCTGTCCAACTCTGTGCCGAATCCCTCCACGTCTCTGGGGCCCGGAGCCGGGCCCGGCATGGGCACCGGTTCGCCCTCGGGCGGCGCCACCCCCGGCGGCCAGCCCGGCGCGGCCGGCGCCCGTGGCGGCATGAACGGGATGGGCGGCATGCCGTTCATGCCGATGATGCCGGGAGCCGGTGGCCAACAGCAGGAACGCGAACGGGAGAACCCCGAGTACGTGCGCGGAGACGAGGCCGACTGGCTCGACGACATCGACATCGCGCCACAGGTGATCGGCGAGGAAGAGTAGGAAGAGGGGACACCGTCGCATGGCGAGCGAGAACCCGTCATATGGGAATGACCGGGAGCAGTTCATCGCCGCGGCCGCGATGGCGACCGCGGCCGCCCTGGTGCTTCGTGAGTACCCGGCGGCCAGGACCATCGCCCTGGCGATCGGCGTTTGCGTCTCCAACCCCGGAGGCATGGACGAGGCCGCCGCGCAGTGGCGGGCTCCCTCGACCGGCGACGGTGAGGTGGACTTCGCGGGCATCAGGACGAGAGTCGTCGAACTCAGGGAGGACGTCCAGAAGAAGTGGGAGGGGCCTGCCCAGCAGACCTTCGACGACGCGCTGGACAAGCTGCTCGAACAGCTCGACGTGGCCGAGCGGCATTTCAGCAGCGTCGGTGACAGCATGCGGTTCACCGCCCAGCTCTATCACTGGGCCGCGCAGCTGGCCTTCGCGCTGGCCTCCCTCATGACGGCCCTGGCCGCCATCCGGGTGTGGACCCGCCTGGTTCCCTGGGTCGCCGTCCAGATCCAGTGCCACATCCTCATCAGCGCTGTTCTGTCGCAGGTCACGCCGCTGGCCAGATCGCTGGCGGCCAAGCTGGGCAAAACCATCGTGAGGACCACCGGCATCGTGGCAATAGTCAACATCATGTGCGCCACGATGACGCAGATGCTGACGCAGAATCGTCCCAAGCCCGACTACACCCCGACCGGGGTGGAGTACACGCCGCCGGAGCAGAAGGGCGGCGTGGGCGGCCTGCAGCCCACGAACAACGGCATGCCCAACATGGACGCCATGAACCAGGGCGGCGGCGGAATGATGGGCGGCATCATCTGAGGCTCGCGCCTAAGAGGCCGTCACCTGCAACGGCGACCGGGCGTCCTCGGGATCCAGCGTCGGGCCCTCGGGCAGCAGGTGCACGAGATTGCCCGGGATCGGCGCCACGTCCTCCGCTCCGTACCCCAGCTTGTTGATCTGGTCGGCGGACGTGAGCGGATATTTGCGTCCCTGGTCGGAGACCAGGAAATAGGTCTGGACGGACCCCTTCTGCCCGTCGCCGGGCAGGAGGCCGCCCAGCACCGCCGCCCCCGCCGGCAGCAGCACCTGGTCGAAGTGCTCCTGGTCGCCGCGCGAGCTCGGCGGCGGGATCGTCATGGTGCCGCCGACGGTCACCTTCGCGCGCGTCGAGCCGTTCTGCGTGTCGGCGTACACCGAGCAGAGCGGGCTCGACGAGGGCACGACCTTCGGCAGGGTGGTGGGCAACCCCGATACGGCGAGGTTCTGGCGGGAGGTCCTGGCGTTCGCCGTGGCGGCGTCGATCTCCAGCGGCTTGGCGACCTGCCTGCCGTAGGCGCGCTTGATGGCGGGGTCCTCGAGCAGCAGGGTGGCCTGGGTGAGGGTGATGGGCGCGAGCCCGTCGGCGAGAAGGACGTACCACCGGGCCGCGGTCCCGCTCACGCCCTGCACGGTGTACACCTGGCCGATGGCGGCCCGGCCGCCGCTCGGCCCGCGTACTTTCCGGCCCAGGTTCGCGATCTTGGGCGGCAGGAAGTCGGGCCCGGGAGGAATGGCGTTGATCCAGGTCGGAGG
The DNA here is from genome assembly GCF_039880665.1 of Nonomuraea sp. B5E05. Classification (NCBI taxonomy): domain Bacteria; kingdom Bacillati; phylum Actinomycetota; class Actinomycetes; order Streptosporangiales; family Streptosporangiaceae; genus Nonomuraea; species Nonomuraea sp. B5E05. The sequence continues at coordinate 290,437 of NZ_JBDPMJ010000005.1, forward strand.
CACCTTCTTGGGCCGGGCGTTGAGTGCGCGGACGCCGCTGTCGTTCACCTTCATCCGGGTGTCGTTCCAGATGACCCACGACTGCTTGCCGTCCGTGACGACCAGCGCGCCGGCGCCGACATGCGTGCCGCCGACGTTCGTGCCGCCCACCAGCGTGACGTACGGCACCGGCGTCCCCGAGGCGTTGGGCGCCTCGGTCACGCACACCGACCAGGGCCCCTTGACCAGCTTGTCCTTCTCGGGCAGCGAGTCCGGCGCCCCGGCGATCCCCACCAGGGGTCCGCGCGGATATTTCGCCAGCGAGGCGGAGGAGACGCTTCTGACCTCGAAGTTCGACGTGTCGAGCAGCAGCAGGGCGGAGACGTAGTTGGCGACCGGCAACAGCCGCTGCTGCTCCTGGCTGTAGACGTATTTGGCGCCGGTCTCCTCCTCGACGAGCAACCTGCCGGGCTCTTCGAGCTTCGTCGCGTTGCCGGGGCTGAGCAGCCCCCAGATGCCGAACGCCGCCATGATCAGCACCGCGACGATGATGCCGCAGAACGTGGCGACGTTGTGCCGCCGCATCGGCGTCTCGGGCACGTCGGGCTCGGCCTGCAACAGCGCCAGGCCCAGGCGCTGCTGCATGAGCCGATGCGCTTGATAGAGGTCCTTCTGGGTCTGCATCTCACCTCTCCCGAGTCCCAGGAATCAGCATAGAGCGCCCAGGTGTCATGAATTCCGGTCAATCGACCAGGAGCCGCTCGAAGCTCCTGGTCTCGCTACGGGAGCGCCAGGTCCCAGTACAGAGCCCACGGGAGAAACACCGCGCCGCCCGTGACCAGCACGCCCAGCCGTACCCTCTCGCCGCGGGCCGTGACCCGTCGCCGGCGCACCGCGACGATCAGCGTCCCGGCGACGGTTGCCACGGCGAGCGCCTGGAGCGCGAGCCAGATCACCGGCCGCCCGCCCACCACCGGTCCGGGCACGGCCAGCTTCCCGCCGGTCATGATCAGGTAGGACAGGTAGCAGAACGCGCCGGCCACCGCCGCCAGCCCGGCGCCGCTGACCACCCGCGCGGCCACGAGCGGGGACTCCGGAGCGGCCGACCGCCTGACGCGGCACACCAGCGCCACGACCGGATAGCCGCCGGACGCCATACGTCCGCCTCTTCACGCTCCCCGCCGACGAGGGCTGACCCCTACGGGCCGCCGGGGAGGGCCACCTGGACGGGGGTGAAGGCGCCGGTCGTCACCAGGAAGCCGCGCCCCGGCGGGCCCCCGGGCGCGCCGCGCGGCAGGCGGATGGAGAAGAGGTCGCCGTCCGCCTGGCTCTGCACGGCCAGCAGGAGCCCCGTCCTCGACTTGCGCGTCTCCGCCACGAACCCTCGGTAGGCGACGGCCAGGTCGCCCGTCACGCCGGCGATGAGCAGCCCGTGGTCGCCGTCCCTGCCCGACCTGAGCACCTCCTCCAGGGCGGCGCCCAGCGGGCCGTCCGCGTTGATCAGCTCGGCGTCGTCCACCACCACGACGTAGCCATGCAGGTCCGCGACGAGCTCCGGCAGGTCGGTGGCGTTGCCGTCCACCACCGCCACGGCGCCGTCCAGCTCCTTCAGCGGGCTGCGCCGCGGGGCGACCGCGACGACCGGGGTGCCGCGGGCGATCAGCGAGCGGGCCGCCGTCAGCAGCGCCGACGACCGGCCGGAACGCGACGGCCCCGCGATCACGGCGCCGGGGCCGTGGGCCAGCAGGTCGAGCCCGAGCGGGGCCAGGGCGTCGCCGCCCGCGCCGACCAGCGCCCACAGCGGCGACGGCGGGCTGAAGGCAGGATCGAGGGCGAGCGTCTGGGCCGCCGTGATGCGCATCGGAAGCGCGTCCACCCGCAGCGGAGGATCTCCCTCCCAGCGCCAGACGCCCCGGCCGGCCTCGTGCGCCGGGCCCGGCCTCGGGCCTGGCGCCGTGCCGGTTTCGTGCGCTGGGTCCGGCTTCGGGCCTGGCGCCGTGCCGGGAGGGCCGGCGGCGGCGCGGGCCAGAGACTGCAGCGCGGCGACCTGCGCCGGGCCCGCCGGGTCCGCGTCCAGGAGGGCGATGTGGTGCTCCACGATCCCGTGCTCGCCCAGCGAGAGCGCCCGGCCCGGCGGTATCGACGACGGCAGGCCCTTGAGCGGGAACCCCGCCAGGCCGTAGTCGGAGGAGTCGGACAACCGCAGCAGCAGCCGGTCGTCGAAGACCGTCGAGACCTGCCCGAGCAGGCCGGAACGGTCGCTGGTGACCACCGCTCGCAGGCCCACCGCCGGACCCTCGCGCAGGAGCTGGAGCAGCCCTTCGATCATGCGGCCGTAGTCGTAGCCCTCGAAGGCGGCGACGAAGCCCTCCCAGCGGTCGAGCAGGAGCACCAGCCAGGGCAGCCGGTGGCCCGCCTGCCGGTACTCGGCCAGCGACGCGTGCCCGGCCTCGGCCAGCAGCTGCTGGCGGCGGCCCACCTCGGCCTTGAGGCGGGTCAGCAGGCGCTCCACCCGGTCGAGCTGGTCGCGGGTCACCACGGCGCCGCAGTGCGGCATCGCCACCAGCGGCAGCAGCGCGCCCGAGCCGCAGTCGATCGCGTGCACGTGCACGTCCGAGGGGGATGCGTGGGCCGCGATGGAGCCCGCGATCGTGCGCAGGGCCGTCGACCGGCCGCTGCGGGCCGCGCCCGCGATGAGCAGGTGACCGCCCTGCGCCACGTCCAGCGCCAGCGGGTGCCGGTCCTGGGCCCACGGGCGGTCGGTGACGCCGAAAGGCAACGGCGCCACCTCGGCGAACGCGCCCGCGTACGCCGCGGTGCCGGGAATCGGGGCGGCCAGGACGGGATGCCCGGCGGAGGGCTGGTCGAGGACGAGGCCGGTGGGCAGCGGGTCCAGCCACGGACTGGGCTGGACGGGGACGCCCGCCAGACGCGCGGCCTCGATGAGGGCGTCGGCGACGAGCCCGAGGTCCGTGCCGGTCGCGTCCTCCTCCGGCTCCGGTGGCGGCGGGAGCGGACGACCCAGCGAGCGCCACCCGACCTCCAGCACCCGCACGTTCCCCGCGCGCGACGGCCCGCCGGCGGCCGGGCTGCGGCCGCCGACCCTGGCCGTCTGCACGGCGGTCGCCGCCCCCACGCCCGAGCGCACGTAACAGCGGCCGGGCGTCGACTTGGAGATGTGGGCCGCGTCGGGCAGGTCGATGACGTCGGACGACTCCGCCGGCTCGGTCACCCGCAGCGCGATCCGCAGCGAGGTGTTGGCCTGGATGTCGGCGGTGACCACGCCCGCGGGCCGCTGCGTGGCCAGGATCAGGTGGATGCCCAGCGACCGGCCCCTGCGGGCGATGTCGACCAGCCCGGTGACGAAGTCGGGCAGCTCGGCCACCAGCGCGGCGAACTCGTCGATGATCAGCACCAGGCGGGGGAGCGCGGGGCCGGTGTAGTCGTCGATGTCCTTGGCCCCGGCCGCCAGCAGCAGGCGCTCCCTGCGGCGGATCTCGGCCGCCAGCGAGTCGAGGGCGCGCTGGGTAAGGTGGCCGTCGAGGTCGCTGACCATGCCGACGGTGTGCGGCAGGCGTACACATTCCTTGAAGGCGGCGCCGCCCTTGTAGTCGATGAGCACGAACGTGAGCTGGTCGGGCCGGTTGGCCACCGCGAGCGAGCAGATGAGCGTCTGGAGCAGCTCCGACTTGCCCGCGCCCGTGGTGCCGGCGATGAGCCCGTGGGGGCCGTCGAGCTTGAGGTCGACCGAGAAGGGGCCGTCGGGGCCGACGCCGATCAGCGCCTCGGTGGTGCCGCTTTCCCGCCAGCGGGCGGCCAGCTCCTCGCCGGAGGGTTCGGGCAGGCCCATCAGGTCGAGCAGGCGCACCGCGCCGGGCAGGTTGCCCGCCGGGTCGTCCCTGCTCACGTCGCGGATCGGGGCGAGGGCTCTGGCCAGCCGGTCGCACCAGCCGGGTGAGACGAGGTCGGCCAGGACCGGCCCGATGACGTCGAGGCCGCCGCCGCGCAGCTGCGCGAGGCCGTCGTCGCCGCACGCGGCCACCGTCTGGCACTCCTCGGGCAGCAGGCGCTGGTCCTCGTCGAGGGCGAGGGTGTACACGCCGCAGCGCGGCCCCTGGCGCAGCACCTGCGGCATCCCGGGCAGCCCGCGCAGCACCTGGGCGCCGTCCAGCACCACCAGCACGTCGTACGGGCGCACGTCGTAGGAGGAGAACGTGGGCTTCTCGGGCCCGCCGAGGTCGTCCCACCCGGTGGGGATCTTGCCCAGCTCGGGGATCGCGGTGTTCTGGCGTTCGTCGATGAGCTGGGCGAGCTCGGAGACGCGCCGGGCGGCCGACTCGGGATCGGTGCCGGCCAGCGTCACGCATTCCTGTCCCGACCGCGGCGAGCAGTGCGGCAGCCAGCGCATCCAGCCCCAGCGCTGCTCGCCGTCGGCGTGCGCGGAGACGATCACGATGGCCAGGTCGCGCGGGCTGTGCAGGGTCGCGGCCTGGGCGATCAGCCAGGCGGCCAGGCCGGTCGCGGCCTGGCGGGAGCCGGTGACGCCGGCCACGCCGAGCCGGCGCATGGGCAGCGCCACCGGCACGGAGCGGCAGACGGGCGGTTCGATGCGCCCGCCCTGCTCCTCCGACAGCTCCAGGTCGGCCGGCAGGTCGGCCAGCCCCACCCGCAGCCTGAGCGCGTCGTCGTCGTGGCTCCTGCGCTCCCACAACCTCCTGCGCGGGCCGGTGGCCGTCAGCAGCACCTGGGCCGGGTCGGGCGCGTTGGACCTGCGGACCGCCTCGTCGGCCACCCTGGCCCGCTCCACGGCCTCGTCGTACGCCTGGAGCCGCTCCTTGTGCTCCTTGACGGCCTTCTTGTGCTGCTTCTTGCCGTGGCGGCGGTCGCTCCACCACTGGCCGATCATGATGACCGGCGTCATGAGGGCGACGAGCAGGTAGTACCACTGTTGCAGCGCGATCGCCAGGGTGAAGCCGAGCACGGCCGGGAGGAAGGCGGCGAGCAGTTGGAGGCGCATGCCCTCGTTCCTGGTCGGCTCCTTCGGCCTGACGAACGTGCGCTCGGGCTCCGGGCGCTTGAGCCTCGGCGGGCGGTTGTAGGCCACGCCGCCCTCGCTCCTGGGGGCCAGGTGGGCGTCCTTCGGCTCGATCGAGGTCAGCACGAACACCGACGAGCCGCATGTCAGCACGGCCTGGTCGGGCCAGTCGACGGGTTCGGTGAGCGGCCGGCCGTCGAGCTCGGGGGTCTCGCCGTAACCGGCCGTGAGCTCGGCCGCCTCGCGTTCCGCGACCCGCGCCGTGAGCTCGGCGACCTCGTCGGCCCACCGCCCCTTGAGCTTGAGCCTGGGCGCCTCGTCAGGCTGACGCCACGCCCGCTCCACGGTGATCGCGTCCGGTGTCACGCGTACGGCCACCGCCTCGGGAGCCAGCGCGGGGTCGTCGACGGCCATCGCGCACATCGGGTCGGACCCGATGACGTGCACGCCGAGCCCCAGCCGGTGCACCGTGCCCGCGCGAGGGCCGCCGACCACCCGCACCTCGGCGACCCCGCCCGGCTCCTCGACCACGGTGGCGCGGGCGAGGCGGGCGTCGAGCGTGACCTTGTCGCCGTCGCGCAGCACGGCGGCGGCCGGCGCGCGCGGGTCGAGCGGGCGGCCGTCGCGCCAGAGCGCGGGCGTGTGGCCGGGCGGCCCGCCGGTGTCCCGCTGCGGCCTGCGCGGCTGGGGGATGTGCGGGCTGTCGGCCGACAGTCCGTAGGGGGCTCGGGCTCTGGGCAGCCGGACGACGTCGGCCAGCGGCCCTTGATCGCTGAGCGCCTCGCTCACCCTCGCCACCGTGGCGCCGTCGTCTCCGTCGATCACGACGTCACGGTCGCCCTGCCCGCCGAGCACGGTGAGCATGATCCGCATGGTGCCGTCTCCTCGGTCGACCTCGGGCGCCAAAGGTAACGCCCGGAGCGGGAACAAGCGCGTGAGTTGACGGCAATGGCATGGGGAATCTGCAACGACTTGGACCGATATGCTGCCATAAAGGTGTGAAAAAAGTGACTGCTGTGATCAAAGTGGCGACTAGCTGGAAAAATCAATACTCGTCAACTGGTTAGAAACAATAGGCATCGATTATTTCGAGTTGACATCCCGCCACCTGCGAAACGAGCATTGGTCCTCGCATTCCGCCCCCGTCACCACGTCAAGCCCCACATAATGGCGTGAATTCCGCAATTCACTTCCGGGAGCCCCCCACCCATGAGGACCAGTGAAAAGCCTGCCGCCGACGCGGCGGCGGGGTTGTCCGGCCCGGCCTCGCGCAAGCTCCCCGTGCCACCCCGCGAACGCAAGCCGGCCCTCGCCGCGCTGGCCGTCCTGCTCATCCTGGGCGGCGCGCTGGCCACGACGCTGCTCGTCCTGCGCAGCGGCGACCGCGTCTCCGCCATCCGCGTCACCCAGCAGATCGGCGCAGGCCAGAAGTTCACCGCGCAGGCGCTCGAAGAGGTCAAGATCGCCGCTGAGGGCGTCGACTACGTCAGCTGGTCGCAGCTCGACCAGGTCGTCGGCAGTTTCGCGGCCGTCACCATCCTGCCCGGCACCCTGCTGACCAACCAGATGGGCGCCAAGGCCAGCAGCGAGCTCGGCGAGGGAAAGGCCACCGTCGGGCTGGCGCTCAAGCCGGGTCAAATGCCCGCGGGCCTGAAAGAAGGCGACCGCGTTCAGCTGGTGCACGTTCCGAGCCGGGCGAGCCAAGGAGAAAGCCGGGTCCTGGCCGCGAGCGCGCTCGTCTTCTCCGTCGGCGACAAGTCCCGCACGGGAAATTCCGGCCAGATCACGGTGGTCGTCGATTCTTCGGCGTCGCCCGAAATCGTGGCCTTCGCCTCCAGCGGGGAGATCGCGGTGGCCGAGCTCCCGGGGGCACGCTGACGTGGCGCTCATCGTCCTGGCCGCCGACAAGGGCGCGCCGGGTGTGACGACCGCGGCCACCGCCCTCGCGGCGGTCTGGCCGCGGCCCGTGCTGCTGGCCGAATGCGACCCGGCGGGCGGCGACCTCGCCTACCGGCTGCCCGCCGCCGACGGCGGCGTGCTCAACCCCGGCAAGGGCCTGCTCACGCTCGGCGCCACCGCCCGGCGCGGCCTTGAGCCCGCGCAGATCCACCAGCACACGCAGAAGATCGTCGGCGGGCTCGACGTGCTGGCCGGGCTCACGCACGGCGAGCAGGCCGCGGGGCTCACCTGGTTGTGGGGCCCGCTGGGCCGGGCACTCGCGGCCATCCCCAACGCCGACGTGATCGCCGACTGCGGCCGGCTCGGCGCCCATCCCCAGCTCGGCGACCTGATGGCCGAGGCCGAGCAGGTCGTGCTGCTCACCCGGGCGACCCTCGACCACGTCGCCCACCTGCGCGAGCGGCTGCAGATCACCAAGGCGCACGGCGTCGCCGTGATCGCCGACCCGCGCAACTACCGCGCCTCGATCGACGACGTGCGCCGGATCGTCGGCAACACCGTCCAGTACGTCTACGGCCTCGCCCACGACCCCAAGGGCGCCGAGCTCCTGCGCGGGCAGTGGGGCGGCCGGCTCGATCGCTCCCTCCTGATCCGTACGGCACGCGACCTCGCGGGAAGGCTGGTGAGCCACCGATGATCGACCATTCGCTCGTCAAGCGCTTCCGCCAGGAGGTCGGCGACCGGCTGGCCCACCAGCGCCGGCTCGACCAGGCCAACGGCCTGCCCGCGATGACCGGCGAGGACGAGCGCCAGTTCGCCAGGGCGCTGATCTCCCAGGTGCTGGAAGAGCACGCCCGCGGCGAGATCGGGCTCGGCCGCACCCCGCCCACGGTCGAGGAGGAGGAGGCCCTCGCGGCCGGCATCCACGCGGCCCTGTTCGGCGTGGGCCGCCTCCAGCCGCTGCTCGACGACACCCAGGTCGAGAACATCGACATCAACGGCTGCGACCGGGTCTTCGTCAGCTACGCCGACGGCCAGGAGCTCATGCACGACCCGGTCGCCGACTCCGACGACGAGCTGATCGAGCTGATCCAGATCCTGGCGGCCTACTCCGGCCTGTCCAGCAGGCCGTTCGACACCGCCAACCCGCAGCTCGACCTGCGGCTGCCCGACGGGTCCCGGCTGAGCGCCGTCATGGACGTCACGGTCAGGCCGGCCGTGTCGATCCGCCGCGCCCGTCTCGGCAAGGTCTTCCTGTCCGACCTGACCGGCAACGGCACGATAAGCCCCGACGTCGCGAGGTTCCTGACGGCCGCCGTAGCCGCCAGGAAGAACATCATGATCGCGGGCTCCACCAACGCCGGCAAGACCACCCTGCTCAGGGCGCTGGCCAACGTGATCCCGCCCGGCGAGCGCCTCATCACCGTCGAACGCGCCCTTGAGCTCGGACTCGACCAGTTCCCCGAGCTCCACCCCAACGTCGTCGCCTTCGAGCAGCGCCTGCCCAACTCCGAGGGCCAGGGCGAGATCTCCATGGCCGAGCTGGTCAGGCGCTCCCTGCGCATGAACCCCAGCCGCGTCATCGTCGGCGAGGTCCTCGGCGACGAGATCGTCACCATGCTCAACGCGATGACCCAGGGCAACGACGGCTCCCTGTCGACCATCCACGCCAACTCCAGCATGGAGGTCTTCAACCGCATCTCCACCTACGCCCTCCAGGCCGGCGAGCGGCTGCCCATCGACGCCACCCACATGCTCATCGCGGGCGCCATCGACTTCGTCGTCTTCGTCGAGAAGCGCAACGACTACCACGTCGGCGGCACGCTGCGCCGCTACGTCTCCAGCATCCGCGAGGTCAACGGCTGCGACGGCCGCGTCCTGTCGAGCGAGGTGTTCGCGCCGGGCCCCGACGGCGCCGCCGTCCCGCACGCCCCGATCTCCTGCATGGAGGAGCTCGCCGCCCACGGCTACACCCTGGGGGGCTGGTGAGCATGGGCGCGTTCACGTTCGACCCGCTGGCGCTGCTCGCCGGCGCCGTGGCGGGCGGCGGCCTCTTCCTGTTCTGCATCTCCCTGTACGGCCTGCGCCCCCGCCCGCCCCGGCCCAGGCGCCACCTGGTCAAGATGCTGACCACCCGCGCCGCGATCGCCGCCGTGGCCGCCGCCCTGGTCCTGATCGTCACCGGCTGGCCGGTTGTGGCGGTGGGCACGGTGCTGCTCGTGTTCGCCTGGCGCGGGTTGTCGGGCGGCGCGGCCGAGGAGCGCGCCGCCATGCGCCGCCTCGAAGGGCTCGCCGCATGGACCGAGTCGCTGCGCGACACGATCGCCGGGGCGGCCGGGCTCGAACAGGCCATCCCGTCGTCCATCAGGGCCGCCGCGCCCACGCTCAGGCCACACCTGCGGTCCCTGATCGACCGGCTGCACACCAGGATGGCGCTGCCGCAGGCGCTCGCGCTCTTCGCCGACGAGCTCGACGACCCATCGGCCGACCTGGTGGTGGCCGCGCTCATCCTCAACTCCCGGCTGCGCGGTCCCGGCCTGCGCGACGTGCTGGGCGCGCTGGCCGTCTCGGCCCGTGAAGAGCTCGACATGCGCCGCCGCGTCGAGGCCGAGCGCCGCGCCACCCGGCGCAGCGTGCAGATCGTGGTGATCACCGCTCTGGCCTTCGCCGGGATCCTCGTCGTGTTCAACCCCTCCTACGTCGAGGAGTACGACGGCCCTCTCGGCCAGGCCGTGCTCGTGGTCGTGGCGGGGCTGTTCGGGGCCGGGTTCGCCTGGATGCGGCGGCTGGCCAGGTTCGACAAGCCGACGCGGCTGCTCATGGGAGGAGGCGGCGATGGTTGAGGGCGCACTGGCCGGTGCCGTGATCGGGCTCGGCCTGCTCGTACTGTTCAGGGCGCTCTTCCCCGCCCGTCCCGGGCTGGTGGCGCGGCTGCTGGCGCTCGACGCCGTACGCGAGGACACGGGCGCGCCGCGCATCCAGCTCCTGCTGCCCGACGAGGAGGTCAGCGCGTTCCGCCGCGGCCTCGGCGTGCGGCTGGCCCGCCTCTACAGCGCCCGCGGCTGGGAGGTCAGGTCGCTCCGATCGGACCTGGCGCTGGTCGGCCGCTCCTTCGAGGCGTTCCTGGCCACGAAGGTGCTGCTGGCGGCCGGCGGCCTGCTGGCCTTCCCGCTGCTGCTCGGCTGGCTGGTGCTCATGGAGTGGGGCACCTCGCTCGCCATCCCGTTCTGGTCCGCCGTGCTCGTGGCGGTCGTGTTCTTCTTCCTGCCCGACCTACAGGTCAAGAAGGACGCGGCGGCCAAGCGGCGCGATTTCCGGCACGTCGTGGGCGCGTTCCTCGACCTCGTCTCGATGAACCTGGCCGGCGGCCGCGGCGTCCCCGAGGCCCTGATGATGGCCGTCTCGGTCAGCGGCGAGCAGCCCAACTGGGCGATGGGCCGCATCCGCGACGCGCTGGCCGGCGCGAGGATCGTCGGCATCACTCCGTGGCAGGCGCTCGGCCAGCTCGGCGAGGAGATCAACGTCGACGAGCTGCGCGACCTGTCGGCCGCGCTCGGTCTGGTGGCCGACGACGGCGCCAAAGTACGCGCCTCGCTGACGGCCAGGGCGGCCACGCTGCGCCGCCGCGAGCTGGCCGAGATCGAGGGCAGGGCGGGCGAGCGGTCGCAGTCGATGCTCGTGGCCCAGCTCCTGCTCTGCGCCGGTTTTGTGATCTTTCTCAGCTATCCCGCCGCTATGAAGATGTTGGGGGCATGATGAACCATCCCTGGATCATCTATCTGACCGCGTACCTCGGCGTGCGCATCCACCGGGCCAGGACCGCGCCCACCCGCGGGGCGTCCGCCGTCGAATGGGTGATCATCACCGCCATCATCGCCGGCGTCGCGCTCGGCCTGGCCACGCTCATCAAGACCTTGGTCGAGCAGAAGCAGAGCGAGATTCAGGGCACCTTCGGCGGCGGTGGCGGTGATGGCGGCGGAGGCGAATAAGCCGGAGGGCGAGCGCGGCGCCACGGTGATCGAGCTGGCCATGCTGATGCCGGTCATCCTCGCCGTCGTGCTGCTCATCGTGCAGGTCGCGCTCTGGTTCCACGGCCGGCAGGTCGCGGAGGCGGCCGCCAGGGAAGGCGCCCGCGTGGCCAGGTCCGCCCCGTTCGACTCGGGCGACTGGGAGGGCGCGGCCACCACGAAGGCCACCGACGTCGTGCGGGCCATCGGCCCTCAGCTGCTCGGCAACGCCACCGCCACGACGTCCGAGAAGGAGCCCGACGAGCGCTTCGTCACGGTGACCGGCAGCGCCGTACAGGTCATCCCGCTGCTGCCCGAGCTCTCGTTCACGATCACCGCCACCGCGGGCGGGCCCGTCGAGTGCTTCCGCCCCGACAACGGCGGCGAGGACTGCCGATGAGACGGGCCGAACGCGGCTCCATGGCGGTGGAGACGGTGATGCTGGCCCCGGTCTTCCTGCTGTTCCTGCTCTTCCTGGCCGGAGCCGGGGTGCTGGTCGAGGCGCAGGGGCGGGTCAACGGAGCCGCCCGCGACGCCGCCCGAGCGGCGTCCGTGCAGCGCACGCTCGACGACGCCGGGTCCGCGGCCGAGGCCATCACCACGAGCGTGCTCGACGGCCGCTGCCAGTCCTCGTCGGTCTCGCTCGACGGGTCCGAGTGGGAGCAGGGCGGCCACGTCGAGGCCGAGGTGACGTGCGAGCTCGACCTGGCCTTCCTCGGGTTCGGCGGCACCAAGCAACTGACCGGCACCGCGGTGGTGCCACTGGAGCAGTTCAGGAGGGTCGAATGAGGGTCGGCGAGCGGGGGTCCATGTCGGTGTTCACCGTGCTGTTCTCCGTGGTCGTGTTCCTGCTGGCCGGCCTGCTGGTGGACGGCGGGGCGGCGATCAACGCCCGCCTGCGCGCCACTGACGTGGCCGAGCAGGCCGCCAGGGCAGGCGCCGACCAGGTCGACGTCGACCACCTCCGCACGACCGGAGAGACCCGGCTGCTCGGCGACGCCGAGGTGTGCGGCAGGGCCGACGAGATCGTGCAGGCGCACGGCGGCGGCGACGTGACCCGCGGCGAGTGCGCCGTCGAGCAGGGGCAGGCCCAGGTCACGGTCACCGTGACGGTGCGTTGGGAGGCCTTCTTCCTGAGCGCGATCGGGTTCCCCGGCTCCGAGATGACCGGCGAGGCCAGCGCTGCCCCGGAAGCGAGATAGACCGAAACCGACCACTCGATGGATGCGGAACGCACGAGACACGACGCTGGAACAGAGGAGGGAGAGGCGATGCCGCCGCGAGAGCAGACGCGACAGCCCGCGCGTCCACCCGGACGTCACGTGCCCGTGCGCGTCCCGGCCAGGCGCAGCGCCGGCGACGTGCTCGCCGGGCTCGGCGCGCTGGTCGTGCTGGTCGCGCTCGTGGGCGGGGTGCCGTACGCGCTGCTCACCTTCGTCGGCCCGCCGATCGCGCCCGAGCTGCTCGATCTCGGCGTGCTCACCAGCAGGGTCGGGCCGAGCACGATCGTGGCCGTGCTCGTGCTGCTGGTGTGGCTGGCCTGGTTCCAGCTCTTCCTGTGCGTGCTGGTCGAGGTGTACGCCGGGGTGCGCAGGGTCGGCATGCCCGCCCGCGTGCCGCTCTCCGGAGGCATGCAGGTGCTGGCCAACAAGCTGGTCTCGGCCGTGCTGCTGCTGTTCACGGCCGGGGCGATGGTCGCGCCGGTCGCCCAGCTGACGCCGACCCCGGCCGCGCCGCCCGTGACCGCGGTCGCCTACTCCGCGCCGATCGTCGAGCAGGAGCTGGAGCTGGAGACGCGCGGGACCAGGAAGGTGTACGTCGTGCAGCCGCCGCACGGCCGCCACCACGAGAGCCTGTGGGAGATCGCCGAGAAGTGCCTGGGAGACGGCCGCCGATATCCCGAGATCTACCGGCTCAACCAGGCGAAGGAGCAGCCCGACGGCACCCGGCTGCGCATGGCCGACCTGATCAGGCCCGGCTGGGTGCTCGACATGCCGGACGACGCGAAGAACGTGCACGTCGTCCCCGCCGACCAGCCGCGCGAGCAGACGTTGCGCGAGCACCCGGGCAGGGCCGACCCGGGCCCGGGTCGTGGAGACAGGGCGGCCGAGCGCGACGACCGCGCGGACCGCGAGGAGCGGCGGGACCACCAGGAACGCGAGGAGCGCCAGGACCGCGAAGAGCGCGGGACGCCCGGGCACGAGGGCAAACACCGCCAGACCGAGCCGGGCGGGCAGGACGGCCGGCAGCCGATCATCCAGGAGCGCCAGGGCGAGCTGACCGACTACCTCGGCGCCGCCTCGCTGGCCGCGGCCGGGCTGCTGTTCGTGCTTGCCAGGCGGCGCAGGGAGCAGCTGTGGCGGCGCCTTTCCGGCCGCAGGATCGCCCGCCCCCGCGACGACGCCGCCGAGGCCGAGGTGGCGCTCAGGCTCGGCGGCGACGCCCCCGGCGCCCGCATCCTGGACGTCGGGCTGCGGCTGCTCGGCGCCGAGTTGGCCGCGCAGCGCCGCACCCCGCCCACCGTGTACGGCGCGCACCTGTCGCCACGCACGCTCGACCTGTGGATCCATCCGCCGGACAACGACCCGCCCGCGCCCTGGACGGCCCAGGACGGCGGCCAGGTCTGGCGGCTCCCCGCGCACGAGGGGCGGCTGCTGCCGGACCGGAGGAGTGACCTCCACGGCAGCCACGAGCAGGCGGGCGGGGCTCCCTACCCGGGGCTGGTCTCCATCGGCACGGACGCCGGCGGGCGCGTGCTCATCGACCTGGAGGCCGCCCAGGGCCTGATCAACGTGCGCGGCCCGCAGACCACCGCGGCGCTCGCGGCGCTCGCCGTCGAGCTGGCCACCAACCGGTGGTCCGACCGCATGCGCATCACGCTCGTCGGTTTCGGCCAGGAGCTCACCGCGATCGCCCCCGAGCGGATCAGGGCGGTCGGCGGGCTGGCCGAGGTGCTGCCCGAGCTGGAGGCGAACGCGGCCCCGCGCAGAGAGGTGCTGACCGGGCGTATCAGCGGCGGCCACAGCGTCGCCCACTACCTGCTGTCCGCGGTGGCGCCCACGCACGAGGAGGCCAGGCGGCTGGCGCTGCTGGCCCGCCGCGACACCGCCGGTTACGTGGTGGCCGGCGACGTCCCGCACGCCACCTGGACGATGGAGATCGGCGACGACGGCAGGGCCAGGATCGCCGAGCTGGGCTTCGAGGTGGAGGCCCAGCTCCTGCCGCGCCGCCACTACCGCGCGCTGGTCGACCTCTTCCGTACGGCCGACCGGCTCGACGGCGAGGCCATCCCCGAGGCCGAACCGCTGGAAGGGCTGCACCCGCCCGCGGTCGAGATCAGGGTGCTCGGCCCTCTCGAGATCGCCGGCCTGCGCCCCCTGGAGGAAGGCCGGATGGAGCTGGCGGCCGAGCTGCTGGTGTACCTGGCCACGCATCCGGGCGGCGTGCATCCCGCGGTGCTCGGCGGCGTACTGTGGCCGCGCGGCGTGCAGACCACGGTCAGGGACGCCACGATCTCCAGGGTCGCCGCGTGGCTGGGGCCCGACCACCTGCTCACCGACGAGTCCGGCCGGCTGCGGCTGGGGCCCGACGTGCGTACGGACTGGGCGCTGTTCCGCGAGCTCGTACGCCGCTCGCACGGCGACCCGACGGCCATGGCCGTGTTGCTGGAGAAGGCGCTCGGCCTGGTCAGAGGCCCGCTGCTGGCCGGCAGGCCGCCCGGCAGGTACGCCTGGCTGGCGGCGGAAGACCTGGAGTACGACGTGACCGCGGGGGTGGCCGACGCGGCCCACCAGCTCTGCGAGCTCAGGCTCGCCCACGGCCGGCCGGACGCCGCGGTGGCCGCCGTACGCGCGGGCCTGCTGCTGGCGGCCGACGACGAGGGGCTCTGGCGCGACCTGCTGCGGGCCACGCACGCCACCGAGGACATCGTGCGCCTGCGCGCCGTCGTCGAGGGCCTGACCCGCAGGGCGGCCTCCCACCCCTACGGCGGCGGGATGGCCCCGGAGACCGAGGCGTTGATCGAAGAGCTGCTGCCCACGTGGCGCATGCATGTGGTGAGGGAGTCGTCGGCTTGACTTCCTCCCCACGGCTGAAGCCGGGGGATTCCAACCGTCGCCGGTTGGTCTTCCTGCTTCACCGCCAGCCGCCCGCCGGGCTTGCGCCCTTGAGGTCTTACACCGGCTCCACAGGCGTTTCAGCTCTCCGCCAGCCCGGCGGCGAGCACGTTCTTGGCCGCGTTCACGTCCCGGTCGTGGACCGCGCCGCAGGCGCACGTCCACTCCCGGACGTTCAGCGGCATCTCCTCCTGCAGCGTCCCGCACCGCGAGCACAGCCTGGAGGAGGGGAACCAGCGGTCCACAGCCACGAGCGTGCGCCCGTACCAGGCCGCCTTGTACTCCAGCATCGACCGAAGCTCCCGCCAAGAGGTGTCGGAGATGGCGCGGGCCAGACGATGGTTTTTGACCATGTTGCGGACGGTCAGGTCTTCCACGGCGATCACTTGGTTATCGCGAACAAGCCGTGTCGTGACCTTGTGCAGGTGATCCCTTCTGCGGTCGGTGATCCGGGCGTGGACGCGGGCTACCTTCAGGCGGGCCTTGGCCCGGTTGCTGCCACCCTTGGCCTTGCGGGCGAGCGCCCGCTGCGCCTTGGCCAGCTTGCGCCGGTCGCGGCGTTCGTGACGAGGGTTGACGATCTTCTCGCCGGTGGACAGTGTGGCCAGCGCCGTGATCCCGGCGTCGATCCCCACGTTCGCGGCGACAGGTGGCAGCGGGCTGATCTTCTCTTCGACCAGCAGGGACACGAACCAGCGCCCAGCCGCGTCCTTCGACACCGTGACCGTGGACGGCTGCGCACCCTCGGGAATCGGGCGCGACCACACGATGTTCAGCGGCGCGTCCATCTTCGCCAGCGTCAACTGCCCGTCGCGCCACCGGAACGCCGACCGCGTGTACTCAGCCGACGCCCGCGCCTTCTTCTTGCTCTTGAAGGTCGGATACCGGGCCCGTTTGGCGAAGAAATGCGCGAATGCCGCCTGAAGGTGGCGCAGCGCCTGCTGCAACGGCACGGACGACACCTCGAACAGGAAGTCGTAGTCGCCGCTGCGTTTCCACTCGGTCAGCTTCGCCGACGACTCCACGTAGGAGACGCGGCGGCCTTCCATGGTGTAGGCGCGGGTGCGTTGTTCGAGGGCTTTGTTGTAGACGAGGCGGACGCAGCCGAACGTCCGGGCAAGCTCTTCGGCTTGGCCGGGGGTCGGGTAGAAGCGGTACTTGTAGGCCCGCTTCGCGATCTGCGCCACGCGTCACATGGTACCACGCGATCGGCTAAGCATCGTTCGTGTGTTCGGTATGCGGCGCTGTGCCGCGTTTCCTCCCCAGGGCTTAAGCCCGGGGTCTCCACGCTTAAGGAGATTCGATGAGACGAGTCATGGCGGTGCTGGGCGTCTTCGGGCTGGGCGCCGGCGTACTGGCGGGATGCGGACCGGCCGAGCGGCCGTACACGCCCCAGGAGGCCGCTTCGCCCGCGAGCGGGCGGCCGGCCCCGAGCCCGTCGAAGAGCGAGAGCGGCGCCGCTCCTGCCTCAGGGTCCGAAACCCTGAAGATCGGCGGCGACAAGCTGCAGGTGCGGATCGAGTGGCCCGACGACCCCGACCCGCTGCTGAAACTCATCACCGGCTACTACGTCGCCTCCAGGAAGGCGCTCGTCTCCGGAAGCGATCGATACCTGAAGGATCTGGATCTCGAACTCACGGCGGTCCGCGAAGCGTACGACTGGGTGCACGGATACACCGAGGAGGACATGACCGTGAGAGGCGACGCCCGGCTCTACAACCTGCGCGTCGCCGCGCTGGTGGGCAAGGGCGCGCAGGTCAACGCGTGCGTGGACGAGTCGGGGGTGCGCGTGCTGTCCTCGCGTACGGGGGAGGCCGTCGAGCCTCAGCCTGCCTTCGTGCGCGAACCGTACCTGCAGGCCGTGCTCGCGCACCGCGGCGATGACGGGGTGTGGCGGATCAGATCGTTCAGCTATGGCGAGAAAGGGTGCACCCGATGAACCCCATGAGCTCGATCGCCGTCGCCGCGCTGCTGGTGCTGGCGGCCGCGGCAAACCCCGACGACGACGGTGGACGGACGGTGGGCACCCCCATCAATGAGGGCCTCACGAGGGGCCTCAACCTCGCCCACTCGAAGATCGTCGTGTCCGGCGACGGGACCAGGGGCGGTAAGAGCGACGGTTACGTGCTCAAGCGCCCATGCTGGTACGAGCCCGGCTTGGACGCGAACGAGATGCTCAAGTCGCAGGAAAGCTTGCGGGCCTACTGGTTCAGGTTCACGGAGAACCCCACCGAGGAGAAGTGGCAGGCGTTCCTCAAGCAGTTCGAGGACAAGATCGGAAAGGACGGGCGCTGGTGGGGGCCCGCGTACAACGCCGCTGACCCGAAAGGGCAGGCCTGTTTCGCCAGTCTCGACCCGTTCGTCTTCGTGCCGCCCGGCACCACACCGCCCTCCGGCATCACGATCCAGGAACTGGCCGAGATCGCCAGAGCCGCGCTGACCGTACCCGAGCCCACGGTCAAGCTGAACCCTGACGCCAAGAGCTACGTGAATCTGCCCACCTGGGTGTGGCTGGAGGGCATCGGCCAGCCGCGCAGGTCGGTGACCGCGACGATCCCCGGTGTCATGAGCGCGACCGTGGTCGCCACGCTCGAAAGCATCACGATCGACCCGGGCACCACGAAGGACCGCGCCGAGGTGCACGAGGAGGGGTGCGGGACGTCCGGCAAGCCGTACACCAAGGGCGGCACGTTCTCGTGCGGCGTGCGCTATCTGCGCTCGTCGATCGACCAGCCGCGCGAGGAGTACACGCTGACGGTCTCCACCGTCTGGCCGGTCGAGGTGGTCGACAACGTGGTGCCGGTGCAGTTCGCGCCCGTGGAGGTCGGCGCCACCCGCGACGTGCCGGTGGGGGAGATCCAGAGCAATGTCAAGCCCTGAACCTGTTGTGGCCAGGGGCCGGTACGGGTGCCGGCCCCTGGATTCTCCTGCGGTGAGCCTCTAGAGGAACAGTTCGTCGGCGCTCTCCGCGGTGGCGGCCTTGCGCACCCAGGACTCCAGGGTGTGCAGGTCGGTGCAGGCGAGGATGCGGGCCCGTGCTTCGTCGGGGAGCGAGATGCCCCGGGCCTCCAGGATCAGCAGGACGGCCTTCGCCTCGCCTTCCGCCTTTCCTTCCGCCTTTCCTTCCGCCTTCCCTTCGGCCTTCCCTTGCGCCTTTCCTTCAGCCATTCCTTGGGCCTTACCTTCGGCTCTGCCCTCGGCGAGCCACGCGCGCACCACTGCGCTTCTGGGGTGGTCAGTTGCCATGGCCATCCTGAGCTCCCTGATCACTTTGTCGAGCATGAAGTCGGGCAGACACGAAAGGACGAGGTCAGAATACTCGCTGAACTCTTCGGGCAGCTGCCCCAGTGCCTCGAAGAGGGTCAGAATGTTGCCGAGGCCCGCTTCCGACTGGCCGTGCACGATGGCCGAGACGGTCGCGAGCTCAGGCTGGTCGACGGCCCAGCCGAGATCGATGATCGAAGGGATCCCGTCCGGGCCGATGACGATGGGATGCAGCACCCACCTGGGATGCCCCATCTCGATGGGTTCCGCGCAGCGGCGGGCTGTCCTGGAGTCCTCGCAGAAGACGAGGAGCAGCACGGGACACTTCGTACGCGCCCTGAGCGTGGACAGGTA
Source organism: Nonomuraea sp. B5E05 (assembly GCF_039880665.1). NCBI lineage: Bacteria > Bacillati > Actinomycetota > Actinomycetes > Streptosporangiales > Streptosporangiaceae > Nonomuraea > Nonomuraea sp. B5E05. Next base: position 309,090 of record NZ_JBDPMJ010000005.1, read on the forward strand.
TACGGGCCAGGACCAGCGTTTGCGGGTGTCCGGTTCGCGTTGCACCTCGAGGACCACCGCAGAAACCGGGGTGCCCTCCTTGCAGAGGATCACCACCGAGTCGGCGCGGTATTCGGTGGGCGTGCAGTCCGTGAAATCCGCATTGCCCAATCGCGCCTCGTCGAACGTCGGTACGGAGACGCCCGTCCCGGCCAGCAGCGTGGCGACCAGGGACGGGCGGTTGCGTACGAGCTCGATCAGGTATTCGTGTTCCTGTGTCGGCATGCCGAACACATTACCGAATGTTGTCGACTCATTACCAAGCGTTAGTGCTTTCTCCGGATTCGTGGGCGATCAGCCACTCTTTCACCGTTACGCCGTAGTAGTAGCCGCCATATCCACCGCCGCTGGGCAAGACCCGGTGGCACGGCACGAACGGTGCGATCAGGTTCTGGGCGCAGGCCGAGCCCGCCGCCCTGGCGGCCGTCCTCGGGAGCCCGGCCCGCGCGGCGAGTTCCGCGTACGTGACGGTCGTGCCCGGCCTGACCTCGCGCAACGCGGCGTGGAGCCGCTTGCGGGTGGGCGTGCCGGGCTGCGAGACCGGGATGGCGTCGAGGGCCTCCAGGTCGCCCGCCAGGTAGGCGAGCACGGCTTCCCCGGCAGGGCCGGGACCGTCCGCGACCTCCAGGCCCTCCGACTGGAGGGCGGGTGTGAGGCGGGCGTACATCTCCTTGGGTTCGGCGGTGAAGCCGGCCGCGACCAGCACCGTCTCGCGGGACAGCAGGGACAGCGGGCCCATGGGTGTGGGAACGAGCCTCGCAGTGATCATGATGAGCTCCAGAGGTGCAGGGCGGCGTACGCCCGCCACGGGCGCCACCGCTCGATGTGGTCGTGCGGAATGCCCAGGGCGGCCATGCGCTTGTCGAGCACGAGGTCGCCCACGGGCCAGGCGTCGGGGTCGCGCAGCGCCCGCAGCGCGACGTAGCTCGCCGTCCACGGGCCGATGCCGGGGACGGCGAGCAGGCCGGCCACCGCGTCGGCGGGGTCCTGGCCTCCGTCGAGGTCGATGCTCCCGTCGGCCAGGCGGGCCGACAGGTCCTTGAGGGTGGCGATCCTGCGGTTCGTCAACCCGAGGCCGGTGAGGTCGGTGTCCAGGAGCCGGGCGGCCGTGGGGAAGAGCCCGCCGGGCGCGGTGGCTCTGGCGACGATGCGGCCGAGCAGGGTGCGGGCGCCCGCCACGGAGATCTGCTGGCCGACGACCGCGCGTACGGCCAGCTCGAACCCGTCGAACGTGCCCGGCACCCGCAGCCCGGGCCGCGCCGCGACGAGCGGGGCGAGTGAGCCCTGGCCGAGGGCCTCCGCGATGGCGCCGGGGTCGGCGTCGAGGTCGAGCAGGCGGCGGCAGCGGCCCACGAGCCGGGTGAGCTGCCGCGTGTCGTCCACCGCCACGTCGAGGGCGACGTGGTCGTGCTGGGCGGTGAGCGTGATCGTTCCGCCGGGCACGGCCCTGGCGTACGACGTGCGGTCCGCCACCTCGAGCCCGGGGATGGCGCGTGAGGCCAGGAAGCCGAACACGCCGTCCGCGTCGTACGGCTCGCGCCGGTGCAGCCGCAGCCGGAGCGTGACCGGCCCGGCGGCGTCGGCGACCCTGGCCGCCACCCGGCCGGCCGTGGCCCGCAGCTCGCTGGGCGTGAAGTCGTACGTCTCCCGCATCGTCGCGTTGAACTGCCGGACGCTGCCGAAGCCCGCCGCGAATGCCACCTCCGTGACCGGCAGGTCCGTCTCGGTGAGCAACTGTTTGGCGAGCAGCAGCCGTTTGGTCCGCGCCACCGCCAGCGGCCCGACACCCAGCTCGGCCACGAACAGCCGGTGCAGGTGGCGCTCGGTGATGTGCAGCCGTCTGGCCAGCCCGGCGACGCCCTGCTCGTCGGCGGCGCCGTCGTCGATCAGCCGCAGCGCCCTGCCTATGAGGTCGCCGCGGATGTCCCAGCCGGGGTCACCGGGGGAGAGCTCGGGACGGCAGCGCTTGCACGGGCGGAACCCGGCCGCCTCCGCCGACGCCGCGTGCCGGTAGAAGCGCACGTTGCGGAACGACGGCGTACGGGCCGGGCAGATCGGGCGGCAGTAGATCCGCGTCGTCGTCACCGCGGTGTAGAAACGCCCGTCGAACCGGGCGTCCCTGGCGGAGACCGCCCGGTAGCAGGAGTCGAAGTCGAGCTCAAGTGGTGACATGTCTCCGACGCTACGCGCCCGCGGGGCACGTCACCCAGCGGAAATCGGACCTCACCGTGGGATCGCAGGTCAGCAGGTCGAAACGGGTGACCGGCGGGAATCGGACCTCGCTGCCGACAGGTTCACGCGGAGCCTGCCGTGACGGTCACGGCTGGTGGCGGAGCGGGGAGAACAGGTACGGCACCCAGCTCAGCGCCATGATCGACGCGCCAAGCCAGAGCGCCGAGCGTACTCCCCACAGCTCGCCCATCGCGCCCGCCAGCAGCCCGCCCAGCCCTATGGCGCTCATCAGCAGCAACCGCATCGTGGCCGTCATCCGGCCGAGCAGGTCGTCGGGGGTGACCCGTTGCCGGAGGCTGACGAGCAGCACGTTGTTGAGCCCGGTGCGGAACGTCAGCACGAACCAGGCCGCCGCGGCCGCCCACATCCACGGCCCGTGCCCGAGGAACGGCAGGACGAGCGAGGCGGGCGCGGTGGCCAGGCTCGCGAGCCAGGCGGCCCGCCCGGTGCCGAGCCGGCGGCCGAACAGGTGGGCGGCGGACGAGCCCGCCAGCGTCCCGAGCCCGCCGGCGGCGAGGTACGCCCCCAGGACCCACGCGGGATAGCCGAGCTGCTCCACGATGAGCACCGGCAGCAGGACCGAGCAGAGCGGGAACGCCAGGTTCGCCATCGTGCCCTGGATCAGGGCCGCCACGAGCGTGGAGTTGCCGAAGAGGAAGCGTACGCCGGCGCGGATCTGCCGGACGATCGGTTCCCGGTCCTTCGGCGTGCCCACGGCCGGTTCGCGCACGCCGCGCAGCCAGGCGGCCGACCACAGGTAGCTCAGCGCGTCCAGCAGGATCGCCACCGGCGCGCCCGCGGCCTGCACCAGCACCCCGGCCGCACTGCGTCCTCCGATGTCCATCCCCGCGCTGGTGCCGACGAGCAACGAGTTGGCCGCCGTCAGCCGCTCGCGCCCCACGAGGCCGGGCACGAGGCTCAGCTGTGCCACGTCGAACAGCAGCGTGCCCGCCCCCACCAGCACCGCCACCGCGTAGAGCTGCTCCATGGACAGCCAGCCGCCCCACCACCCGACCGGCACCGACAGCAGCGCGGCCGCCCTGAGCAGGTCGGTGGCGACCATCACCGGACGCCGCCTGACCCGGTCGACCCAGGCTCCCGCGGGCAGTCCCAGCAGCAGCACGGTGAGCGTTCCGAGCGCCGACAGGAGCCCCACCTCGCCCGCTCCCGCGCCGAGCGCGGTGACGGCGAGCAGGGGCAGCGCGACGTAGCTGATCTGGGAGCCGAACTGGCTGACCGCGCCGGCGACGTACAGGTTGCGGAACGGGCGCAGGCACAGCAGCGGCTGCTCCACCACAGTTGCTGACATGTCGGCAACGATGCTGAAATGTGGGTAAAGAGCGCTATGGATTAAGTGACCCGCGAATCGAATGACCCTGGACCTGACGTTCACCGCCCGCGACATCGCCAACACCCGCTTCGCGATCTCCCCGCTCGGCGAGGTCGTCGCCAGCGTCCGCGTGGCGAAGGACCCGGCCGCCCACCCGCTGCTGCGCCCCTGGGCCGAGCAGGTGCGCCGCCGCCTCCGAGGGGTGGGCTGGCGTCTGCTGGCCGACCTCGTCCCGGTGCCGACCGTCGTCATCGCGGGCTTCACGTGTACGCCGCCGTCGACGTCCATGCCGGATCTGAGCCTGGAACTCGCCACGATGCGGGGCGCTGCCGGACGGGTCCGCTCGGATCAGGACGCGGTACCCGGTCCCCGCACGAAACGGGTGCAGGCGCTCTACGACGACCCGGAGCGAGGGCTGGAACGGCTGGCGGAGGAGGTGCAGGCCTACTGGGACGCCGCGATGGCGCCGTACTGGGCGCGGATCAGGGCACTGCTCGAAGGCGAGATCCTGTACCGCGCCCGGCTGCTGGCCGAAGGGGGCGCCCAGCGTATGCTGGCCGACCTCGACGACGCGGTCACCTGGCGCGACGGAACCCTGAGCATCGCGCACCGCCACGTCTCGGGCGCCCGCTCGTTGCGCGGGCTCGGGCTGCTGCTGGTGCCGTGCGTGTTCGTCTCGCCGCGGGTCTTCTCGGTCACGACGCCGCCGTACCAGCCGGCCGTGCGTTATCCGCCGCGCGGCATCGCGACGTTGTGGGAGCGCCGTGAGCTGGAGCCGCCCGAGGCGCTGGCGGCCGTGCTCGGCAGGACGCGCGCGCGGCTGCTGGCCGAGCTGGACCAGCCCGCCTCCACCCGCGACCTCGCCCAGCGCACGGGCCTGTCGGAGCCGGGCGCGAACCAGCACCTCACCGCGCTGCGCCGAGCCGGTCTGTGCACGGCCCACCGTGCGGGGCGCTACGTCCTGTACGCGCGTACGGCCACGGCCGAGGCCCTCCTCGAACGAAAGGAGCGCTATTTGGACGAGACGCCCACGCCCAGGTCGAACTCGCGGTAGACCCGCGCCCAGAACCCGTCGCGCAACCACACCCGCGCCTCGGGGTAGGGCCGCAGCGAGTGGCCGAGCTCCTTCTCCGCCTCGATGAGCAGCTCGGTGTCGATCACTGTCGGCAGGATCGGGCCCGGCAGCAGGTCGCGGATGTTGTCGCGGCCGCGGGTGAGGATCCACTTCTGGGCCACGTGCTCGCCGACGTCCTCGACGCGGGGCCGGCTCGGGCCGAGCTTGGCCACCTGGCCGGGCTTGGCGTGCGGCTTGACCGGGGCGCGCCCGGCGAACACCTGGGCGGGGGAGGGAGCGGCGGCGGCCGGCGGAGTGACCGGGACGGGCTGGGGAGCGCGGCTGAAAAAGGGCCTCAGGAAATCAGCGGTGATCACTTCAACGGTGTCGGACTCCCACACGAGGCGCTCGGCCTGGTTGGTGCCGTAAGGCGGCTCCACCCCCCACAGATGGATGCGCACGCCGTAGGCCTGCGCCGCCTCCACCGCGGGAACCATGTCCTCATCGCCTGCCAGCAGGATCGTGTCGGTGACCGCATGATGCCGGGCCAGGGCCTCCAGATCGCTCCTGATCTGCGCGTCCACGCCCTTCTGCTGGCCTCGGGCGTTCAGGTTGCCAAGTCGCACCTTGACCCAGGGGAGCTGGGCGATGACCCTTTGGTCGACGGTGGGCACGCGGTCACGGGCTGCGTCATACCAATAGATCCTCAGGAGTTCGCCAGAAATACGTTCCTCTGCATGTTTCTGTAGGCTCTGGATGAGCTCATCGGCGGCCACCCGATATTCCTTGCGCTCCTTCGCGCCGAGCAGCACCTCACCTGCCGCAGCGTACAGATAACCGACATCCACTAGGACGGCGTACTTGGCTGCCACAGGATGCGGCATGAGGTCTGGGATGGCCATGTCGTCCTCCAGGCCGCGGGTGTTAGTTGATCGGCTGACTATATACGCCTACTTTCTCTAGATAGTCCCAACTCCCGGGGAACTTGACACCCGATTCACAGGATCTATCTACGGTAGAGCGCTCATCCGCCATGCCGACTTCCCTGGGACGACAGGCTTACGCATACCTCTGACGGGGTTTCGCCACGTTTGCCGAGGGCGGGCGGGAGGCGGCTGTGGTTCGGCGTGTCGGGCGGCGAGTACCGCCACCAACGCGGCGATCTCCTCGGGCGCGGCGTCGCCACGAACAATGCGCAGATGGCTCGTCATAGCGGGATGTTCCCATGCTTCTTGGGCGGCAGCGTCGCCCGCTTGTTCCGTAGCATCCGCAGCGCCCTGATGACCTGTGCCCGGGTCTCGGCCGGCCGGATCACCGCGTCCACGTAGCCGCGCTCCGCCGCGATGTACGGATTGGTCAGCGTGTCCTCGTATTCGGTGACGCGCTTCGCGCGCACGGCGTCGGGGTCGTCGGAGGCGGCCAGTTCGCGCCGGTAGAGGATGTTGACCGCGCCCTGCGCGCCCATGACCGCGATCTGGGCCGTGGGCCAGGCCAGGTTGACGTCGGCGCCCAGGTGCTTGGAGCCCATGACGTCGTACGCGCCGCCGTACGCCTTGCGCGTGATCACCGTGATCAGCGGCACCGTGGCCTCGGCGTAGGCGTAGAGGAGCTTGGCCCCGCGGCGGATGATTCCGTTCCATTCCTGATCGGCCCCGGGGAGGAAACCCGGTACATCAACAAAAGTCAGGATAGGAATATTAAAAGCATCACATGTTCGAATAAATCTTGCGGCCTTCTCGGAGGCGTCGATATCCAGGCACCCGGCGAAATGCATCGGCTGGTTGGCCACGACCCCCACGGGCTGGCCGTCGACGCGGCCGTAGCCGACCACGATGTTCTGGGCGAACAGCGCGTGGACCTCCAGGAACTCCCCGTCGTCCAGCACGTGCTCGATCGCCCGGTGCATGTCGTACGGCTGGTTGGCCGAGTCGGGGATCAGCACGTCGAGCTCGGGATCCGGCTCCAGGTCGACGGCCGGCTCGAAGACCGGCGCCTCGTCCAGGTTGTTGGACGGCAGGTACGACAGCAGCGCCTTGACGTAGTCGAGGGCGTCGTCCTCGTCGTCGGCCTGGTAGTGGGCCACCCCGGACTTGGTGTTGTGCGTGTGGGCCCCGCCGAGCTCCTCGAACGTGACCTCCTCGCCCGTCACCGTCTTGATCACGTCGGGTCCCGTGATGAACATCTGCGACGTCTGGTCCACCATGACGACGAAGTCGGTCAGCGCGGGCGAGTAGACGTGGCCTCCTGCTGCGGCGCCCATGATGAGCGAGATCTGCGGGATCACGCCGGAGGCGTGCACGTTGCGCTTGAAGATCTCCGCGTAGAGCCCGAGCGCGACCACGCCCTCCTGGATGCGCGCGCCGCCGCCCTCGTTGATGCCGATGATCGGGCAGCCGGTCTTGATCGCCAGGTCGAGCACCTTGACGATCTTCTCGCCGTACACCTCGCCAAGTGAGCCGCCGAAGACCGTCACGTCCTGCGAGAACACGCACACCTGCCGGCCGTCGACAGTGCCGTGGCCGGAGATGACGCCGTCGCCGTAAGGCCGCCGCTCCTCCAGCCCGAACATCGTGGACCGGTGCCGGGCGAACTCGTCGAACTCCACGAACGAGCCTTCGTCCAGCAGCGCCAGCACCCGCTCTCTGGCGGTCATCTTGCCCTTGGCGTGCTGCTTGGCCACCGCGGCCGCCGACCCGGCGTGGGCGGCCTCGTCGAGCCGTCGCTCCAGGTCAGCGATTTTTCCAGCAGTGGTATGGATGTCCAGCTTTTCCGGTAGGTCGTCAGCCGCTGCAGTCATGCGCGCAAATCTAGTCCGTCCGTCAGAGTGGATCCATAAGAGTCTCCCTAGGGGACCGTCGCCTTGAGGCGACGGGTGAATCGGTAGCGGGAGGGCCGTCAGGGCCCGAGTGTGTCCTGACCTGTCAGGTCTACGCTTCACGGATGTTCTTCCTGGTTTTGTCGGCGCCAGCCGGTATCGTGGTGGTGTCGTTACCGAACGTGATAGGGGTGGGGTGTGCGCAGGTCGTTCCGATTCCTGCTGCGCCCCACCGCCCGGCAGGTGGCGGCGCTCGCGGCGTGCCTGGAGGACCACCGGCAGCTGTACAACGCCGCCTTGGAGCACCGGCGTACCGCCTACGCCAAGGCGGGCGTGAGCGTCCGCTATGGCGATCAGTCGGCCGAGCTGAAACACATCCGCGCCGATGATGCGGACGGGCAGGGGCGTTGGTCGTTCTCCTCCCAGCAGGCCACCCTGCGACGGCTCGACAAGGCGTTCGGGGCGTTCTTCGACCGGGTCAAGGCCGGGCGCGCGCCGGGGTTCCCGCGTTTCAGGGGCGTGGCCGGTTCGACACGGTCGAGTGGCCGAAGGACGGCGACGGCTGCCGGTGGGACTCCCAGCCCGGCCACCCCACCACGACCTACGTGCGGCTCCAGGGGGTCGGGCACGTCCGCGTCCACCTGCACCGGCCCGTGCGCGGCCGGGTGAAGACGATCAGCGTCAAGCGCGAGGGGTCCCGCTGGTTCGTGGTGCTGTCGTGCGACGACGTGCCCGCCGAACCGCTGCCCGCCACGGGCGTGGCGACCGGGATCGACATGGGTGTGGCGTCGCTCGTCACGACCAGCGACGGAAAGCATCTGAGCGACCCCCGCCACCTGGCCGCGTCCGCAGGCCGGCTGGCCGCCGCGCAGCGGACTCTGGCCCGCAAGGAACGGGGTTCCACGCGGCGGCGTAAGGCGGTGGCCCGCGTGGCCGCGCTGCACGCCAGGGTGCGCAGGCAACGTCTGGATGGCGCGCACAAGGCCGCGCTCGCTCTGGTGGCCGCCTATGACGTGATCGTGCACGAGGACCTGCGGATCGCGAACATGACCCGCTCGGCGTCCGGCACGACTGAAGCCCCCGGCCGCAACGTCGCCGCCAAGTCCGGGTTGAACCGGAGCATCCTGGACGCGGGCTGGGGGGTGTTCCTGACGATCCTCGCGCACAAGGCTGAAAGCGCCGGTCGCAAGCTGATCGCGGTGAACCCCGCCGGCACCTCCCGCACCTGCGCCCGCTGCGGGCACAACGCGAAGGAGAACCGCCTCACCCAAGCCGAGTTCGCCTGTACGGCGTGCGGGCATGCCGCGCACGCCGACGTCAACGCGGCGATCAACATATTGAGGGCAGGGCTTGCCCTTCGCCAGGCTGCGCAAGCGGCTTAGCGAGAAGCCGCTCCCTTCAGCTTCAGGGAGTGGAGGAGTCACGACGGATGCCGTTCGTACCTCGGCGGGGTTGGCGCGAGCCGGTATGCCGTGACGGCATGTCGTTGAACTATTCGGCGAACGCGTTTTCCACGTCCCCGCCGACTGCGGCCAAGGACTTCGCCACCAAGAAGGTGAAGGTGACCGAGGACGGTCAGCCGGTCATGGTGGTGAGGCTGCTGGCGATGGACGGCAGCGACTCCACCATGATCAAGTTCAACCTGGCGGGCGAACAGCATCACCTGGTGCTCGCGGCGGTGTCGAAGCCCACCTGACCTGCCTGGACCCAGTGGTCTAGTCCATTTGATGAGACCGGTCTACGGTCGTTCGTGGCGACTCGCTACCCTTCGAAACATGATTGACCAGGGGCTCGAACATCGCAGCGCCGCCGTGACCGAGATGCCGGACGAGCTGCGCCACGATGTGCGCCTGCTCGGCAAGCTGCTCGGCCAGGTGCTGGCCGAACAGGGCGGCGAAGACCTGCTGGCCGACGTCGAACGGTTGCGCAAGGCGGTCATCGCCGCGCGCAGGGGCGAGATCTCGGCCGACGAGATCACCGCCATGATCGCAGAATGGGAGATCGAGCGGGCAGTCGAGGTGGCCCGGGCGTTCACCTGCTACTTCCACCTGGCCAACCTGGCCGAGGAGCACTACCGCATCCGCACGCTGCGCGAACGCGACGCCGAGGGCAGGGTGCAGCGCGAGTCGCTCGCGCAGGCCGTACGCGAGCTGGGCCACGAGCGCGTCACCGAGCTGGTGGAGGGCCTTGAGCTGCACCCGGTGCTCACCGCGCACCCCACCGAGGCGCGCAGGCGCGCGGTCGTCACCGCGATCCAGCGGGTCAGCGGTCAGCTCACCGAGTACAACTCCCCGGGTCGCGGCGCCTCCGAGCGGGCGGAGAGCAAGCGGCGCATGCTGGAGGAGATCGACCTGCTGTGGCGTACGGCCCAGCTCCGCTCCACCAAGCTCGACCCGCTCGACGAGGTGCGCACCGCCATGGCCGCCTTCGACGAGACGCTCTTCCGTACGGTGCCGCAGGTCTACCGCGCGCTCGACGCGGCGCTCGGCGCGGCGGCCGGCCCTGCCCTCGACGGGGGCACCGGCACCCGCCCGCCGCAGGCCAGGCCGTTCATCCGCTACGGCAGCTGGATCGGCGGCGACCGCGACGGCAACCCCAACGTCACGGCCAGGGTCACCCGCGAGACCGTCCAGATCCAGTCCGAGCACGTGCTGACGGCCCTCGAGACCGCCTGCTCGCGCATCGGCCGCACGCTGACGGCCTCCGCCCAGTTCGCGCCCTGCTCGACCGAGCTCAAGACGGCGCTGGCCACGGCCGTGGACGCCTACCCCGAGGTCGTCTCCGAGCTGGCCACCCGCTCGCCGCGCGAGCCGCACCGGCAGTGGTTGCTGTTCGTGGCCGCGCGCATCGCCGCCACCCACCGCCGCGACCTCGACCTGGCCTACCGCTCGCCCGACGAGCTGCTGGCCGACCTGCGCCTGGCGCAGGAGTCGCTGGCGGCGAGCGCGCCGCGGCAGGCGTACGGCGAGCTCCAGCACCTCATCTGGCAGGTCGAGACGTTCGGCTTCCACCTGGCCGAGCTGGAGGTGCGCCAGCACTCCCAGGTGCACGCCGCCGCGCTGGAGGAGCTGCGGGCGGGCGGCGAGCCGTCGGAGCGCACCGAGGAGGTCCTGGCCACGATCCGGGTGATCGCCTGGATCCAGGAGCGGTTCGGGGTCAGCGCCTGCTCCCGCTACGTGGTCTCCTTCACCCGCTCGGCCGGCGACGTCGCGGCCGTCTACGAGCTGGCCGTGCACGCGCTCGGCGACCGCGCGCCCGTGCTCGACGTCGTGCCGCTGTTCGAGTCGGGCGAGGACCTGGCCAACTCGCCGCGCGTGCTCACCGGCATGCTCGACATCCCGCAGGTGCGGCAGCGCCTGGCCGACACCGGCCGGCGCATGGAGATCATGCTGGGCTACTCCGACTCGGCCAAGGAGCTCGGCCCCGCCGCGGCCACGCTCCGGCTCTACGAGGCGCAGGAGGAGCTGACCCGCTGGGCCGCCGAGCACGACGTGAAGCTGCGCATGTTCCACGGCCGCGGCGGCGCGCTCGGCCGCGGCGGCGGCCCGGCCAACCGCGCCGTGCTGGCCCAGGCCCCCGGCTCGGTCGCGGGCCGGTTCAAGGTCACCGAGCAGGGCGAGGTCATCTTCGCCCGCTACGGCCACATCGCGATCGCCCGCCGCCACCTGGAGCAGGTGGCCAACGCCGTGCTGCTGGCCTCATCGCCGACGATCGGGTCGCGCACCGCGGCCGCCGCCGAACGGTTCCGCGGCCTGGCCGAGCAGGTCGCCACGGCGTCCGAGCGGGCCTACAGGTCGCTGACCGAGGCGGAGGGCTTCCCCGAGTGGTTCGGCCTGGTCAGCCCGCTCGAGGAGATCGGCACGCTGCGCCTCGGCTCCCGCCCGGCCCGCCGTGGCCTGGGCGCGCCGCGCTCGCTCGACGACCTGCGGGCGATCCCGTGGGTGTTCGCGTGGGCGCAGACCCGGGTCAACCTGCCCGGCTGGTACGGCCTCGGCACCGGCCTCGCGGCCGTCGGCGACATCGAGGAGCTGCGGGCGGCGTACGCCGAGTGGCCGCTGTTCAACGCGATGCTCGACAACGCCGAGATGTCGCTGGCCAAGACCGACCGCTCGATCGCCAAGCGTTATCTGGCGCTGGGCGGCAGGGAGGACTTCGCCCGGCAGGTGCTGGAGGAGTACGACAGGACCCGCGAGCTGGTGCTCAGGGTCACGGGGCACAGGCGGCTGCTGGAGAACCGCAAGGTGCTCTCGCGGGCGGTCCAGCTGCGCGACCCGTACGTCGACGCGCTGTCGCACCTGCAGCTGCGGGCCCTGCGCGCGCTGCGCACCGGCAACCCGTCGGAGCGGGAGCGCGACCGGCTGTCCACGCTCCTGCTCCTGTCGGTCAACGGCGTCGCGGCGGGGCTGCAGAACACCGGCTGAGCTAGCGGAGAGCGTCGAAGAAGGCCCGGATGTCGGAGGTGAGCACCTCCGTGGCGCTGTGCGCGGTGTAGTGGCCATGCGCCGGGGCGGGCAGCGTCTTCCAGGAGACGATGTTCGCGTGGTCGCGCTCGGCGAAGCGGCGGATCGACCGGAAGTCGCCCTCGGCCATGGCCAGCGCCGTCGGCACGGTCGTGGGCTCCTTCGGCTGATCCATGCGGGCGTTCTCCCAGTAGAGCCGCAGCGCGGAGCCCGCGGTGCCGGTGAACCAGTGGACGGCGGCGTTGGCCAGCACGAAGTCGTCGTCGAGGTCCTCGTCGAAGAGCTGGGCGAGCCAGCCCACGAGCCCGGCGGGGGAGTCGGCGAGGGCGTGCGCGAGCGTCTGCGGCTGTTGTGACTGCAGCACGTTGAAAGCGCCCTTCTCCTTCCAGAACCAGTCGAGCACGGCCAGCCCCGCCTGGTCGTCCTCGCTCAGGCCGGCGAACTCCGCGGGGTCGCCGGACGGGAACGAGAAGAGCTGCGTGACGTGCACGCCCACGACGTGCTCGGGGTCGATCCGGCCGACCTCGGGCGAGATCATCGACCCGGCGTCGTTGCCCACAGCGCCGTAGCGCTCGTAGCCGAGCTCGGCCATGAGCGCCGCCCACGCCCTGGCGATGCGCTGGTTGTTCCAGCCCAGTTCACGCGTCGGCCCCGAGAAGCCGTAGCCGGGCAGCGACGGGACGACCAGGTGGAAGTGGCGCGACAGCGGCTCGATGGCGTCGAGATATTCGACGACGGAGCCGGGCCAGCCGTGGGTGAGGATCAGCGGCAGGGCCTCGGGGTTGCCGGAGCGCACGTGGAAGAAGTGCAGGTTCTGCCCGTCGATCTCGGTGGTGAACTGCGGGTACGCGTTGAGCCTGGCCTCCAGGGCCCGCCAGTCGAACCCGTCGCGCCAGTGGCCCACCAGGCGCTTGACCCGCTCGACGCTCACTCCCTGGCCGGCGCCGTCGATCTCGTCGGTGAAGCGGGTCAGGGCGAGACGGGCCCGCAGGTCGTCGAGGTCGGCCTGCGGGATGGCGATGCGGAAGGGGGCGATGCTCATGGCGATCCTCTCGGGAACGGTTCGTTCTGTTCCGATAATAGCAGAACGGAATGCTTCATTCCAACAGGGCTCCCGCCGTCAGGGGACCCACCGCCATCGGCCAAGATGGGGAGATGGCCAACTCGCGCTACTCCGACCTCGACCGCCCGCCACTGAACGCGGCGGCGCTCAACCGCGCGCTGGTCCGCCCGGGCTCGTTGTGGACGGGCGTCACGGTCGTCGAGAGCACCGGCTCGACCAACGCCGACCTGGCCGGCGCCGCCAAGGAGGGGGCGCAGGAGGGGTCCGTGCTGGTGGCGGAGGCGCAGGCCGCGGGCCGCGGGCGGCTGGGCCGCTCCTGGTCGGCTCCACCCCGCTCGGGCCTGACGTTCTCGATATTGCTCAGGCCGCAGGTGCCCCTCGCCTCCCAGGGCTGGCTGACCCTCATGTACGGCGTCGCCGCCGCATCGGCGGTGCGCCGCCTGGCCGAGGTCGACGTGCGCCTGAAGTGGCCCAACGACCTGCTGGTCGGCGAGCGCAAGCTGGCCGGCGTGCTCGCCGAGCGCGCCGACGACGCCGTCGTCATCGGCATGGGGCTGAACGTGTCGCTCAAACCCGACGAGCTGCCCGTCGAGACCGCCACGTCACTGGACATCGAGCAGGCGGCCTGCCTCGACCGCGATCCGCTGCTGCGGGCCGTGCTGCGCGAGGTCGAGAGCCACTACCACGACTGGGTCGACGCCAAGGGCGACGCGGAGGCCTCCGGGTTGCGCTCGGCGTACCTCGCGACCAGCGCCACGGTCGGGAGGCAGGTCAGGGTGGAGCTGCCGGGCGACCAGGCGCTGACCGGCCGGGCGTCCGGCATCGACCAGTGGGGGCACCTCCAGGTGGAGTCCGGCGGCGAGCACTACACGCTGAGCGCGGGCGACGTCGTCCACGTGCGCGCGGCCTGACGTGCGGAGGGTGCGCGCCGCACCACCGCGATAGCCGCCGGGGCCGCGATAATGGCACCATTCTGCGCATGACCCTTCCCGACCATCATCTGACGCAGGGTGAGCGGCGCGTCAGGTCCTTCCACCCGCACTGGAAGCGGCTCGTCGGCCCCTTCGTCGCGCTGGTGCTCATCGCGGCGGCCGCCGGCGCGGCTCTCTACTTCATCCCGGCCGACTGGGAGTTCGCCTTCCACGCCAGGATCGCCACCGGCGTGATCGGCCTCATCCTGCTGACGATCTGGTCGTTCGTCCCCTACCTGCAGTGGAAGAACACCGGCTACGTGCTCACCACCCATCGCTTCACGATCAGCACCGGCGTGCTCAACAAGTCGACCGACGAGATCCCGATCGCCAAGGTCAACACGGTCAGCTCCGACCAGACGTTCCCCGAGCGGCTGCTCGGCTGCGGCACCCTGACCGTCGAGTCCGCCTCCGACAGGGGCGAGATCGTGCTGCGCGACATCCCGAGGATCCAGGACGTCCGCACCGACCTGTTCCGGCTCGTCGAGGACGCCTCCGACGGGACGATCGACGGCCGCTGACGCACGCTCCCGAGGGTGGGAGGATCGCCTCCGGCCGGACGGCCCGGCGTGGTGCGGCCCTATGCCTTGCGGAGATCATCCTCCTGACACAAGATGGCTGGCATGCCGTACGAAGTGCAGGGCGTGATCGCCAGGGGCAAGGGTCAGGAAGTTTCGCTCGAGACGGTCGTGGTCCCCGATCCAGGGCCGGGCGAGGCGGTCGTCAATGTGCAGGCCTGCGGGGTCTGCCATACCGACCTGCACTATCGGGAGGGCGGGATCGGCGACGACTTCCCCTACCTGCTCGGCCATGAGGCGGCGGGCACCGTCGAGGCGGTGGGCGAGGGGGTCGCGGGGCTGGAGCCGGGCGACTTCGTCATCCTCAACTGGCGGGCCGTGTGCGGCCAGTGCCGGGCCTGCCTGCGCGGCCGTCCGTGGTACTGCTTCAACACCCACAACGCCCGCCAGAAGATGACGCTCGCCGACGGCACGGAGCTGTCGCCCGCCCTGGGCATCGGCGCGTTCCAGGCCAGAACGCTCGTCGCCGCCGGCCAGTGCACCAAGGTCTCCGCCGAGGCGCCCGCCCAGGTCGCGGGGCTGCTCGGCTGCGGCGTCATGGCCGGCATCGGCGCGGCGATCAACACCGGCGGGGTGACGCGCGGCGACAGCGTGGCGGTCATCGGCTGCGGCGGCGTCGGCGACGCGGCCGTGCTGGGCGCTTCGCTGGCCGGCGCCGCGAAGATCATCGCGGTCGACGTGGACGACCGCAAACTCGAGTGGGCCCGCGGTTTCGGCGCCACCCACACGGTCAACTCCCGCGACAACGACCCGGTCGAGGCCATCCGCGACCTCACCGGCGGTTTCGGCGCCGACGTGGTCATCGAGGCGGTGGGGCGGCCCGAGACGTACGAACAGGCCTTCTACGCCCGCGACCTGGCCGGCACGGTCGTGCTGGTCGGCGTGCCGACCCCGGAGATGCGGCTGGAGCTGCCGCTGCTCGACGTGTTCGGGCGCGGCGGGTCGCTCAAGTCCTCCTGGTACGGCGACTGCCTGCCCTCGCGCGACTTCCCCATGCTGATCGACCTGTTCCTGCAGAACCGCCTGCCGCTCGACCGGTTCGTGACGGAGACGATCCAGCTCGGCCAGGTCGAGGAGGCGTTCGGCAAGATGCACCGCGGCGAGGTGCTGCGCTCGGTGGTGGTCCTCTGATGATCGACCGGGTCATCACCTCGGGCACGTTCTCGCTGGACGGCGGCACGTGGGAGGTCGACAACAACGTCTGGCTGGTGGGCGACGCCCGCGAGGTGGTCGTCATCGACGCCGCCCACGACGCCTCGCTGATCGCCGAACGGGTGGGCGGGCGCGCGGTCAGGGCCATCGTCTGCACCCACGCCCACAACGACCACATCAACGCGGCCGGGCCTCTCGCGGGCCTGACGGGGGCGCCGATCCGGCTGCACCCCGCCGACCAGGTGCTGTGGGAGCAGCAGTACGGTGACTCGCTGTCGTACGAACCGCTGGCCGACGGCGAGAAGATCGCGGTCGGCGGCATCACGCTGCAGATCCTGCACACGCCCGGCCACGCGCCGGGAGCGGTCTGCGTGTACGCCCCCGAGCTGGGCGCGCTGTTCAGCGGTGACACGCTGTTCAAGGGCGGACCGGGGGCGACCGGGCGTTCCTACAGCTCGTTCGACACGATCATCGACTCGATCAGGGAGCGCCTGCTGACGCTGCCCGCGGAGACCGTCGTGCACACCGGGCACGGCGACTCGACCTCCATCGGCGCGGAGGCGCCGCACCTTGAGGAGTGGATCGCCCGGGGTCACTGAGAGGAATGACTCGCTCGCGTACGGGTACATCACTGTGGCGTACCTAACGTAGGCAAGCCTTACCAAAGTGGGCTACCTTAGGTGTGCCTTACCTAATGGCGTTCCCCCTTTGGCTCGAGAGAGGCTTGTCCCCGGATGTACGTGTGCGTGTGTCGTGCGGTGACCGAGAACGAGGTGCACGACTGCATTGCCGCCGGGGCCACCAGCGCGAAGCAGATCCGTGACACCACCGGGGCTGGTGGTGACTGTGCCCGATGTGTACGGAAAATCTGTGCGATCCTGAAACGGTCTGAAGAACTGACGACCGCGTAGCCGGATAGCAGCAAGGGGCCTGCCATGCAGGGCGACAAGCAGATCATCGAGCTGCTCAACGAGCAGTTGACCGCCGAACTGACCGCGATCAACCAGTATTTCCTGCACGCCAAGATGCAGGAGAACTGGGGATACACCAAGCTTGCCGAGCACACCCGCGCTGAGTCGTTCGACGAGATGCGCCACGCCGAACGCCTGACCGACCGCATCCTGTTCCTCGAAGGGCTGCCCAACTACCAGCGCCTGGGCACCCTGCACATCGGCCAGACCGTCGAGGAGCAGCTCAGGGCCGACCTCGAGGTGGAGCTGTCGGTGGTGCAGCGGCTGCGGCCGGCCATCCCGCTCATGCGGGAGAAGGGCGACATCACCTCCGCCCGCATCTTCGAGGAGATCCTCGAGGACGAGGAGGAGCACATCGACTACCTGGAGACGGAGCTCGACCTGATCCGCAGCCTCGGTGAGCAGCTCTACCTCGCCCGCTACGCCGAGCCACCCTCGGCGGACTGACCGCTCCCCGTCACAACGGTGTAGGCCGCCCCCGCGGCGGCGTTCCAGGCCAGGGTGTGGCCGGAGCGGTCCGCGGCCACGTCGTCGCCCCGCTCGTCCAGCACCCGGCTGCCGGCCGTGATGGCCGCCGAACGTAACGTGATCGGGCCGGTGCGCCCTGTGCGCAGCGTGACCCGCTCGGCGGCGCCGTCACGCCAGGAGGCGTCCACCGTCACGTCACCCCTGGCCCGCAGCCCGCGCACCGACCCCGCACCCCAGGCGGACGGCAGCGCGGGCAGCACGTGGATCTCGCCGGGCCGGCTCTGCACCAGCATCTCCGCGATGCCCGCGGTGGCGCCGAAGTTGCCGTCGATCTGGAACGGCGGGTGCGTGTCCCACAGGTTGTCCAGCGTGGAGTGCCTGAGCTGCTGGCGCAGCATCGTGTGCGCGTGGTCGCCGTCGAGCAGCCGCGCCCAGAAACTGATCTTCCACGCCTTGCTCCAGCCGGTACCGCCGTCGCCCCTGGCCGTCAGCGTGACCCTGGCCGCATCGCCCTCGCTGCTCTTCGCCGTGATCTGGCGTCCGGGGTGCAGCGCGTACAGGTGCGACACGTGCCGGTGCGTGTTGCCGGGGTCGTCCCAGTCGGCCTTCCACTCCTGGAGCTGCCCCCAGGATCCGATCCGGAGCCCGGGGTCGAGCCTCGCGAGCGTCTCCCGCACCCGCGCGCGGAATGGGGCGTCGACGTCCAGCGCGCCGGCGGCCTCGGCCACATTCGTGAGCAGGTCCCAGACGATCTGCTGCGCCATCGACGCTCCTGCCGAGAAGTCGCCCTGCTCGGGCGAGTAGCTCGGCGAGACGACCAGTCCGCCGTCGCGCGGGTCGGCGTGCAGCGTGTCCAGCCAGAACCGCGCGGCGCCCTTCATCACCGGGTAGGCGGTCTCGCGCAGGTAGCCGGTGTCGCCGCTGAACAGGTAGTGCTCGTACAACTGCCGGGTCAGCCAGGCGGCCGCCTCCGGGAACCAGAACGCGGTGGCCCAGTCGTGCACGCCGGTGAACCCGAACGGGTTCGTCTCGTTGTGCGCCACCCAACCGCCGGCCCCGAACATCTCCCGCGCCGTCACCTCGCCCGGCGCCACCAGCGCCGTGACGAAGTCGTCGTACGGCCGCGCCGTCTCGGCCAGGTTCGTCACCTCGGCGGGCCAGTAGTTCATCTGCAGGTTGATGTTGGTGTGGTAGTCGCCGGACCAGGGCGGGCTGGTGGAGTCGTTCCAGACGCCCTGCAGGTTCGCGGGCAACGATCCGGGCCGCGACGAGGCGATCAGCAGGTAGCGGCCGTAGGCGAAGAACAGCGCCTCCAGCGCGCGGTCGTCCGCCCCCGGGCCGCCGGTGTAGGCGGCCCGCAGCCGGTCCGTGGGGACGGACGGCGCCCGCTGCCCGAGGTCCAGCACCACCCGGTCGAACAACGCCCGGTGATCGTCCTGGTGGGCCCGCCTCAGCGCGTCGTAGCCCAGCGCCACGGCCCGGTCCACGGCGGCGGTGACGGCGGCGTGCGGGTCGTCGCCGCGGTAGGCCGGGTACGTCCCGGCGTAGTCGGTGCCCGCCGACATCACGAAGAACGCGCTGTCGGCCCCGGTGACCGTGATCAGGCCGTCCCCGTCGGTGCGGGTGCCGCCGTCCGCGACCACGTGCACCTGGGCCTCGTACCTCAGCCCGTTGTCCGCCAGTGCCCCCCTGAGCGTCAGCCGCCCGTTCGCGACGCCCGCCTGCCCGCCGGGCGGCAGGTGCGGCGAGGTCGCGCGGAGCGTGAACGACACCGCGCCCGCCCGGTCGGCCGAGAGCCGCCCGGCGATCACGTTCGCCGGATGGCAGGCGAAGTATTCGCGCGCGTGGCGTACGCCGCCCGCGGTGTAGCCGACCCTGGCCACTGCCTCCCGCAGGCGCAACTCCCGCCGGTAACCGCCGCCCGCGCCGCCCGCGCCGCCCGCGCCCTCCGCGCCGCCCGCGCCGCTCTCGGCCATCTCCAGCCACAGGTCGCCGAACGCCTGGTAGGCCCCGAACCCCGACTTCGGCTGCCCCAGCTCCGCCGAGACCTCCTCGGGCGACATCCGCTGGTCGCGGTCGAGCCGGCGCCTGACCCCGGCCAGGGCGCCCGGCCGGGGCGAGGCCCAGTTGCCGAAGTCGTAACCCTGTGCCGACCCTGGCCCGCCGGTCCACAAAGTCTTCTCGTTGAACTGGAGCCGCTCGGTGCGGGTGCCGCCGAAGACCATCGCCCCGAGGGCGCCGTTGCCGATGGGCAGCGCCTGGGTCTCCCAGTCGGTGGCCGGTTCGTCGTACCAGAGCGTCAGGTCATCGGGTGTATCTCCGGAGAGGTCCGCCATGCGGCCTCAGGTTAGCAGGGCCGCACGGCGAGACATCCGATCTCTGCTCAGGGAATGAGCCGGTAGAAACGCCAGAAGCCGAAGTCCTTGATGGGCAGGGTCTCGACGTCGGAGAAGCCGGCCTCGCGGGCGTAGCGGCGCAGCGTGCCCGGCCGCATCACGGTGCCGGTGGCGGCCGAGGGCTGCTCGTTCATCGCGTCGGGCAGGCAGATGAGCAGGCTGAAGCCGTACATCAGCCGCTCGACGTCGTCCGCGGGGGCCGTGAAGGAGTCGCCGACGGCCTCGTCCATGATCACGACGGCGCCGTCCGGGCGCGTCGCCCGCCGCGCCGCCGCCAGCGTCTCCACCGGCCGCGGCATGTCGTGCACGCACTCGAAGGCGAAGACGGCGTCGTAGCGGCCCTCGTCCAGCAGGGCCGCGTCGCCGCGGCGGAAGGTCACCCGGTCCCCGAGCCCCGCGCCGCCCGCGTTGCGGGTGGCCAGTTCGACGGACGGGCCGTCGATGTCGACGCCTTCCACGGTCGCCCCGGGGTAGGCCCTGGCCAGCGCGATGGCCGACCATCCGCCGCCGCAGCCCACGTCGGCGAGCCGGGCGCCGGGCCGCCGCAACACGGTGTCCAGGCCGGGCACGCCCGCGAGCGCGTCCGGCAGGGCGTGCTCGAACCAGGGCCGGTTCATGTCGGCCTGCGACTCCCGCATGTCGGTCCCGTACGCCGCCCAGGGCACCCCGCCGCCGTCGCGATAGGCGTCCAGGAGTGCGGGCAACTGGACGGACGCCGCGGCCAGCATCCGGGCCAGCGGGGCGAGGTAGGCCAGGCTGGACTCGTCGGTCAGCACCTCCGCCGCGCCGCCGGGCAGGGCGAAGCGGCCGTCTTCCGCGGTCTCCAGGATCCCGGTGGCGGCCTGCTGCTCCAGCCACTCCCTGGCGTACCGCTCGTGGCCGCGGGAACGGGCGACCAGTTCGGCGGCGTCGGCCGGGCCGTGCGCGGCCAGCGCGCGATACCAGCCCATCCGGTCGCCGATGTGCATGGAGAGCAGGTCGATGGTGCCGAGCGCCGATCCCAGCAGGCGGTCGGCGAACGCGTCGCTGCTCGTGGTCATCATGATCATCTCCTTCTTCCGGCCGGGCCCCGATCGAGGATCGGGGCCGCGCGGCACCTGGAAAAGGTCTTTCGCCACACAACCGGTTCCGCCCCGGACGCATCCCCTACCCGGGCTCCCGACCGGGGAAAGTGATCGGCGGAAAGTGCTGGGCGGAATTTTCACTCTGGCGCATCGTGCACGGGCGGCCAAGTTTCGCGTCGATAATCACGGTAATTTAATCCTGACTAAGTGATATTTAGCCGAGTTTGCCCAGGTCAATGGATAGGTCAACTACGAGTCAAACCGCGCGCTGTGCCCGGGAAACGATCGCCTAAGGTCCTACGATCGCTTCATGACCTGCGTACTTCTAGCCGAGGATGACACCTCGATTTCCGAGCCGCTCGCGCGTGCGCTACGCCGCGAGGGTTATCAGGTCGAGGTGAGTCCCGATGGCCCGCAGGCCCTGGAAAGGGCCCTGTCGGGCGGCATAGACCTCATCGTTCTCGACCTTGGCCTGCCCGAAATGGACGGTCTGGAGGTGGCCCGCCGGATCCGCGCCGAAGGGCACGGCACTCCGGTTCTGATACTCACCGCACGCGTCGACGAGGTCGACACGGTCGTCGGGCTCGACGCGGGCGCCGACGACTACGTGACGAAACCGTTCCGGCTGGCCGAACTACTCGCCAGGGTCCGCGCCCTGCTGCGGCGAGGCACCTCGGAGACCCCGGTCGTCCAAGGGGTGCGCATCGACGCCGACTCGCGCCGGGCCTGGATGGGGGAGAAGGAGCTCCACCTGACGACCAAGGAGTTCGACCTGCTGCGCGTGCTCGTGCGCGACGCCGGCAAGGTCGTCACCCGCGAGCAGATCATGCGGGAGGTCTGGGACACGAACTGGTGGGGTTCGACCAAGACCCTCGACATGCACATCTCCTGGCTACGCCGCAAGCTCGGCGACGATGCCGCCAAGCCCCGCTACATCACGACCGTCCGGGGAGTCGGCTTCCGGTTCGAACGCGAGTAGGCGGATGCGCCGCCGACTGCTCACCTCCACCCTGGTCGTCGCGGTCATCGCGGTCCTGTTGCTGGGGGTCCCCCTGGGCGTCGTGGTGAGTCGCCTGATCGTCGACGAAGCGGCTCAGGAGCTTGGGTCCGAAGCCAAGCGTCTCGTGGGAGAGGTGGAATACGCCCGTGTCCAGGAGACGCCACTCGACCCCCAGCAGCTGGAGCAGAAATACCCGGGAAGATACATCCAGATCTGGGAGCACGGAACCCCCCTCCGGGTGACCGTGGTCGGCTCGCCTCCGCCGTCCGGCCACCTCATGACGGAGGACGCCCAGACCAACACCGGCGTCTACGTCCGGATCAGTCGCGACCGCGACCAGGTCGAACAGGACGTGGCCGCCCGCCTGCTGCTCATCGTGGCTCTGGCCGTGGCCGCTCTGGCGGTGGCCGTGAGCCTGGCCGTGGTCCAGTCACGCCGGCTGACGCTCCCCCTGCAGGACCTGGCGAAGATCGCCGACCGGCTCGGCTCGGGCGACGCGCGGCCGAGCAAGCACCGCTACGGCATCCCCGAGCTCGACCGGGTGGCCCAGGTGCTCGACCGCAGCGCCACCCGCATCTCCGACCTGCTCACCCGCGAGCGCGAGTTCGCCACCGACGCCTCCCACCAGCTCCGCACGCCGCTGACCGGCCTGACCATGCGGCTGGAGGAGATCGTCGCCTCCTCCGACGAGCCGGAGGTCGTCCGAGAGGAGGGCGAGGCGGCGATCGTCCAGGCGGAGCGGCTCACCGCCGTGATCGACGAGTTGCTGGCCGCGGCCCGCCGCCAGCGGCACGCCCAGGCACATCCGGTCGCCATCGACGAGATCCTCGGCCAGCAGATCATCGAGTGGGAGCCGGTCTTCCGCGACGCGGGCCGCGAGATCCGGCTCGACGGCACCCGCGGGATGAAGGCGATGGCCACCACCGGCGGCTTCGGCCAGGTGATCGCCTCGCTGCTGGAGAACTCCCTGCGCCACGGCGGCGGCGCCGTCACCGTGACGTCCACCTGCGGCGACAACTACGTGGTGATCGAGGTCGCGGACGAGGGCCAGGGCATCGCCGACGAGATCGCCCCGAGGATCTTCGAGCGGAACGTCAGCGGCGGCGGAGGCACCGGACTCGGCCTGACGCTGGCCCGCGCGCTGGCCGCCGCCGACGGCGGCCGGCTGGAGCTGGTGCGCCGGCGCCCGGCCACGTTCGCCGTCTTCCTGCGCCCCGCGGAGGAGAACGGCGGCAACCGGGTGGTCAGCGGTCCTGCTTGACCCCGGCTTCGGGCAGCTCGACCGGGATGGGCTCGGTGGCCTCCAGGAACACCCACTTCTTGTACGACCAGAAGCGGAACAGTGTGCCGAGCCCGACGCCGATGATGTTGGCGATGTTGGCGCTGAGGGGGTCGTCGAGGTGGAGCGTGTACGTGGTGAAGCCGATCACCAGCAGCCCGAACAGCAGCGCGATGCCGTTGAGCAGGAAGAACAGGAAATATTCGCGCCCGAGCCCGCTCTGCTCCCTGTGCCGGAACGTCCAGTAGCGGTTGCCCAGGTAGGCGAACGTCGCCGAGATCGTGGTCGCGAAAACCTTGGAGGTGAGCGGCCCCACGTCGACCCCCAGCAGGAAGAGGTTGTAGGCGCCGGTGTCGATCAGGAACGCGATGGCCCCGATGCTGCCGAACTTGGCCAGCTCGTGCAGCAGGGAGGCGAACCGCTCGTAGAGGCGTTTGGCGAAGTCCACGTCTCTGCTCGGTCCCTTCCCTTGTCGAGCCTGACCAACTCAGCGTACCGGTCACCGTGCAGGCCCGGTGTCAGACAGATGAACATACCGCGCAAAGGAACGTTCATCGCGAAATCGTCCTAACCCCCGCCAAGCCCGCTAACCTGCCATGATCTGGAAGGGCCGCCCGTCAGGGAAGTCGTTCCGTCCCGGTAAGCTCACCTGGCGTGAGTTCCTACAGCCCTATCGGACCGGTCGTGGGCATCGTCGGCGCCGGCCAGCTCGCCCGGATGACGCAGCCGCCCGCCATCGCGCTCGGCGTCGAACTGCGGGTGCTGGCCGCGGCCCCCGGCGAGAGCGCCGCCCGGGTGATCACCGACGCGCGGGTCGGAGACTATCGCGACCTCGGCGACCTCCGCGCGTTCGCCAAGGGCTGCGCCGCGATCACGTTCGACCACGAGCACGTGCCCACCGAGCACATCAGGGCCCTGGTCGCCGACGGCCACACCGTGCACCCGGGGGCCGAGGCCCTCGTGCACGCCCAGGACAAAGCGGTCATGCGCGAGCGGCTGACCGCGATCGGCGTGCCCTGCCCGGCCTGGGCCAGGGTCGGCACGGCCGCCGACGCCGAGCGCTTCGCCGGCGAGCACGGCTGGCCGGTGGTGCTCAAGGCCGTGCGCGGCGGCTACGACGGCCGCGGCGTGTGGGTGTGCAGGTCGGCCGCCGACGTCGCGGAGGCGTTCGCGTCCGGCGTCGAGCTGATGGCCGAGGCGTTCGTGCCGTTCGAGCGGGAGCTGGCGGTGCTGGTGGCCCGCTCGCCGCACGGGCAGGGCGTCAGCTACCCGGTCGTGGAGACCGTGCAGGAGGACGGCATCTGTGTCGAGGTGCTGGCCCCCGCGCCCGGGCTCGACCCCGAAGACGCCGCCCAGGCCCAGCGCATCGGCCTGAAGATCGCCCACGAGCTGGGGGTGACCGGGCTGCTGGCGGTGGAGCTGTTCGAGACCACGCAGGGGCTGGTGGTCAACGAGCTGGCCATGCGGCCGCACAACAGCGGCCACTGGACGATCGAGGGCGCCAGGACCTCGCAGTTCGAGCAGCACCTGAGGGCGGTGCTCGACCTGCCGCTCGGCTCGCCCACGATGACCGCGCCCGTCGTCGTCATGGCCAACCTGCTCGGCGGCGACGACCCCGGCCTGTTCAAGCGCTACGAGCACGTGCTCGCCCACGATCCGGGCATCAAGCTGCACTTCTACGGCAAGGAGGTGCGTCCGGGCCGCAAGATCGGCCACGTGACGGCCCTCGGCTCCAACCTCGACCAGGTGCGCGCCCGCGCCCGCCACGCCGCCGTTTACCTCACCACCGGGGAGTACACATGAGTGCGCCCGCGGCGCGCGTCGGCATCGTCATGGGCAGCGACTCCGACTGGCCCGTCATGAAGGCCGCCGCCGAGGCGGTCGCCGAGTTCGGGGTGACGTTCGAGGCCGACGTGGTGTCGGCCCACCGCATGCCGGTCGAGATGATCGACTACGGCCGCCAGGCCGCCTCCCGCGGCCTCCAGGTGATCATCGCTGGTGCGGGGGGCGCCGCCCACCTGCCCGGCATGCTGGCCTCCGTCACGCCGCTGCCGGTGATCGGGGTGCCGGTGCCGCTCAAACACCTCGACGGTCTCGACTCCCTGCTGTCGATCGTCCAGATGCCGGCCGGGGTGCCGGTGGCCACCGTGGCCGTCGGCGGCGCCCGCAACGCGGGGCTGCTGGCCGTACGCGTTCTCGCCGCCTCCGACGACGGGCTGCGGGCGCGCATGGAGGAGTTCCAGGCGCGGCTGAAGGAGCAGGCGTACGCCAAGGGCGAGCGGTTGCGGGCCGAGGCCGCCGAGCTCTGACCCAGGCGCGGACGCCCCTGGGAAAGCGCTCGCACGGGCCTGGCCGTACGGCTAGGGTGCCGTGGATGGACAACGTGATCAGGGGCCATGCCGCCCGGGTGCGGGCGGCCGACCCGCTGGTCGCAGGACACGAAGGGCTGCCCGGCGCGGGCGGGGTGCGGCTGGAGACCCGCGACGCCGCGGGGCTGGCCTCCGTCGACCGCATCGACCGGGGCGACCTGCGCGCCTCCTGGTCGCCGCTCGTCGTCCACCGGCTCCAGGCCCGCGTCGGCGGGCCCGAGCCCGAGGCCGCGCTGGGCGGGCTGCTCGACCGGTGGATGGCGGGGTTACGCGATCCCGGCCCCGGGCAGGCGCTGGCCGTGTCGTGGCCGAGCAGGGACACCGCGCCGGTCAGGGCTCTGGCCGTGCGGGGGTTCGCACCCATCTCCGTGGCCGCCGTCCGCCGGCTCGGTGAGCGCTCGGCACGCACGCCCGGCGCCGGCCGGCTCGGTGAGCGCGAGGTGGGCGCGCCCGCCGTCCGCCGGGCCACCGCGGATGACGCGGAGGCCGTCGTGCGGATGTACGAGCGGCTGGTGGCCTACGACGCGCAGTTCGGCTGGGTGGCCGTGCGTGACTCGACGCCGGCACGCATCAAGGAGCTCGTGGCGGCGGAGGTGCTGCCGCTGGAGTGGTGCTGGGTCGCCGAGACGGGCGGCCGGCCGGTGGGCTGCGTCATCGTCCAGCCGCCGGGCCGCTCCCGCTGGATCGGCAAGGACGTACGTGACTCGCCCGTGGCCTACCTCGGGGTCATGTACGTCGAGCCGGCCTGGCGGGGCCGCGGCGTGGGCGCGCCGCTCGTCGACGTGGCCCACCGCCACGCGTCGGAGCGCGGGGTGTCGTCCATGATGCTCCACCACGCGCTGCCCAACCCGCTGTCCACGCCGTTCTGGGCGCGCCGCGGCTATCGCCCGCTGACCACCCAGTGGGTGCTCCACCTGCGATGACTCACGGTCGGCCCAGGGCACGGTAGTGCCAGCCGGCTGAGCGCCACGACTCGGGGTTGAGGCAGTTGCGGCCGTCGACGATGCGCCGGGTGGCGACCACCGCGCCCAGCTGCTCGGGATCGAGCTCCAGGAACTCCTGCCACTCCGTGAGCAGCAGGACCACGTGCGCCCCGCGCACCGCCTCGACGGCGGAATCGCCATAGTTGAGCTCGGGATGAGCCTTACGAGCGTTGTCGAGCGCGATCGGGTCGTAGATGGTGACCTGTCCGCCCTGCTGGCCGATGGTCACGGCGACGTTGAGCGCGGGGGAGTCGCGGATGTCGTCGGAGTTGGGCTTGAACGCGGCGCCCAGCACGCCCACGGTGCACCCGTGGAAGGAGCCGCCCGCCAGCTCCCTTGCCAGGTCGACCATGCGGGCCCGCCGGCGCATGTTGATGTCGTCCACCTCGCGCAGGAACGTCAGCGCCTGGTCCGCGCCCAGCTCGCCGGCCCGCGCCATGAAGGCCCTGATGTCCTTGGGCAGGCAGCCGCCGCCGAAGCCGAGCCCGGCGTTGAGGTAGCGCCCGCCGATCCTGTCGTCGTACGACAGTGCCTCGGACAGCTGCTTGACGTCGGCGTGGGCGGCCTCGCAGACCTCGGCCATGGCGTTGATGAAGGAGATCTTGGTGGCGAGGAAGGCGTTCGCGGCCGTCTTGACCAGCTCGGACGTCGCATAGTCGGTCACCACGAACGGGATCTCGCCCAGCGGCTCGTACACCTCGCGCAGCACCTTCTCCGCCCGCTCGCTGCGCACGCCGAGCACGATGCGGTCGGGGTGGAGCGTGTCCCTGACCGCGAAACCCTCCCGCAGAAACTCGGGGTTCCAGGCCAGCTCGGCCTCGGCGCCCGCGGGGGCGAGCCGGGCGAGCTTGTCGGCCAGCCGCTCGGCGGTGCCGACGGGCACGGTGGACTTGCCCACCACCAGGCATTCCCGGTCAAGGAGCGGGGCCAGGGACTCGATGGCGCTGTCCGCGTAGGAGACGTCCGCGGCGTATTCGCCGCGCTTCTGCGGGGTGCCGACGCAGAGGAAGTGCACGTCGCCGAAGGCGGCGACCTCTTCGAAGGAGGAGGTGAAGCGCAGGCGGCCGGACTCGAGCCCGCGTTGGAGCACCTCTTCGAGCCCGGGTTCGTGGATCGGGAGCTGCCCGTTGTTGAGCCGGTTGATCTTGTCGGCGTCGATGTCGAGGCCCAGGACTTCGTATCCGAGATCGGCCATGCACGCCGCATGGGTGATGCCCAGGTATCCGGTCCCGATCACCGTGAGGCGATATGGCACGAGAGAGCTCCTTTCGATCGCTGAGGCATGTTACCGGCCCGCGCTATCTCCTTCGTGCCACCTCCTCCCTTTTGCAAACCGTACCCGCTGGTAACAAGATGGTCGGACGTCCTAGTATTCGTCGCATGAGCTTCCCCCTTTACGCGCCCGCCGAGGAACACGACATGCTCAGGGAGACCGTCCGCGCCCTGGCCGACGAGAAGATCGCTCCGCACGCCGCAGAGGCCGACGAGACCGAGGAGTTCTCCTGGGACGTCTACAAGGCGCTCGTCGCGGCCGACCTGCACGCCGCCCACGTCCCCGAACAGTACGGCGGCGCGGGGGCGGACGCGCTGGCCACGGTGATCGTCATCGAGGAGGTCGCCCGCGCGTGCGCGTCGTCCTCCCTGATCCCCGCGGTCAACAAGCTGGGCACCGTCCCGCTGCTGCTCTCGGCGTCGGAAGAGCTGAAGTCCCGCTACCTGGCGCCCGTCGCCCGGGGGGAGGCCATGTTCTCGTACGCGCTGTCGGAGCCGGAGGCGGGCTCGGACGCGGCGGCCATGAAGACCCGCGCGGTCGCGGACGGCGACACGTACGTGCTCAACGGCACCAAGATGTGGATCACGAACGCCGGCGTCTCCGAGTACTACACGGTCATGGCGGTCACCGACCCGTCCGCCGGGGCACGCGGCATCTCCGCCTTCGTGGTCGAGAAATCCGACGAAGGCGTCTCCTTCGGACCCAAGGAGAAGAAACTCGGCATCAAGGGCTCACCCACCCGCCAGGTGATCCTGGACGACGTACGCATTCCGGCCAGCCGCATGATCGGCGACCCTGGCACCGGCTTCAAAACCGCCCTCGCCACCCTCGACCACACCCGCGTCACCATCGCCGCCCAGGCCCTCGGCATCGCCCAGGGAGCCCTCGACTACGCGATCGGCTACGTCAAGGAACGCAAGCAGTTCGGCCGGCCCGTGGCCGACTTCCAGGGGCTGCAGTTCATGATCGCCGACATGGCCATGAAACTGGAGGCGGCCCGGCAGCTGACGTACCACGCGGCCGCGAAGTCGGAGCGCGCCATGCACGGCGAACCCCAGAAGGACCTCACCTTCCTGTCCAGCGCCGCGAAGTGCGCCGCCTCGGACGCCGCCATGGAGATCACGACGGACGCGGTACAACTGCTGGGCGGGTACGGCTACACGAAGGACTTCCCGGTGGAGCGGATGATGCGCGACGCCAAGATCACTCAGATCTACGAGGGCACCAACCAGATCCAGCGCGTGGTGATGGCCAGGCAGCTGTTGAAGTAGGCGGTGACCTGCAGGGCTGGTCGAGGACGCGCTCAACCATGCGATGTCGAGCGCGCAGGGGTCGACCGAAGGTGGAGCGGGCCTTCGTGTTCGTCAGGACAATCTCGGGATCTTGCCAACACCTCTACCGAGGCTTCCGCTGCGCGGATCACGTAAGCGTAGACCCTGGGAGTGATTGATGGGCCGGCGTGGCCGAGGCGGGCCGCGACGACATGGAGGGCCAGCCGGCCAGGAGCAGCGTGGTCGCCTGGATATGGCGGAGGTCGTTCGGCCTGGCATGCATTCGGCGGGCGGGATGGGCGGCCCCGGTCCGGAACGGCCCCGTCCAGAGCGGTCTCTGAGGCGAGCTGACGCGCTCAGGGGTGCAGGAGGAGCAGCGGGTCGCAGGTGTCGGTCCCGACGAGCTGGCGGTTGTTCGGGTCGCGCAGCTGGTTCTCGCTGTTCACGATGAAGTAGCCGCCGGACGTCCGAGGAATCACGATCAGCGTCTGGAACCGCATCTGGTCCTGGGCGTCGGCCACGGTCGCGCCCTGGCCCATCGCGTGGACGAGCATGGTCCGGAGCATGTCGAAGAGGTTGTCGTGGCTGAACCCCGGCCAGATCAGCACCCGGTAGACGTGCGGCAGGATGCCGAGTTGCTCGCTGAACCCGCGGACCGACACGCGGGTGTGCGCCCAGTCCGCGACGTTGTGAGCGGCGCTCCCCTGCTGCGACTCCAGGTCGCTCCGGGACACCGGCCGTGCGGTGGCCATGTGGATGTGGAGCTGGTTGAAGTTCCGGGCGCGCTGCGAGTTGATCCCCAGCCCAACCGGTGGCCGCACCACAGTCGGCTGCCTCGTGGCGAAGTAGTTCGCGGCGTCCCAATAGTTGGGGGCGTGGCTGTTGCAGATCCAGGGGCACTCGATCCCGTTGATCCGCTGAGTGGGAACGAGGATGTAGTTCGTGTACCCGGAGGCGTTGTTGTTGCCGGGCATCACGACGTAGTCGTCGCCGTTCTGCAGGCAGCTGTTGGTGCTGTGGCAGCGCTGCATCGAGACCCACAGGGAATCCGTGCTGCTGGTGCTGCCGCACACGGCCGGGTCGGGGCCTCCAACGGTGGGGGGCGGTGGCGTCGGCCCGTCGGCCGCCGCCAGGTCCTGGCCGGCGGCGGCGAGCACGACGCTCGCGCCGGCCGCGCCGGAGAAGCGGACGAACCGGCGCCGGGTCAGCCTGTCCGTCGCGTTTTCCGGCATGCCGTTCTCACCCATGAACAACCCCAAGATCTCCGCGAGCATCCGCCACACGGGAAGTACAGGTCCGGCGCACGGCCGGAGACGCTCTCGGACCGAGAGCCGAACAGCGCCTTCGCGGTGCCGTCCCCCGAGCGGGGAGTCGGCACGCACGAATCAGAATGCTCCCCTTCGCGATCAGCGGTCGAAACCTACCGGTTCGAGACTTGGGCCTTCGCTGGCGAGAACGAGACGCTCTTCGCGATGTCCGCCCATCCACTCGCACCGGCACATGTCATCACGAGGTCGACAATTGGCGTGCCACGTACTCCCTGAGATGGCAGCCGGTCGGTGGTCAGTTCCCGGTGACGAGCACCATGCGGAAACGGGCCGCGCCGCTGGTCGCCCTGGCGAAGGCGGCTGCGGCGTCCTCGAGCGGCACCTCCCCGGCCCACGCCCGTACACCGCTCCGCGCGGCGAAGCGGAGGGTTTGGAGCTGAACAGGTGGCTGGCCCTGGCGGTGGCCGCCTACCACGGCCAGGTGCACGGCACGCTGGGCCAGACCCCGGCCGGACGGTGGGCCGAAGGTGTCGCGGCCAGCGGCCGTCCGGCCACGGTGACCAGCGAGACCGCGTTCTTGGTCGACTTCTTGCCGGTGATCCGGCGGACGCTGAGGCGGACCGGCTTCACGATCGACCACGTGCAGTACTACAGCGACGTGCTCAAGCCCTGGATCGCCCGCCGCGACGGGTTGGAGAAGTTCGTGCTGCGCCGCGACCCGCGCGACCTCTCCCGGGTCTGGGTGCTGGACCCCGACGGGCACGCCTACCTGGCGGTGCCGTACCGGATGCTGTCGCGCCCGCCGATCAGCGTGTGGGAACAGCGCGCCGCGATCGCCCGGCTGCGCCAGGACGGCCGCGCCCAGGTCGATGAGAACGCCCTGTTCGCCATGGTGGAGCAGATGCGGCAGATCACTGAGAACGCGCGGCCAAGACCCGCCGGGCCCGCCGGGAGGTCGAGCGTCGCTCGGCGACCCCCGCGCCGCGAGCAGCTTCGCCGCCGACCTCGCCGCCGGCCGAGGGGTGCGTGGACGACACGCCGGTGCGGCCGTTCGAGGTGATCGAGCAGTGGTGAACAGCGAACCGAAGACCGGGCCGGAGATCGAGCTGGAGCCGGGGCCGGCAGAGGACCTGTCGCACCTGCATGAAAGCGCCCGGCCGGTGGCCCGGCTGCCCGCCGCCGAACGGCTGGCCCGGGTGCGAGCGGATCGGTGGATCGGCTACACCCGCGCCACGCAGGCACTGGACCAGCTGCACACCTTGCTGAACTGGCCGGCCAAGCATGCCGAACCTGCTGGTGATCGGGCCGGCCAACAACGGCAAGTCGATGATTCTGGAGAAGTTCCGGCGCCTGCACGCGCCGACCTCGCACCCGGACCGGGAGGAGATCCCGGTGCTGATGGTGCAGATGCCCTCCGACCCGCACGTGGCCCGCTTCTACACCGCGCTGCTGACCGCGCTCGGCGCGCCAATGCGGCCCCGCCAGCGGTTGGCCGAGCTGGAGCAGCTCGCGGTGCGGCTGCTGCGGCAGGCCGGCGCGCGGATGCTGGTGATCGACGAACTGCACAACGTGCTGGCCGGCCGCGGTGAGGCGCGCCGCGAGTTCCTCAACCTGCTGCGCTTCCTGGGCAACGAACTGAAGATTCCGCTGGTCGGCGTCGGCACCCGGGACGCCTATCTGGCGATCCGCTCCGACGACCAACTGGAGAACCGCTTCGCCCCGTTCGTGCTGCCGCGCTGGCAGCCCGACCGGGAGGCGAGCACCCTGATGGCCAGCTTCGCCGCCGCCTTCCCGCTGCGCCGCCCCTCCCACCTTGCCACCCCGGAGATGACCGACTACCTGCTGACCCGCAGCGAGGGCACCATCGGGGAGTTGGCCGCACTGCTCACCGAGGCCGCCGCCGCGGCGATCGAGTCCGGCGAGGAGGCCATCAACCAGCGCACCCTGCTCCTGGCGAGCTACGCCGGCCCGACCGAGCGGCGCCGCAAGTTCGAATGCGAGCTGGTGTGACACGCGCGGACCTGCCGGGCGGTGTGCGCCGCTGGCCCGTCCACCCCGAGCCTGCCCCCGGCGAGGCGCTCACCTCCTGGCTCGGCCGTCTCGCCGGGCTGTACCGTCTGTCGGTCGAGCAGCTGCTGACGCACAACCTCGGCCCGCCGACGGCACAGTTCGACCGCGGCGCAGACCTGGACTACCAGACGCCCACGATCATCGTGCACGCGCTCGCCGCCCGGACCGGCATCGAGGTGGGCCGGCTGCGCCGGATGACGATCACCGGATGCGTGCCGTGGCTGGCCGACACCTTGAATCCCGCCGACGGCTGGCAGGCCTTCTCTGCCTACGTCCGGCAGGACTCGGTGCTACTGCCGCCGGGCCGGGCCGGATATCACGTCGTCCATCTGTTTGCACCGACCTATGAAACAGCGTTCGCCCTGGACGCATTCGGCCGCGACGCGTGTTTCATAGGTGGTCGCCTGTGAAACAGCAGGCTACATGGGTCCTGAGGCTGCACAAGCCGCGCGCGGATCGCGCGCTCATCAAACAAATGATCTTTATCTACTGGGCGGCGGAGAAAGAGACCTCCTCAGACAAGGCGAGCCTCATAGGCGGCGATGACCAGGTGGACGCGAGTTCGGGCATCGAGCTTGGTCAGCAGGTTGCTGACGTGCGTTTTCACCGTGCTGAGGCTGACGTACAGGCTTTGGGCGATCTCTGCATTGGACATGCCCCGGGCCACCAGGACGAGGACCTCACGCTCGCGTTCGGTGATGTCGAGGCCACCCGCCCGCGATGGCGGGTTCACGAACCGCTGGATCAACCGCCGCGTCGCGGTCGGCGCCAGCAGCGACTCGCCCGACGCGATGACGTTCATGCTCCTGATCAGTTCGGCGGGTGGAGTGTCTTTGAGCAGGAAGCCCGCGGCGCCGGCCTGGAGCGCTCCGTAGACGTACTCGTCCAGGTCGAAGGTGGTCACCATGAGCACGCGCGTCTGCGGATAGTCGGCACAGATGCGACGCGTGGCCTCGATCCCGTTCATCTCCGGCATGCGCACGTCCATGAGCACCAGATCGGGACGATCGCGAGCACCCACTGTCACCGCCTGCGCGCCCGTCGCCGCCTCACCAACTGTCTGGAACCCCGGCGCGGAGTCGATCAACCTGCGGAAGCTCGCCCTGATGAGCGCCTGATCGTCGGCCACCAGCACCCTGATCATAGCGGCAGCCTGGCCATCACACGGAAGCCGCGCACGGGGCGAGCCCCTGCCTCAAACTCGCCGCCGAAGAGGTGCACGCGCTCGCGCAGCCCTGTCAGGCCGTGTCCGTACGGCCGTGCCTGGCCTCGCGTGCCATCGTCGGTGACCTCCACCGTCAGCCCGTCCTCTTGCCCTTCGATCCGCACCAGGGCATGGCGGGCTCCAGCGTGTTTGAGCACGTTGGTCAGTGCCTCTTGCACGATCCGGTAGACCGTCGGCTTCATCTCCCCGCCCACATCGCCGTTGATCTGCAGCTCCACCTCCAGGCCCGCCGCCCTGGTCCTCATGACGAGCGCGTCGAGATCGGCCAGTCCCGGGGCGGGGGCGAGTTCGGCCTCGCCGTCCTCACGCAGCACACCGAGCAACTGCCTGGTTTCACGTAGGGCCGACCTGCTGGTCTCCTCGATCGAGGCCAGCGCGTGGCCCATCTCCTCCGCCCCGCCCACATGGCCTGCCACCCCCGCCTGCACGGCGATCGTGCTGAGACTGTGGCCGATGACGTCGTGCAACTCCCTGGCGATGCGCAGCCGCTCCGCCATCGCCTCCGCACGCGCCCGCTCTTCCGCCTGCGCGGCGAGTTGCTCGGTGTAGAGCCGGCGCTGTCGCACAGCCGTACCGGTGGCCCATGAAGCTGCCAAGATCGCCAGCACCAGCCCGAGCTGGTCACGCACCACCACCGAAAGCGGGAGTTCCACCACGCCCTGCATGGTGACCACGCCCGCCACGAGCAGCGGGAGCACAGCCTTGCTCCGCGTGGCCAGCGTGTACAGCGCAAGAGGCAGGCAGAGCAGGTCGGCGTGCGGGATGAGGAATTCGCGCATCCCAAGACCGCCCAGCAGGACGATCACGAACACCGAGCGCGGCCACAACCGCCTGACCGCTACGGGCAGGCTCGTCACAAGGGCCGCCCCGTAGTCCACCACGTCGGGCTCCGACAGGTTCCTCGATGAGGCGAGCCCGATGAAGGAGGCCGCGAAGACCAGGGCGATTCCGGCGTCGATCGTCACCCAGGCCCAGGCCGGCACCCGGCTCAGCAGGGGAAGTCGGATCTGTTCGCGCACGGTATGAACCTAGCCCGGTCGCCGGGCCGGCCGTATCGGTCCCAAGACCGATGCGCGACGGGCCGGTTGCGGCAGATCGTGAGAGACATGATCGAAGTCACCGGACTGACCAAACGCTTCAAACAGACACTTGCCGTGGACGACCTCTCCTTCACGGTCTCGCCCGGCAGGATCACCGGCTTCCTCGGCCCGAACGGCGCCGGCAAGACCACGACCATGCGGCTGCTCCTCGGCCTCGACCAGCCCACCGCCGGACGGGCCACAGTGAACGGCATGCCCTACCGGGAGCTGAAAAGTCCGCTCACCCAGGTCGGCGCGCTGCTGGACGCGACCGCGGTGCAGGGCGGGCGGCGGGCAGAGCAGCACCTGTGGTGGCTGGCCCGCTCCAACGGCATCTCCCGCACCCGCATCGGCGGGCTGCTGGAGCTCGTGGGGCTCGGCCACGCGGGAGGCAAGCGCGTCGGCGGATTCTCGCTGGGCATGAAGCAGCGGCTGGGGCTCGCCGCGGCTCTGCTGGGCGACCCGGAAGTGCTCGTGCTCGATGAGCCCACCAACGGACTCGATCCCGAAGGCATCCGCTGGATGCGCGGCCTGCTCAAGTCCCTCGCCGCCGAGGGCCGCACCGTGCTCGTGTCGAGCCACTTGATGAGCGAGATGGCGGTCACGGCCGATCATCTGATCGTCGTCGCCCAGGGCAGGTTGCGCGCCGACGCCGCGATCACAGAGCTGGTAGGCCCGGGCATGTCGCTGGAGGACGCGTTCATGAACGTCATCGAAAGGAGCGCCCCGTGAGCGCGGTCGCCGCCGAGTGGATCAAACTTCGGAGTCTGCGTTCGACCTGGTGGGCGTTGGGCATCGGGGTGCTGGTGTCGCTCGCGCTCACCGTGCTGGGCGCCTCCGCCGTCATCTCGCGCTGGGATCCCGCCCGTACGAGCGATCAGGCCGCCATGGGAATCGTCGTGGCCGTGTACGTGGGAGTGGTCCTGGCCCAGCTGCCGCTCGGCATGCTGGGCACGATGAGCATCAGCGGCGAGCACGCGTCCGGCATGATCGACACGACGTTCGTCGCAACACCGTCCAGGGCCCGCGTGCTGATGGCCAAGGCGGCAGTCCTGAGCGGAGCCGCGGTCGGCGGTTCGCTGCTCATCTCCGTGCCCGGCTATCTCTTCGGGCGGTTCGTCGCCGCGGAGTTCCACCCCTCGCTGCTGCCTGCCGGAACCTGGACGGTGATCGCCGGCGGCACGCTGATGATCGTGGTCACCACGCTGCTCGGACTGGCGCTCGGCACGATCCTGCGCAACGGCGCCGTGGCGACCGCGGCGCTGGTGGCGATCGTTCTTGTGCTGCCGTTCCTCGCCATGAACCTGCCCTGGGGCGAGCAGATCAGCCCGTTTCTGCCGGCGTACCCGGCCCTCCAGCTGATCGAGCAGGTCCCAGACATCATGCCAACCTGGACGGCGTTCACTGCGCTCGCCGCGTGGGCGGTGATCCCGCTGTTGATCGCGGTGATCACCAACGAGCGATCCCGCCACGGATCCTGACGCCCAGGTGCTGCCTGAGCTGCCACACTTGCCAGGCCGTATCCGTAGAGACGGTTCATCCACCGGCAGGTTCTCGTCGAGAAAGCAGTGTTTCGGCGCTGGCGCTCGCGCCAGGCTCAGGCGGCCACCCACCGCTAAGCCGCACATCACCACGGATGGTCTGCACGCCCGCACCCGCTGCGGGTGTGCAGACCACTCCGCGCATCCGTGCAGGCGACTTCGAAAACCGACAGCATGGTTTATGTTCGGTTCGTCTCGACTCCAGATTTGAGTGCATCGAGGGAGGTCTTCGATGCCGCCGCCTTCCGGGATCATGCCCCAGAGGAACGGCACCAGGTACTGAGGCGGTTCGCCCAAGAGCGCGGCCAGTTGGTCCTCAGCGACGGTGAGGGTGAAGGGCGAGCCCGGTTGCGCCGGGTTCCATCCTCGGTCGACGGCCCGCCGGATGCATC
The DNA here is from genome assembly GCF_039880665.1 of Nonomuraea sp. B5E05. Taxonomy (NCBI): domain Bacteria; kingdom Bacillati; phylum Actinomycetota; class Actinomycetes; order Streptosporangiales; family Streptosporangiaceae; genus Nonomuraea; species Nonomuraea sp. B5E05. The sequence goes on from NZ_JBDPMJ010000005.1 coordinate 345,433, forward strand.
CGGCGACGAGGACGGGACGGATCGCGATCGTTCGCTTTCCCAGCCAGTTGTCCGGCCGGGCGCAGGGAAGTGACACTACGAGAACGCCGCCCGGCTCCTCGGCTCGCTCGACAGCGAAGCGGAGCGGGGTCCAGCCGTTGCCCTGGCAGTAGGTCGGCTTGCGGCGGACACGCCAGCGGAAGACGGCACCGTCGACGGTGATGAGCCGCGAGCCCTTCTTCGGCATGGGCGAGGAGCGCGAGCGGCTCTGGGCGAAAGAGGTGGCGCTCGTCCCGAAGTTCGCCGAGTTCGAGGCAGCGGCCGGCAGGCAGATCCCCGTCGTCGTGCTGGAGCGTGTGGACGGACACCCATCACCCCAGCCCTCGTCGAGCAACTCCACGGCCTGACGAACCGACCGTGCGCCTGCCGCTTGCGTGTCCGGCGTGGCGCTGACAGCGCCTGAGATCCGCCGCCTGCCGGCCACTCTGCTGCTGACCCGGCAGGCGCCTGTTTGCGATCTTTACATGGCGTTCCGCGGATGCCAGCATCACGCAGCATGGATCTCGATGAGTTCTGGGATTTGATCGAGCGTTCCGGACGCGAGACCGGCACCAGAAGAAAGCGCCTGGAGTGGTTGGAGGGCGAGCTCTCCCGCCGTCCGGTCGAAGAGATCGTCGACTATGAGGTCTGGTGGAAGACCACTCATGATCGCGGCTGCACGGTTGATCTGTACGCGGCGTACTGGTTCGTGTTCGGCATGGGGTCGCTGGACGGGTTCGAGTACTTCGTGAGCTGGCTCGTCAGTCTGGGACGTGCGACGTTCGAGAGCGTCGTCGAATGCCCTGATCGGGTGATCGAGGTGCCTCAGGTGCTCCACCTGCTGGAGCTGGAGAAGGCGTACGCCAACCGCACCAGGCGCCCGCCGAAGGATCCGGAGCAGCAGAGGGAAGAGTCGGAAGGGTTCGAGGTGCTGGCCTATGTGGCCATGAAGGCCTACGAGCGGGTGACCGGGCAGGAGCCGGACGCGCTGCTCGAAGCCGCATACGCACGCGTCGAGTCCTCAGGTTTCCCGTTGGTGCCGGAGCTCGGCTCTTTTCCTCATGGCGAGAACTGGGATTTCGACGATGAGGAGGAGCTGGCTCGCAGGTTGCCGCGGATCGCCGCCCACCTGGACCGGTGACGCATGCTCCTGGGTGAGGGCCGGCGGTGAGGCTCAGTCCGGCCCCTGCCAGATGGTGATGTCGAGGGTCATGTAGTCGGCATCCTCGTCCGAGTCGCTCCAGCCGGTCACCTTGACGAGCGTGATCAGCCCGCTGTCCGTGTCGGTGACGCAGAGCGCCGCGCCCTCGGGCAGCTTCGAGCCGGGAATGCCGGGGATGGTGACGTTCTGGTAGTAGCGGGTGTCGTCGCGGCAGGTGCGGTATTCGCGTGGTTGCCCGGGTTTCAGCAGGACCACCTGTCGTCCACCGCGCACCGACACGTAACCGTCATGTCTCATGCCCATGACCCCGTTCTCCTGGTTCGGGCGAATGGGCCTGTCGGTGAACGTAATCCTGTAGCCCTTCGAAAGGTTGATGCCTTTCTGCCGGTAGATGGGCGGCGGATCGTCGCCGATGGGCGTCTCGGACGGAGGGCTGCTCGGCTGGGCGGTCTCCGCTGGAGGAGTGCTGGGTGATCCTGAGCCGGTCGAGGGAGACGGCTGCTCGTTCTTGAACCAGTCGTAGGGGTTGCCGGTGGGGCCGAGGAGGAGCGCGATGATGATCGCCACCGCTACAGGGGCCAAGACGCTCCAGAGGAGCTTCTGGCTCGGCCGCTCGCGCTCCACCCGTTCAGTATCTTCTCGAATTCCCCTTCTAGCCAGGCATTCCTGGCCGGGCGAGGAGCGGTTCGGTCATGCATGAGGAGAGGCAGGGTCACAGCCCTCGGGAGGGTGCCGCGGTTAGCGTCGGTCCGCGACCGGATCGGCCGTCGCGCGAGGCACTGGTCGAACCCTCCGGGCGGAGGCTTCGACGGCGGGGAAGGATCAGATGCGGACAGAGCAGATCGACCGGCGGAGCGAGGCCGTGCCGGCGGTTCCTGACGGACATCGGTGGCGGTGGGCCTGGCTGGGAGCGGGGACGCTGCTGTGGCTCTTCGCCGTGCACGGCCGTTTCGACATCGCCGTGGCGGCCTGGTTGTCCCCGGTCTTCCTGTTGAGGTTCGTACGGACCGGCCCGGCCCTCGGCGGGCTCGCGGCGGTGTGGGCGGCCTCGGCGCTGGCCGGCGTGTTCTGGCTGGTCGAGACCGCTGTGCCGATGACCGTGATCGTCGTGGTGGGGATCCTCGCGCTGGGCACCCTGACCGTCGTGCCGTACGTCGTGGACCGGCTCGTCACCCCGAGGGCGGGTACGGTCACGTCCCTGCTGCTGTTCCCGGCGGCGCTGGCGGCCTGCGAGTTCCTGATGACGCTGCTCAGCCCGTTCGGCACCGCGTTCGGCGTGCCGGCCGCCACCCAGCACGACGACCTCGCGCTGCTCCAGGTCGTGTCGGTGACCGGCCCGTACGGTGTGGGTTTCCTCATCGGATGGTTCGCGACGACGGCGAACCATCTCTGGGAGAACCGCCTGCGGGCGAACGCGCTCCGTGGCGCGGCCGCGTACGTCGCCGTGCTGCTGATCGCCCTTCTCGCCGGCGGGGCCCGGCTCGTGTTCCTCCCGCCGGAGGGCGGCACCGTGCGGGTCGCCGGCATCAGCCCGGACACCTCGGTCACCCGCGACCTGCGCGCCGCGCTCAGCGCGGACCTCACCCCGCAGCAGGTGGCGGGACGGGACCAGGCGACCGTACGGGCGGCCTTCGGCAAGGTCAACGCCAACCTGCTGGCCAGGACGCGGGAGGCGGGACAGGCGGGCGCGAAGATCGTGATGTGGTCCGAGCAGGCCGCCGGCGTCCTGGCCGCCGACGAGCAGGCGTTCCTCGGCCAGGTGGCCGCCGTGGCGCGGGAGGGCGGGATCTACCTGCAGGCCGCCGTGTCCGTCGTCCTGCCGCAGGCGCCGTACGCGGCCAACCGCACCTACCTGTACGACCCCGCAGGCACGCAGGTCTGGGTCTACAACAAGGCCCATCCCATTCCCGGCCTGGAGTTCTACCCGCCGGGCGACGGCGTGGTGCCGGTCGCGCGGACGCCGTACGGGCGGCTGGCCACGGTGATCTGCTTCGACGCCGACTTCCCCGAACTGATGCGCGTGGACGCCGACATCATGCTCGTGCCCGCACGCGACTGGGCGGAGATCGGGCCGGCGCACAACCAGAAGGCGAGCCTGCGCTCGATCGAGAACGGGTACGCGATGGTCCGGCAGGCCGAGTTCGGAGTGTCGGGGGCGTTCGACCCGCAGGGCAGGGTGCTGGCCGCGCACGACTACGCGGGCGGCGACCGGCACGTGGTCTTCTCCGACGTGCCCGTGCGCGGCACCGCCACCGTCTACCGGGTGATCGGCGACGCCTTCGCCTGGCTGTGCCTGGCCGGGACGGCCGTCGCGATCGGCCTGGCCGTCCGCCGCCGCACCCGATAGCCCCGGGTCAGACGGTGTGCCGGGTGCGGTAGGCGCCCGGCGGGCTGCCGACCCAGCGTGTGAAGGCCCGCCGGAACGCGCTGGGCTCGGAGAACCCGAGCCGCGAGGAGATCTCCTCGATCGACTCCCTGCCGCGCTCCAGGCTCGCGACGGCCAGGTCCCGCAGCACCTCCTCCCGGATCCGCTGGAACGACGTGCCCTCCTGCCGCAGGAGCCGGCGCATGTGCTGAGGGCTGATCGACAGCCTGGCGGCAACGTCGTCGGCGCGTGTCCATTCGGTGGTGTCGCCGCGTTCGAGGACGTTGCGTACGCGGGCGGCGGTCGTCGTGCCGTAGTCGCGGTGCAGGATCAGGTCGGCCGGCCAGCGGCGGAGGTAGCGCAGCAGGTCGGCTTCCTCGCGTACGACGGGGGCCGTGAGGTGCCGGGCGTCGAAGCTGATCGAGACCGCCGGGGCGTCGAAGACCGGCATCCGGCCGAAGACCGGCACGTATGCGTCGCTGTACTCGGGCTCGGGGAAGGGCAGCTCCAGCCGGGACGGCACGATCCGCCGCCCGGCGAGCCAGGCCGGGAAGCGGTGCACGAGGGCCAGCATGATCTCGGCGGCGAGCGGCGTGATGCGGGCGCCGGGCTCGGCGGCGATCTCGATCCGGCAGGTGGCACCGTCGACGACGAGGCGGCTGCGCGAGTAGCCCGTGGTGATCGACGCGAACTCGGTCAGGCGCTCGAGCGCGGCCCGCAGGTCGGGTGCGTGGATCAGCCCCAGCGAGATCATCCGGAAGGTGCCGGGCGGGATCGGCCGTGGCCCGAGCCTGAGCAGTTCGTCGTCGCTGTGTCGCCACAGGTCCCGCATCGCCTCGACCGTCTGGGCGCAGCCGACGTGGGTGGCGCCGGGCCGCGTCAGCGCTGGCAGCGCGCGCCTGATGTCGGGATCGGGCGTCTCCGCGGAGGCGACGGCCGCGCGTACGAACTGGATCGCCACGCCGCTCCCCGACATGTGCACCACCCTCTCGCTGCACGCATGACGCTAACAGACGACCTGCCGGACATCAGAGGACTCATCAGCTCTTCTGCCTCATAGTCACCAACCGTAACTGTTTGCACTCTTTTGACAACTCAACTACGGTCCTTGACCACTGTCAGTCGTTTGTGTGCACACATGGAGCGATCAAGTGATGAACCGCAGGACAGGGACCGCCGTCGGCCTCACCGTGACCGTGGGCGCTCTGTGCTTCACCTCTCTGACTCCGGCTAACGCCTCTCCCGCGACCCCCACGCCCAGCCCGGCCGCCACCTCCACCCCGACTCCGACCGCCAGCACCAAGGGCCTGCTCAGCCCGCTGAAGTACAAGGTCAGCCTGAAAGGCCAGTACCAGCAGACCAACTACTTCTGCGTGCCCGCCTCGTCGTCGATGAGCCTGTCGACCTTCGGCGTCAAGGTCAGCCAGAAGACCCTGGCCAAGAAGATGAAGACCACCGCCTCCGGCGGCACCAAGGGCAAGTACGCCATTCCGGTGATCAACACCTACCTCAAGTCGAAGGGGTACAAGGTCACGAGCACGACCGACGCCGACGGCAACGCGCTGGTGCTCATGGACCGGGTCTCCACCCAGGTGGGCGAGCTGCACAAGGCGCCGGTGCTCGCGGTGTGGATGGAGCAGCTGCCCTGGAACAAGGGCAAGGTCAAGGGCTCGACGGTCGGCCACGCGATCATCGCGTACGGCTACGACAAGCTGGCGAACACCATCACCGTCTATGACCCCTGGAAGCCGACCGGCGGCTCCCATACCATCAAGGCCTCCACCCTGGCCAAGGTCCTGCAGCCGGGCGGCAACATGTACGCCATCTCGAAACTCTGATCTACTGTTCGGGTGCTGCATCACGTCGAGATCTGGGTGCCCGACCTGCGACGCGCCACCGAGAGCTGGCAGTGGCTGCTGCTGGCCCTCGGCTACACCCCCTACCAGGAGTGGAGCGACGGCCGTAGCTGGCGGTCGGGGCGTACGTACGTGGTGCTGGAGCAGTCGCCGGCGCTCACCGCCGACCGGCACGACCGTCGCCGTCCCGGCCTGAACCACTTGGCCTTCCACGTGGACGGCCGGACCCGGCTCGACGAGCTGGTGGGGCAGGCGCCGGCGTACGGCTGGACGCTGCTGTTCCCCGACCGCCACCCCCATGCCGGCGGGGACGAGCACTACGCCGCCTACCTGGAGGACCGGGACGGGTTCGAAGTCGAACTGGTCGCCACCGATGTTCCTACTTAGTCATCCTTGTCCATGTTTGTCCGCCCTTCACGTCTGGTTCAGGTAAATATCAGACAACGGCACCCAGCCGGTATACCGTCTGATTTCGGTCTGATCCTTAACCGGAAACGGGTACTGCATCATGCGCAAGGTCCTGACGCTCACTCTCGCCGCCGCCACCACCCTCGGCCTGCTCTCCTCCGCGGTCTCCGCCACCCCCGCCGACCGCCCCCGGGACCTCCCGAAGGAGATCTACGGCGGCGCCTGGACCGCCGGCCACGTCCAGGGCATCGCCATCGACCAACGCAAGGGGTACATGTACTTCTCCTTCACCAACCTGCTCGTCAAGACCGACCTCAAGGGCAACCCGGTCGGCTCGGTGACGGGCTTCACGGGGCATCTCGGCGACCTTGACTTCAACGCCAAGGACGGGCGGGTGTACGGCTCCCTGGAGTACAAGGAGCAGGAGTCGTTCTACATCGCCATCTTCGACGCCGACCGCATCACCAGCATGAACATGGACGCGCAGACCACTGACGTGGTCAAGACCGTCTACCTCAAGGAGGTCGTCGACGACTACGTCGCCGACATGAACGGCGACGGCAAGTTCGACGGCAACATCGCCGAGACCCCCGACCACAGGTACGGGTGCAGCGGCATCGACGGGGTGTCGTTCGGGCCGGAGTTCGGCAAGAAGCACGGCAAGGAGCGGCTGACCGTCGCGTACGGCATCTACTCCCACGTCGGCAGGGAGGACAACGACCACCAGGTCCTCCTCCAGTACGACATCAGCCGGTGGAAGAAGTACGAGAAGCCGCTCACCGAGACCGACCCGCACACCAGCGGCCCCGAGCAGGTGGACGGGAAATACTTCGTCTACACCGGCAACACCACCTACGGCGTGCAGAACCTGGAGTACGACGACCACACGGGCAACTGGATGATGGCCGTGTACAAGGGAAAGAAGCCGCAGTTTCCCAACTACTCCTTCTTCATGGTGAAGGGCGACGAGCAGCCCAGGAAGGGCGAGATCGTCGGCCAGCCGGAGCCCGAGCAGGGCAGCCTGCTCACCCTGGCGCCGGGCGGGCTGGAGCACCAGGAGTCGGGCGTGCGCGGGTGGGAGTTCACCGGCGAGTACGGCCTGATTTCGCTCGGCCGGGGCCGCTACTACGCCTCCAGGGCCGGCACGATCACGGAGGACGGCGAGACCAAGCACACCGGGCACGCCGAGCTCTACCGCTGGACGGGCCAGGTGCCGACGCCCTTCGCGAAGCTCGGCTAAGCCCTCGCGGCCCTCTTGACCGAGGGCGAACCGGCGCTTAACCCGGTGTCCACGCTTGTCGCGGCTCACAACACTCGCCAGCGGTCAGCATGTATCCCCTGTTATGGTCTTACCTCGCCTAAAAACTCGGTAAAAAATCCTGTCTGGGGAGGGTCATGCAGACCAAAAGGAAGATCGCAGTCGTCGCATCCGTGGTTGCCGGGCTCGCCGCTCCGGCCGTGGCTGTGGCCCCCGCGGCCGGAGCCCAGGCGGCGCCGGCGTGGTACGCCTACCACAACGCGACCCCCGCCAAGAGCGTGGCGCATGTGAAAACCCTCGAGAGTCGCGGATACCGGCCTATCACGGTGAACGTCTCCGACGGCGAGCGCTACGCCGCCGTGTGGGTCAAGGGCGGCTCGGCGCCGGAGTGGGGTATCTGGCAGGGCATGTCCGCAGCCGACTTCCAGGCCAAGTTCAACGCGGCAATGAGGCAGGGAGCGCAGCCGATCTCCGTCTCCGCCACGGGCTCGGGCTCCTCCGCCGTGTTCACGGCCATCTGGGAGAAGAAGAGCACCAAGTTCCTCACCAAGCACGGCCTCACGCCCGCACAGTTCGGCGCCTACAACAGGGAGGCCGCGGCGCAGGGGCTGGCGCTCTCCTCCGTCGACGCCTACGGCACCCCCGGCGACATCCGCTACGTGGGCGTGTGGACCGCCAACCCCGGCGGCACCTGGAAGTACACCTACGGCATGTCGCGCGAGCGCCACAAGGAGGAGTTCTACGCGAAGAAGAGCCAGGGCTACCGGCCGGTCAAGGTGGCGGTGGCGCCCGACGGCACGTACACGGCCGTGTGGCGCAAGGACGGACGCAAGTCCTGGGCCCACTACGTCGACATGTCCGCGGCCGGCTACCAGCAGCGGTTCAACGCCCTCAAGAAGCGAGGGCTGCACCCCGTCCAGGTGAACGCCGAGAACGGCAAGTACACCGCCATCTGGGAGTAGGGCACGCGCTCACCTGGCGAGGACGCGGACGTCCCCCGACCCGCTGCGGGCGACGATGGTGCGGGAACTCCCGGCCTCGCGCTTGACCGTGGTGCGTTCGCGGCCCTCCTTGCTCGTGGCCGTGACCGCGTACGAGGCGGAGGGCACCTTCGCGGTCACCATGCCCTCGCGGGAGAGCAGGTCGAGGTCGGCGGGCGGGCGGTCGAACACCACGTCGATCCGCCCGTCGACCGTCCGGCACCGGACCGCGTCCGACGTCAGGCCCTCGGCCGTGATCGAGCCCTCGCTGTGCAGCCGCAACCGTCCGGAGGCGCCCGTCACCTGGATGCGGTCGCGGCTCACCACGTCCACGTCCTGGGCAAGCCCTTTGAGGATGACGCCGTCGGCCGCTTCGACCGACAGTCGTACGCCGGGCGGGACGCGGACGTGGTAGCGGGCGCCGCAGTCACCCATGATCATGGTGCAGTCGGCGCTGAGGCGGAGCGTGCCGTCGCGCAGCGACCAGGTGGCGTTGCCCTCGTCAGCGGCTTTGCCGCGCACCCACCGCTCCACCTCGACCCGCCCTCCGGCTCCCTGGAGCACGCGCACGCCGCCCAGGGACGACCGGATCCGCAACTCGGGGCCCGTCAAGACGAACGACTCCGCGGCGCGCACCTCCGTGGCGTCGAGCTCCACGCCGCAGCCGGTCGCGGCCAGGGCCACGGCCACCGCTACTGTGATCTTCCTCATGGGGACGATGGTGGCCGAACGCCGCCCGCAGGCCATCGGCCGGAGGACCGACCGCCTCCGGCGGCCCATCGGCCATTCGGCCATTCGGCCGAAGGCGCCTCCCCGGCCGCGTCAAAGCGCCGCGTCGAACGGGCCGCGTCGAACGGGCCGCGATCGAACGGCCGCGTCGAACGGCCGATCGAAGAAGCGCGTCAGAGGGCTGACAGCAGCGCGTTGATGTGGCGCAGCGGGTCCGACCCCAGCGGGCGCACCGCGACCGTGTCGGCGCCGGCCGCCCACATGCTCTTGACCTGCGCCGCCGCCTCCGCGGGTGTCCCGGTCGCCATCACCACGTCCGCGGGCGAGACCCCCAGGAACTCCGCCTGCCCGGCCACCGTCTCCTCGACCGTCTCGGCGGTGCCGGCCCCCGTGTGCAGGTAGGTGAAGACCACGAGCTCGTGATCCGCGCCGCCGCCGATCTGCGACCGGACGCCGGGAAGCTGCGCGGGACCGATGCCTTCGGGCACGATCGTGCCCTGCGCGACCCGTCCCGACAACGCCAGCGAGCGCGGGCCCTTCACCCCGGCGAGCACGGGCGGCGGCTCGGCCGGCGGGTGCACCAGCGACACGCCGTCGAGATGCACGGACCGGCCGTGCAGGGTGACCGTCTCGCCGCGCAGCAGCGCGCGTACGGACGTGATCGTCTCCTCCAGGAGCGACAGCGGTGAGGGGACGGCTGCGCCGACCTGGCGCATCCAGGCGGGCACGCCGTGACCGATGCCGGCGGCCAGCCGGCCGGGATGCATGCGGGCCAGATTGGCCAGCTCCATCGCCAGCAGCATCGGATTGCGCAGGGGAGCGGGGGTGATGCCGATGCCGACGCGCAGCCGGGACGTGACGGCGAGCGCGGTGGCCGCCGCCGAGACGCCGCCCGTCCAGCCGAGGTCCTCCACCACCCACAGGTCGTCGACGGCGGTGCCGTCGAGCTCTCCGGCGAACGGGATCAGCTGCTCGGGGGGCAGGTCCCGGTCGAACATGACGCCAAGTCTCATGATGCTCTCCAGTAGTAGCGGTAGAGCCGGCCGACCTCCGAGTATCCGGCGCGCAGGAACGCGCCGGCCGTCGGGACGTTGGCGGCGTCGGTGGCCGCGACGATGCGCGGCACGCCGGCCTCGGCGAGCATGCGGGTGCCCCTGGCCAGCAGGTCGTTGACGTAGCCGTGGCCGCGGTGCTCAGGGAGCACCCCGATGTAGGCGATGGAGTGGTCGTCGGGGGCCACCAGACCGACGGGGGTGTCGCCCAGACAGCCGATGACGAACCAGTCGGGCTTGGCCTTGCGGTTGATCAGGTCGTCGTACATCCACCGGGCCTCGCGCTCGGCTCCCACGGTGGCCACCTCGACCCGGGTGTCGTGGTCGAGCGAGCCCTCGGACACGCGGATGAGGATGTCGAGCACGTATGACGGATCCATGCGGCGCGCGGGGCGGTAGGCCAGCCGGCCGGGGTCGTCGGGCAGGTCGGTGCCCGCCGCCCATTCGAGCATGAGCCGCTCGACCTCCATGGTGAAGCCGGCCAGGGTCAGGGCCTCGTGCTCGACGGCGCGGTCGACGGCAGGGGAGAGCCCGGGTCTGAGGGGGATGTCGTGGATCATTTTGCTCAGCCCCATCTCCGCCAGGCTGCGGCGCACCAGGCCGGCGGCGGCGACGGGGTCGGGCCCGGGATCGAAGTGCCAGGTGATCACCGGTTCGGAGCCGGGAAAGGGCGCCCAGTAGGCGAGGCGGGCCTGCCCTTCCGTGAAGCACCACTCGGGCCGCGTCTTGCCCTCGTCGAAGGCGGACACCAGTTGTGAGCGGGCAGGCTCGGGGAACTGGTCGAACAACGTGAAGGCCTCCATGCGCACGAAGGGGGGTTTTCGCAAGGTGTGCCCACGAAGACATCTTCTCGCACACCTCCCGCGGATCAAGCCCGCCTGCGGGTCAGGCGGCATCGTCCAGGGCCGTGCGCGCCTCGCCGGGCGATTCCGTGGTCTCGAAGTGGTGGTCCAGGTCGGTGATCGTCAGCAGGCGGCGGATCATGCCGGAGGCGACCACGAGGATCAGGCGGCCGTGCCGCTGAAGGACCTGGTTGTACGTGGATGTCCCGACCTGCAGAAAGATATGCCTATTTCTTACATATGTTCTGCATTGCCGTTTTGGTGGATGGTGTAGCGCTCGGCTTCGCGGTCGGCATGGATTTCGACCCCTTCTGCCGGACCTTCGGCTGGTCGCTGCCGAGAATCAGCTCGATGCCGTTGATGTCCACCTCGCGCAGCTCGGACCCGGGGATGGCGTCGGCCACCACCCGCGCGGCGGCCTCCTGGCCCTTGCCGTGGCGCACGACGGTCTTGTCGTAGTCGTGCTGCCTGGTGTTGCCCGGCTGGCCGGGCACCTTGAACCCGTACGCGACCAGCGCCTCCTTGGTGCGGGCGCCGAGACCGTTGATCAGCGTGCCGTTCTTGATCCTGAGCGAGATGCTCTCCGGCGGGATGGGAGACGGCTTGGCCGAGGGAGTGGCCTCGGCCGACGGGGTGGGCGCGGCCAGGTCGCGGTCGGCGTCGATCCTGGAGAACATGTCGCGGGCCGCCGCCTTGTCCCACAACACCGCGGACTCTCCGGTGGGCGTCCTGTAGTCGACGTCGGCCAGCGGCACCTCGGCGAACTTCACGTCCTCCAGCGAGACGTCCCTGAGCTGGGTGGCCAGGCCGATCAGCCCGTCGTCGGGGTCGACCTTGACCGTGCTCAACGTCGAGTTGACGAACGAGGCCAGCGTGCCGGGGTTGGCCAGCGTGCCCGCGCTCAGCGCCCGGTTGAGCAGCGCGGAGATGACCTGCTGCTGCCGGTCGATGCGGTCGAGGTCGGAACGGGCGGTGGCGCGGGTGCGGGCGTAGCCGAGCGCCTGGACGCCGTCGAGCTTGTGGGTGCCGGCCGGCAGGTCGAGCGCGATCCGCTGGTCCTTGATCGGCACCGGCGTGCAGACGGTGACCCCGCCGAGGGAGTCGACGACGTCGATGAAGCCGAGGATGTTGACCTCGATGTAGCGGTTGATCTGCAGCCCGGTGACGGACTCGACCGTCTGCCTGGCGAGCTTGGGCCCGCCGAACTGGTAAGCCGAGTTGATCTTGTGGTCGCCCTTGCCGGGGACCGTCGCCCAGGTGTCGCGCGGCAGGCTCACCACCGTGACCTTGCGGTGGTCTTCGGACAGGTGGATGACCATCATGGTGTCGGTGCGCTGCCCGGACTCGCGGCCCAGCTTGAGCCGGTTCTGCTGCTGGCGGGTCAGGTCGTCGCGCTTGTCGACGCCCACCAGCAGGATGTTCTCGGCGCCGCGGGAGGAGGACGCGGTCACGCCCGCGTCGACCGTGCCGATCTGGCGCGGGGTCGCCCACACCACGCCGGTCGTGACCAGCACGCACGTGGACAGGAAACCCGCGATCAGCACGTTGCGGCGGCGGGCCCTGGCGCTTCTGAGCGGCCTGCGGGTGCGGCCGGGTGCGAGCTTGACACCGCCATAGGCGTCTCCGCCCACGAGCACACCGGCGTCCTCCTCGCCCGGCTCGCGCATGCAAGTCCCCCTCTGTTCACGCCGGAGGATCGGGCTTTCGATTGCCCTCCTCCCCTGCTCGTACAGTAGCGTGAGCCCCGCCATGAAGCAGTTCCCCGACTCGCCGCACGCCCCCGCGGAGACGCGTGCCTGGCCCCCCATCTCCGTCGTCATGCCGGTCCTCAACGAGGAGCGGCATCTCCGCGAGGCCGTCGACCAGGTCCTCGCCCAGAGCTACCCCGGTGAGATCGAGGTCGTCCTCGCCGTGGGTCCCTCCCAAGACCGCACCCAGGAGGTCGCCGAGGCCATCGCGGCGGCCGATCCACGGGTGACCGTCGTGCCCAACCCCACGGGCCGCACTCCCAACGCGCTCAACGCCGCCATCGCCGCATCACGCAACGGCATCATCGCCAGGGTCGACGGGCACGCCATGCTGCCCTCCGACTACCTGCGCGTGGCGGTCGAGACGCTGGCGGAGACCGGTGCCGACAACGTCGGCGGCGTGATGGCGGCCGAGGGCGTCACGCCGTTCGAGCAGGCCGTGGCCTGCGCCATGACCTCCAAGATCGGCGTGGGCTCCGCTGCCTTCCACGTGGGCGGCACGGCGGGCCCGGCCGACACCGTCTACCTCGGCGTGTTCCGGCGCTCGGCGCTCGACCGGGTGGGCGGCTACGACGAGCACTTCCAGCGCGCCCAGGACTGGGAGATGAACCACCGCATCCGCCAGAGCGGCGGCCTGGTGTGGTTCCAGCCGCGCATGCGGGTCTCCTACCGGCCGCGGCCCAACGTCAAGGCGCTGGCCCGGCAATACTTCCACTACGGTCGCTGGCGGCGCGTGGTCGCGCGCACCCACGAGGGCACGATCAACCTGCGCTACCTCGCACCGCCCGGCGCGGTGCTGGCCATGCTGCTCGCGCTGGTCGCCTCGCCGTTCTTCCCGCTCGCGCTGGTCGTCCCCGGGGGCTACGCGCTGGCCATCGTGGCCGGCTCGGCGCTGACGGGCAGCGGGCTGCCGGCCGCCGCGAAGCTGCGCCTGCCGATCGTGTACGCCACGATGCACTGCTCCTGGGGCTGGGGCTTCCTCACCAGCCCCAGGAAGCTGGCCAGGCCGCCGCGGTGACGCCGCTCAGCCCGCGAGCACCCGCTCGATGGCGGCGTTGAAGCGGGCCAGCGCGTCGGGATATTCCGGCCCGAGCAGATAACTCCTGAGCTTGACCCTGGCCCGGGCCAGCGTGTCCTTCCCGTTGAGGAAGTCCGCCAGCCCGGCCAGGTCCTGGCCGAGCAGCTCGCCCGCCTCGGTGCTCGGGTAACGCTCGTGGAAGGCCTGCTCCGGCAGGCCGGCCACGTTCGTCACCGCGTACGGCTTCTCGCTGGCCAGGAAGTCGGCCACGACGCTGGAGATGTCGGTGACGAGCAGGTCGCACTCGTTGAAGCAGTCATAGAGATGCGGCTCGGAGCCGGTGACGATCAGATGCCTGATCGCCGGCGCCTCGCCGGCCGCCGCCGACGGATGCCTGGCCTTCGACGTGGCCAGCTCGGTCTCCTCGATCATGGCGACGATTTTTTTGTGCGCCCGGAGAGCGCTCTTGTCGCGGTGACCGGTCAGCGGGTGCGGCTTGTAGATCACGCGCAGGCGCGGACGGTGGTCGAGCAGCGCCCGCACGAGGCGCGGACCCATGCTGGTCAGCGACGTGTGCAGCAGGTCGTCGCTCCAGCCCTCCCAGGTGGGGGCATAGAGCACGGTCCGGTACGGCAGCCCCGGCCCCTCCGTCGAGATGCCCTCGAGCTGTGGCCTGCCGACCTCGTGGATGTTCTCGTCCCTGACCCCGACCCTGGCGCGCCGGTAACGGTCGCGGCCCGCCGGCCCGGCCACCCACACCTCGTCGTAGACCCGGGAGAACGGGTTGAACGACGCCTCCTTGTCGCTGTCGCCGTGGTTGAGGAACGCGCTGCGCAGGGTCGGGATGCGCAACATGTGGACGTTGCGGCCGGCATTGGAGACGTACAGGCACAGTTTGGCGGCGGTCAGGGCGCGGAAGCTCATCAGGTCGGCCGACGACGGGAAGCACAACATCGGCAGGGCGGTCGGCTCCAGATGGGCGGCCATGCCGCGCTCGCGGAGCACGACGATGGCGCGCCTGTCGATGCGTTCGAGCACGGGCAGCCACATCCTGGCCTGGTAGGCGGCGGCGGGGGCGCCGGAGAAGTACAGGATGACCTCGGGGCGGTACCTCTCGACCTGCCTGCCCACGACCTCCATGACCTTCGCCCTGTCGGTGAGCGGGGCGGCGCGCCGTACGTACGGGATGAGCGCGAGCGTGCCGGCGGCGCCGAGCGCGACGGCCAGGCCCGCGCCCAGGGCCGCCATCCTGGCGTCGAACGCCGCGCCGATCACCGGCAGCGCGTCGAGATAGAGGAAGCGCACGCTGCGGTCGTCACGCAGGAAGCGGGGCGGCAGCTTGGGGATGCGCAGCGCGGAGACGTCGAGGTTGCGGGTCGTCACCGGCATCCGGCTGAGCATCTGCCTGAGCCGCAGGGCCAGCCCCGCGTGCCCGGCGCGTACGACGTGGATCGCGAACACGCCGGTCGCCATCCCCAGGAACCACGGCGAGTCGGGCCCGGCCGTCCGCGCCACCAGCAGCAGCGCCATGGTCTCCCTGGCCGCGAAGCGCAGCGTGAGTCCTAGGTGCACCTTGCACAGCAGGTCGGGCAGGGGCCTGCCGGCCCGCGGAGCCACCCGCTCCACCAGGTAGGAGGCCGCGGCGACGGCCCCGAACAACACCGGCGCCGGCCACAGGGCCGACGCCAGCAGGACGGGGTAGCAGCCGAGCAGTGCCGCGATCACGATGAGTCTCCTCATGTGATCGCACGGTAACAAGCCTCAGGTCAAGCGCCGTCCACGCCTGCCTCTATGACTTGCCCTGATAGGTCGGAGATGAGGATGTCCAGCGAGGTCTGCGCGATGAGGTGCGGAGAAGTGCCGGTATTGATGCAGTTGACCCGGATGCCGTCCGTGGCCCATTCGCGGGCCAGTGCCCGGGTGAGCCCGGCCACAGCGGCCCGTGAGGCCGCGTGCAGCGCCCCGGAACCGGGCGGGCTGTGCAGCAGCAGGCTGCCGCGCAGGTGCGGGCGGGCGGCGCGGGCCACGGTGAGCGCGCCCAGATGGTTGACGCTGACCGTGTCGGCGACGCTCTCGCCGGTGGCCTCGGCGAGCCCGCCCCTGTGGCCGGCGACCGCCGCGTTCACCACGTGGTCGACGTCTCCCACACCGTCGAGGGCCTTGGCCACCGCGCCGGCGTCGTCAACGCGCACCCCGTCGGCCTCGGAGAAGGCGTGCACCCGGGCGCCGCGGGCGGCGGCCAGCTCAGCGATCTCCGCGGAGCCGAAGACCACCACGCTCCGCCCGTCGAGCCCTTCCGGATCGCCCGCCGGCACCCTCGCGGCGAGCTGGAAGAGCCGCTCGGCGATGTGCAGGTCGGCCGGATGGGTGACCTTGATGTTGTGCTCGCTGCCCGGCACCAGGTGGATCGGAACACCGGGCAGGTAGCGCAGCACCACGCCGCAGTCGTCGGTGGCGGGCTGCTCGCCGAAGCCGGGATCGGCCATCGCCCGCTCGTAGGCCTCGCGGATCAGCGAGAGCCGGAAGCACTGAGGCGTCTGGCTGCGCCGCAGCCGCGCCCGGTCGAGCACCTCGCCGATCACCTCGCCGCCGGGCGCCGGCTTCGCCACCAGGACCGTGTCGGAGCTCGGGATCGCCACATTGACGGCGGGATGCTCGCGCAGCGCCCTGACGCAATCGGCGATGATGCGCGGCTCCACGAGCGGGCGCACGGCGTCGTGCAGCAGCACGTTGCACTCCTGCGTGCCCAGCGCCCGCAGCGCCCGCCACGTGCTCTCGGTGCGGCTCGCGCCGCCGTCGACGACCTGGCTGACCTTGCCGTAGCCGCCCCGCGCGACGATCTCGCGCACCCGGTCGGCGTGTCCCGGCGTCATCAGCACCACGATCTCGTCGATCTCGGGGGCGCGCTCGAACGCCGCCAGCGAGTGCTCGATGATCGTCCGCCCGGCGACCTCGACGAGCTGTTTGGGCGTGTCGTGCCCGAACCGCTGCCCTACGCCGCCCGCGAGGAGCACCCCAACCGACCGCAGCCGTGACGTCATACCGCGAGCCTAACGGTCCTGGTCCGTGATATCGCGTTGACCTCTCGCTACGCTGTGGCTACGCACCCGCGTGCCCACGCACTCCCGACCCGACCGGGAGGAGACCTGTGCCTTGCCCGACTCAATGACGCGAGGTGGCACGACCAGCCCTCATGCCGCGGTCGTGGTCCTCGCCACGACCCCGGCATGCGGGCTCTCGTGCGCCGACGGCACGCTGCTCGACCGGCTCAGCGACCAGCTCGCCACGCTGCCGGTGCGCGAGGTGCAGGTGGTGACCCCCAGCGGAGGCCTCGGCGCCGACCTGCGAGGAGTGGCCAAGATCGCCCGCACCGCCACCGGCGCCGTCGCCGTGTTGCCCGGCGACCTCGTGATCCACACCGAGGCGCTGGCGCTGCTGCTCGAACACCCGGCCCATGGCACCGGCGCGCTGGTCTGCCGCGAGACGGCCGCGGCCCCGCTCCGGCCGCCCGTACGCGTCGAAGGCGGCAAGGTCGTCGCCGCGGGCAGCTCGTTCCACCTGGTCCCCGAGGCGAACGCCACGTTCAGGGGCCTGCTCCAGGCGGCCGAGGCCGACCTCGGCGTGCTGGCCGACATCGCCGAAGAGCTGGCCGAGCTGGCCGACACCGGCCGCCTCGGCCCCGTCACCCCGGTCGAGGCCGTCGACCTGCTGCTCGTCGGGCTGGTCAGATCGGGCGTGGCCGTACGCGCGGCGACGCTCGGGCCGCTGCACGCCGACCGGGTGACCGGCCAGATCTCCGCGGACACCGCCCTGGCCAAGCTGGCCGAGGTCGACGAGGCCAAGGTCAAGGTCGAGACCGCCGTCAAACCCGACGACGGCTTCTTCGCCACCTACTTCGTCTCCACCTGGACCCGCCACCTGATCAGGCCGGCCGCCACGCTCAAGCTGACGCCCAACACCGTCACCGGCGTCTCCGTCGGCCTGGCGCTGCTGTCGGCCGTCTGGTTCTCCGCCGGCACCCCGGCCACGCGCCTGGCCGGGGCGGTGCTGCTCTACCTGTCGTTCGCGCTCGACTGCCTCGACGGCCAGCTCGCCCGCTACACCCGCACGTTCTCCCCGCTCGGCGCGTGGGCCGACGGCATGGCCGACCGGCTCAAGGAATACGTCGTCTACATCGGCCTGGCCGCCGGGTACGCCGGGCCCCGCATCTGGTACCTCGCGGTCGCCGCGATGATCCTGCAGATCGTCCGGCACGCCGTCGACTACACCTACGCGGGGGCCGTGGCCGACACCGCCCGCGTCGGCGCTGCCTGGGGCAGGCCCGCCCGCTCCCTGCTGGAGTCGGAGGACGCCCGCCGCGCCAGGGGCGTGCTCGGCCTCGCCCAGCGGCTCGAACGCGACACCGTGACGCGCTGGCTGAAGAAGATCATCGTGCTGCCCATCGGCGAGCGCACCGCCCTGATCGCCATCACCGCCGCCTGCTGGAACGCCAAGGTCACGTTCCTGTCGCTGCTGTGCTGGGGCGGCGTGGCGGCCCTCTACCAGCTCTTCGGACGGATCGCGAGGTCGGCACGGTGACATCGGTCCACATGGCTCCCGTCCCCAGCAGCACCGTCGTGGCCTACCGCGACGACGGGCCGCTCTCGCGCGCCATGGGCCTGCTCGTGGCCGGGCAACTCCCGCCGCTGCCGCCGGTCATCGCGGGCACGTTCGTCACCGGGGTGCTGCTGGTGCTCGGCGTGGCCGGGTCCGACGGGCTCGCCGTGTTCGCGCCCGCCGTGACGTTGCTGCTGGCCGGGCCGGGCAGCAGCCACGCGCACGACGGCCGGCTCGACTGGCTCGTGCCGCCGATCCTGCGGGTCATCGAGTACACGTTCATCGCGGCGTGCGGGTTCGCCCACGGGGTGCACCCCGTACTGATCATGATGCTGATCGGCGCGCTGGCCTTCCACCACTACGACCTGGTGCACCGGCTGCGCCAGCGGGTCTATGCGCCGGCCTGGTTGTCCACGTTCGGGCTCGGCTGGGACGGGCGGATGATGGTGGTCTCGCTGGTCGCCCTCACGGGCTGGCTGACCGGCGGCTACGTGGTGTTCGCGCTCTACCTGTGGGCGTTGTTCGGCTGGGAGAGCCTCACCTGCTGGCTGGCCGCCCCCCAGGCGGGGGCGGAAGCGGCGGAAACGGGAACACAAGACTGATGGCAGATTACCCACCGTAGGCCGAAAGGGAACTAACCTTTGGGCCTACGGTGGCGCGTCCAACGACCGCCCCACCCCTACGCGGGTCGCGTCCAGTGCCCCGCCGCACGTTACGACTGAGGAGTGCACGTTGCTGGGAATGGTTCTGGCCGCCGGGGCCGGACGACGCCTGCGGCCGTACACCGACACGCTGCCCAAGGCGCTCGTGCCGGTCGACGGCGAGACCACGATCATGGACATCTCGCTGCGCAATCTTGCCGAGGTGGACCTGCGGGAGGTCGTGGTCGTCGTCGGTTACGCGGCGCAGGCCGTCCACGACCGCAAGGAGGAGCTGGAGGACAGGCACGGCGTCAAGCTCACCCTCGTGCACAACGACAAGGCCGAGGAGTGGAACAACGCCTACTCCCTGTGGTGCGCGCGCGACTACTTCGCCCAGGGCGCGCTACTGGTCAACGGCGACACCGTGCACCCGGTCTCGGTCGAGAAGACGCTGCTGTCGGCGCCCGAGACGAGCGACATCCTGCTGGCCGTCGACAACGTGAAAAAGCTCGCCGACGAGGAGATGAAGGTCACCCTCTCGCCGGAGGGCGCGCTGCGCCGCATCACCAAGCTCATGGATCCGGCCGAGGCCTACGGCGAGTACATCGGCGCCACCCTCATCCGGCCGGGCGCGGCCGAGCGGCTGGCCGACGCGCTCAAGGCGACATTCGAGCGCGACCCGCAGCTCTACTACGAGGACGGTTACCAGGAGATGGTCGAGCGCGGCGAGCTGATCCACGCCGCGCCCATCGGGGAGGTCGACTGGGTCGAGGTGGACAACCACGACGACCTGGCGAAGGCCCGCACCATAGCCGTGCGCTACTGAGGGGGCGCGATGCCGCTTCTAGCGAGAATGCTGCCGACACCGCTGACCATGCAGGTCAGGCGGGGTGCGGTGGCGGAGCTCGGCGCGCTGCTGGCCGACAGCCGCGTGGCCACCTCCGGCAGGGTCGCCGTGGCCGTCGGGCCGGGCCAGGGCGACCACATCGAAAGCCTGATAGCGCCCACGCTGGGTGAGGCCGAGATCTTCAGGGTGGCCGACGGCACAGTCGACGCGGCCGTCTCGCTCGGCGCCGACCTGCGCAAGGGCGCCTACGAAGTCGTGGTCGGCGTCGGGGGCGGCAAGACGATCGACGCGACGAAATACGCCGCGTCGCTCGCCGGCATCCCGATGGTGGCCGTGGCCACCAACCTCGCCCACGACGGCATCTGCTCGCCCACCGCCTCCCTGGTCTACGACGGCGGCAAGGGCACGTTCGGGGTGCCGATGCCGCTGGCGATCCTCGTCGACCTCGACTTCGTGCACAACGCGCCGAAGCAGCTCGTCCGGGCGGGCGTGGGCGACGTGGTGAGCAACCTGTCGGCGATCGAGGACTGGCAGCTCGGCAACGTCGAGCGCGGCGAGCCGATCGACGGGCTGGCCTGCTCCATGGCCCGTACGGCCGCGGAGGCGCTGATCGGGCGGGCCGACTCCATCGAGTCCGACGCGTTCCTCACCGTGCTGGCCGAATCGCTGATCCTGTCGGGCATGTCGATGGTGATCGCGGGCTCATCCCGGCCCGCGAGCGGTGGCGACCATGAGATCCTTCATGCCGTGGATCAGCTCTTCCCCGGCACCTCCAACCACGGCGAGCTCGCCGGCATCGGTGCCGCCTTCTGCTTCTTCCTCAGGGAGGACGACGCTCGCGTGGCGCAGGTGACCGACTGCCTGCGCCGGCACGAACTGCCGATCGTCCCCGCCGACATCGGGCTGTCCAGCCAGCAGTTCGCCGAGGCCGTCGCGCTGGCGCCGGCCACCCGTCCCGGCCGCTACACGATCCTGGAACACCTGCGCATGCAGGACTCCGAGATCCACGATCGGGTGGAGGACTATGTCCGGGCCTTCGGTCGCTGAGCTGCGGCGGGTCGCCCAGCCCGAGGGCCACCTCCAGCGCAAGAACGGCGAGCACTGGGCGGGCGTCCTCTACATGCGCAGGGTGTCCATCTACGTCACGTGGCTGATGGCCAAGACGCCGGTCACGCCCAACCAGCTCACGTGGGTGATGACGCTGGCCGGCATCGTGGCCGGCGTCGTGCTGGCCCTGCCAGGGCTCTGGGCGGCCGTGTTCGCCGCGCTGCTCATCCAGGTCTACCTCCTGCTCGACTGCTCCGACGGTGAGCTGGCCCGCTGGACGGGCAAGACCTCGCTGGTCGGCGTCTATCTCGACCGCGTGGGCGCCTACTTCACCGAGGCGGCGCTGCTGGCCGGACTGGGCTGGCGGGCCTCGGCCGTCCTGCCCGACTGGTACACCGTGCTGGGGGTCGGCGCCGCGCTGGGCGCGATCCTCATCAAGGCCGAGACCGACCTCGTGGACGTGGCGCGGGCCAAGGGCGGGCTGACGGCCGCGACCGAGGCGTCCGTGGGACAGTTCCGCTCCGGGCTGCTGGGGCTGGGCCGGCGGGTGCTGTCGGCGACGAAGTTCCACCGCATCGTGCAGCCGGTGGAGCTGTCGCTGCTCGCGCTGGCGACCGCGGTGATCGATCTGGCGATCGGCGATCTCACCCCCACCCGGGTGTTGCTCGTCGCCTGTTTCGTCGCCGCCTGCCTCCAGGTTGTCCTGCATTTGGTCAGCATCCTGGCATCGAGGCGACTTGCGTGATCTCATGTCGGAACCGGAAGGGCCCCTCGTCCGTCGTATTGATCGGACGTCCGCCGTTCGGTGGGGGTTCACTGACGGTTCCGATACGCTTAGCTCCACCCATATCCCAAACGATGCAGACCAGCAGACTCGGTGATCATGAAAGAATGCTCCGCCCGTGCTCTCAACGCGTCAGGACGATGATTCGTTGAAGATCTCGTGCGTCATCCTCACCATGGGCAACCGGGTCGCGGAGCTGAACCGGGCGGTCGAGTCCGCGCTCAACCAGGTCGACGGCGACGTCGAGGTGGTGATCGTAGGCAATGGCGCCGACGTGCCCGAGGTGTCGGCGACGCCACCCGAGGGGTCGTCCGCGATCGTGAAAGCGATCCGGCTCGACCAGAACACCGGCATTCCCGCAGGCCGAAACCGCGGCGTGGAGGAGTGCTCGGGCGACGTCGTGCTGTTCCTCGACGACGACGGCTGGTATGCCAGCCAGAAAGTGGTCGCCCACGTACGCGACCGTTTCGCCACCGAGCCCGACCTCGCGGTGATCTCCTTCCGGGTGATGGATCCCGACGGCGGCATCGGGCAGCGGCGTCACGTCCCCCGCCTGCGCGCGGGCGATCCGCAGCGCTCGTCGCCCGTCACGACGTTCCTCGGCGGCGCCTCCGCCATCAGGCGCTCGGCCTTCCTGCAGGTGGGCGGCCTGCCCGAGCGGTTCTTCTACGCGCACGAGGAGACCGACCTGGCCTGGCGGCTGCTCGGCGAGGGCTACCGCATCGAATATGACGCCGAAACGGTGATGTACCACCCGCAGGTGCCGCCGACGCGGCACACCGAGTTCTACCGGCTCAACGCCCGCAACCGGGTCTGGCTGGCCCGGCGCAACCTGCCGTGGCCGCTGGCGTGCCTCTACCTCACCAACTGGGTCGTCCTCACCATCGTGCGCGAGCGCGGCTCGGGTGGCGCGCTCAAAGCCTGGTTCGCCGGATTCTTCGAAGGCCTGCGCACCTCCGCCGGCGAGCGCCGCCCCATGGCCTGGCGCACGGCCTGGCGCATGGTCAAGCTGGGCCGCCCGCCGATCGTCTGAGCTCAGGCCTGCTCGGCCGCGCCGAAGACCATCTCGGCGCGCGAGACGTTCATGCTGAACAACGCCCGCTTCGGCAGCCCCAGCTCGCTCAGCTCCTTGGCGATGGGATGGTTGCCCAGGCGGATCAGTGCCCCGGCGGGGCGGACCCTGGCGCCGCGCGCCCGCACCGACCAGGGCACGCGCCGCGTCACGCCCTCCCGGTGCGTGTACGCGTCCAGCGGCGCCATGACGGTGGCGCCCGGCACCGGCACGCCCGGCTTGATCAGCATGTCGAGCACGAGCCTGCCGTCCTTGCGCAGCACACACCGCTTGTACGGTGAGCCGAGCCGCAACTCGATGTCGGCCAGTTCCTTCGGAAACCCCCACAACGTCCGCCCGGCCTCCAGCGTGAACCGCTGGTCGACGGGCAGCCAGTGCACGAACACCCCGGTCCGCGACAGGTCGGCGGCTCTCATGGGCCCCGACACGCCTGGAGGGCGCACCAGGAACGCCATGCCGAACTCGTGGTAGGCGTCGAGATCGCCGTCGCGGTAGTCGACGAACAGCAGCACGCAGAGGGCCTTGCCCGGCAGGACCTCGGCGACGTCGAGCCCGGAGTACGCGATGACCGCCCTGGCGGCGTCGGCGCGCACCGGGTAGAAGGCGCCGCAGATCTCCGCGTCCCGCACCCGCACCGGCATGCCGACCGTCCGGCCCAGGATCAGATGCGATGCCATGGTTCCCAGTACATCAACCGGCAAGCCGTGTGACCATTCCCGCCCGGGTGCCGTCTGGGTGTGATGTGAGTTTCCAACCGACACGGGGGGCGTCATCATCGAGGAGCTGTATCGCGAGCACTGGCCGCTCGTGTGCGGGTTCCTCCTGCGCAGGACCCGTGACCCCCATCTCGCGGAAGATTTGGCGCAGGAGACCTTCGTCAAGGCGACGAGGGCCCTGCTGGGCTGGCGCGGTGAGAACCCGGCCGCCTGGCTGCTCGCCATCGCCCGCAACGTTCTCATCGACCACGTGCGCCGCCGCCGGATCGAGGTGGCCCTGCCGGACCCCGGCGAGCTGGGCGTCCCTCCGCTCCACGTGGCCTCGCTCGACGTGCGCGACGCCCTCGACCGGCTGTCCGAACAGCACCGCAGGCTGCTCACGCTGGTCTACCTCGAAGGGTTCTCGCTCGTGGAGGTGGCCGCGATGACCGGCAGGAAGCACGCCTCGATCAAGACCGCCGTGTGGCGGGCCAGGAACGCCTTCGCCGACATCTACGGAGCCCCCGAATGACCAACGACTTGCCAGAAATGCCGGACTTCGACCCGAAGGCCACCCGGAACGCCGTCCGGCGGGGTGTCTTCAGGACGGCCGCGATCGTCCTGACCGCCCTCGTCCTCCTCGCCGCGGCGCTCACGTGGGGGTCGGCTCTGGTGCAGACCCGCGGCGACCGCGAGCAGCGCATGGCGGCGGTGCTCGGCACCGCGTTCAAGATGTACAGCCCGGCCTACGCCGTGAGCGTGAGCGCCTGTTGCGAGACCACTCCGGTGTCGATGTCCCTGGAGGTGCAGGCGGCTCCCCTGCGTCCTGTCGGCGACTTCTGGCCCGCGGGCGGCGCCGCGTACACGATCAGCCAGAACCTCTTCGGCCGGGTGGGGCGGCTGCCGCTGGGCAGCACGGCCAACACGAGGCTCTCCACAGCCCTGTATGACGTCGGCACCACCCTCGCCCCGAAGGAGGAGGTGCGCAAGGTGCTTGACAGACTGCCCGGGGACCTCAGGGCGCTAGCGGTCGTGGAGTTCGCCACGCCCCTGCCCGAGAGCGACATGAAGGCCTTCCTGAAAACGCACGGCACCTGTGCCGAGCGGGTCGCCTACGAGCGCAGGCCGGGTGCCCTGTCCATCAACTGGGGCTTCGGTTACTGGTCCGGCGCGCGGACGAACCTCGGCGAGAAGGGCGGCGACATGACCGAGGAAGCGTGCGGCGGCGGGCTACGGGATTTCCGTGCCTGGGTCGGCCTGCTCCGCGAGCACGACGACGCCAACCTGCGCGCCTTCGACCTGTCCCTGGACCGGCTGCGCGAGGCGGCGGACGGCGGCCTCGCCCACGCCTACGTCGACCAGGTCGGCTCGATCGAGAAGCTGCGCGAGGTGATCAGAGATCCGCGCGTCCGCACGGTCCGCCTGGCGGACGTCGCCTTCGATCTGGACAAACCCTGAACCGCCACCGGGTCCGGGGCCCTTAGACCGCCAGCGCGTGCGCGGTCAGGCCGGCCCACGACTCGGCGCGGCGCACGAAGTCCTGCGCGTGATCCGGCCAGTGGTGGCGCAGGCGCGCCTCGGCGTGGCCCAGCGCGCCCAGCTTGAGCCGGCGTACCGGGTCCTCCTTGAGGTCCAGGACGGCGTTGAGGACGGCGTCCACGTCGAGGGGCACCACGAGGCCGCAGCCGGCCTTCTCGACCAGCGAGGCGGCCTGCGGGGTGGCGATCACGGGCAGCCCCCGGCCCATGTAGTCCATGATCTTGGTGGGTGCCGTCCGCACCGTGTCACCGGCCAGCGACAGGCCCGCCAGCGCACCCTCGGCCATGCGCAGCGCGTGCCGGTTGGGCACGTAGCCGTACCAGTCGAGCAGACCGACGCGCTGCGCGTCGCGCAGCAGCGGCCGCACGTCGCGGGCCGCCGCGCCGATCAGGTCCAGCCTCACCCCGTGCGGGACCAGCCGCTCGGCCAGCCCGATCAGCTCCGTCACGCCGCGTTCGGCCGACAGGCGGCCGATGTGCACGACCCTGGTGTCGCCGGGCGGAGGTGGTCCGGCCGACACCAGGGTCGCCTCGGGCACC
This sequence comes from Nonomuraea sp. B5E05, assembly GCF_039880665.1. NCBI lineage: Bacteria > Bacillati > Actinomycetota > Actinomycetes > Streptosporangiales > Streptosporangiaceae > Nonomuraea > Nonomuraea sp. B5E05. The sequence continues at coordinate 370,629 of NZ_JBDPMJ010000005.1, forward strand.
ACCGCGGCGGTGATCACCCGGTGCCGGCGTCCCGCCCGGGCGAGCTGAGCCGGGGTCATCTGCTCGCGTACGTCCCAGATGACAGGGGGGCGCCGGTGGGGCAGCGTGCGCAGCAGCCGATGCTCGTGGACGAGCAGGAGGTCCGCGTCCTTCACGCTGCGCCTGAGCGCCGCGCGGGCCCGGCCCGGCGACGCGTGGTACGCCACGTCGACCGCCCCGAGCCCCATGGCCGGCGTCACGTTGAAGTAGGTGAACGGCGCGACGTAGGTCACCTCGTGGCCCGCGTCGAGCAGCGCCCGGATCTGCCGGTGCATGATCCGGGCGTCCTCGGGATGATGGACGGTCGTGGCGACACATGCGCGCATGTGTCGATGCTCGGCGCTAACCAGGTCAAAGACGTTAATGCGGGCCGAACGGCTGCTTAACTTCGGGATGGCCGCCGGTAGAGCCAGATCAGGCGGGGCTCAAGCACCCACTTGAAGACCGTGCGGGTCTCGGGCAGGCACAACACGATCGCCAGCGCGAAGGAGCTGAAGCTGATCGCCAGCACGCCGAGCGGCCCGTGCAACCACGGGAAGTCCAGCCAGCCCTGGTCCTTGGCGATGAGGACGGGGATGCCGTGCAGCAGGTAGCAGTAGAGCGTGCGGGTGCCGAGGTCGGTGTACCAGGTCTCCTTCCTGGGCACCAGCGCCAGCACGGCGAAGCACATGGCCAGCGCGCACACCAGCAGGCCGACGCGCAGGCCGAGCCCCATGTACCAGGACAGGTCGAGGTCCTGGTAGCTGTTCTTGTAGTAGAAGGGGCCGAGCGGGGCCTTGGGCGCGATGTAGATGGCCACCGCCGCCGCGCCGAGCACCGTGACCGCCGAGACGATCTTGATCCAGCGCCGGTTGAGCAGTTCGAAGTGCTCCGGCTGCATCACGAGGCCGATGACGAAGAACGGCAGGAGGCCGAAGAAGCGGTCCATGCTGAAGTCGCCCGAGATCTGCGAGAACCCGGCGAACAGGTAGATCGCGATCGACACGGGGACGGGATATTTCATGCGCTTCCACACCGGCGTGGACAGGCGCCAGAACAGCAGCGCCAGGAGATACCAGTTGAGCCACGCCGGGTCGATGATCGTCAGGCTCCACTTCTGGCCCAGCGCGAAGCGGAGCGCGGCGTAGCCGACCTCGACGATCACGTAGGGGACGAGGAACGTGTCGACCAGCTTGTTGGTCTTCGCGTTGGAGTTCCAGAAATTTCTGGACAGGTAGCCGCTGATCAGCACGAACAGCGGCATGTGGAACGTGTAGATGAAGATGTACAGCGACCTGGAGGAGTCGGCCGACAGGGTCGGAACCAGCGAGTGGCCCAGCGGCACGAGCGCGATCAGGACGAACTTGACGTTGTCGAGGAACGGATCGCGCTTGCGCTTGGGCGGCTGCTCGGCCTGCTCCTTGGGCTGCGGTTGCGCCTGGGGCTGCGCGGCGGGCGCCGTGATCACGGGACGATCGGCCCGCACCGCCGGCTGGGGCGCGGTGCGCTCGCCGGGGGGCACGCCGTGCGGGTCGGTGGCCTCGCTCCAGAAGGTCTCCTCCGGCAGCGGCCATCGGGCTCCCGTGTCGGCTGGCCCGCCCTCGCCGTCGGGGCTCCGCGGGGTCGTGACCTGTGGGGACCATCTGGTGTCAGACACTGGGGGAGTCGCTCAGCTTCGCTCGGGGCCGGGGAACACGACGGCAGCACGACCCGGACAGCCTTGCGGCCCCGTGTCGCGCTGCGTCGCCGACCCGCAACACACTATCCCGCTCTCAAGGGTGCTGTCCCTCACGCGGGAGATATGACCCGATTACACAGGCAACTTGGAGCCTCAGGTGCACACGTTCTTCTGCTCGGACGCGTTGATCGAGCTCTGCTCGACGCTGTCGGGCAGCTTGCTGACCTTGACCGAGTCGAAGTCCTCGCCGATGACGAACTGGATCACCGGGGTGCCCTTGAGCTTGGCCGCCCCCGTGTCGCTGGTCGCGGACGTGTACGGCTGCGCCGCCGTCGCCTTGACCTTGCCCGACGCCGGTGAGGGCTTGGGCACGACGGCCTTGGCCAGCACGCCGGCGTAGTCGGGCGCCGTCTCGATCGACTTGGCGTAGTGGACCTCGCTCTTGGCCAGGCTGGCGCCGCCCGGGGCCTCGTAGTTGCCCACCTCGACCACCTTGAAGCCCTGTTCGGCCAGCTGGTCGGCGACCTCGCCGGCCTTGCCGACGGTCTTGGTGCCGTTGAGCACCTGGACCCGCACCTGCTCCGGCTTGGGCGTGACCTTGGGCTTGGAGCTGGCGCTGGCGGACGGCGACGGCTCGGTGACCTCGGTGTCCGTCTTGATCGCGGTGAAGAGCTTCTCGGCGTCGGGCGCCCAGACCACGCGGGCCTCCGGGTTCTCCGGGTCGGGCAGCACCGGGACCGTGGTGAGCTCGACCCCCTTCGCCGTCAGCTGCTTCGTGCTCATGGCGATGTCGATGAGCTTCTGGGTGTCGTTGGCGAGCGCGGGGTCCATGGTGACCGAGCCGGCGGCGGCCGTGATGAAGTCCCTGAGCTTGCCGACGTCGGTCATGAGCTCGCTGCTGGTGGCCTTGGCGATGACCTTGCTCAGGAAGATCTGCTGCCGCCTGATGCGCTGGAGGTCGCTGCCGTCGCCGTATTTGCGCAGGCGTACGTAGCCCAGGGCCTTCTCGCCGTTGAGCAGGCTCTTGCCGGGCGGCAGCACGAGCTTGGAGGCCTTGTCGTTGACGCCGTTCTGCAGGCAGATCTCGATGCCGCCCAGGGCGTCGACGATGTTCTTGAAGCCGCTGAAGTCGACCTCGACGAAGTGGTTGACGCGGATGCCGGTGAGGGTCTCGAGCGTGGAGATCGTGCACGCGACGCCGCCCGAGTTGTACGCCGAGTTGATCATGTCGCGGCGCGGGGGCATCTCCTGCTTGGTGGTCTCGTTCTTGCACTTCGGGATCTGCACCATCGAGTCGCGCGGGAAGCTGATCAGCCGGGCCTGGTCGCGGTCGGGGGAGATGTGCAGCAGGATGATCGTGTCGGTGCGCTTGCCGCCGCCGCCGACCTGCCTGGCCGTCTCCGCGCCGTATTTCGCGTTGCCGTCGCCCGCGCGGGTGTCGGAGCCCACGAGCAGCACGTTGAGCGCGCCGGTGTCGACGGGACGCGGGTTGATGATGTCGTTGTTGATGCTCTTCTGCTTGATGTTGCCGAAGGCGTCGCGGTAGACGACGTAACCGGTCAGCGCGCCCGCGACCATGAGCGAGGTGACGCCGATGCTGACCCAGGCCAGCACGCGCATCTTGTTGCCCTGACCGTCGCCGCCGCGGTGGCCGCGGGGCGGCCGGTCGTCGTCAGGAGGCGGGGGAGGAGGCGGCGCGGAGCCCGCCGCCCTGCGGGCCATCCTGCTGCCCGGCTGAGAGTGAGCACCTCGGTGCTCGTGCGGAAAATCGGCTACTGGCGCGCCCCTGTAGTCGCTCATACGCCCCCCAGCCTCACTTCTTGCGCCTGACGCGCCGGCTTGGTCGCTCCGGGCAACGAGAGTAGGACACGTGCGGCGTGCCCGTGGCCATGATCGTGGGCAACGGTCGTGACCCGGGTGTGACGTTTTCGCGGCAAAGCATACTCAGAGCCGGACTTTGGGTGGAATATCATCGCCAAACTCTTTTCACCCTCCGGGTTCTCGTCGCAGTGAATCAGGCTTGAGACTGAGGGCCGCCGCCAGGCAGGCCAGAGGCACGGCCGGCAGCACATAGCGATAGTCGAACTCGGCGGCCGCGGCCGGCGTGACCAGCAGCACGACGGCCGCCGACCAGGGCACCAGCCAGGCGGGAGCTCCCGCGCGAGGCCGGCCCCGCCGCCTGCGCCGGAGCCCGGCGACGGCCGCAACCGGCGGCACCAGCAGCACCCCCAGAAGCACCGGGCCGGGCAGCCGCGCCGCGCTCTGGTAGGCCCTCAGCCATCCGGCGTAAGGCTCGACGATCTTCGTGCCGATCGCACCCTGCTCGTAGAGCTTGGCATATTCGGCGCCGACCTGTGCGGGATAACGGCCAGGCGGGCCCGGCTCCGTGACCGGGAACTCGTAGTAGCCGTAAATCTCGGCGTCAGGATAGATCGGGCGGCCCCAGACGAACGTGCGGCCCAGCTCGCTCAGCACGGAGGCGGCGTAGTCGAGCGGCTGGGTGGTGATCGCCAGCGCCGCGAACCTGGCCGCGAGCTCGTCGTTCTCCTGGGTGAAGGTGATCCCCGGCCGCAGGACGAGGGGGGCGTCCTTGGCCCAGATGTACTCCTGGGAGGGCGGTCGCCGCTCCGGCGGGCGCGGGTCGCACAGGACCTTCAGATCGGGCGGCGGGTCCATCCTGTCGCAGTCGGCGAACGACATCGTGCGGGCGTAGAGGAAGGCGCCGTTCGCGCCCACCAGGCCGACCCGCTGGTAGGTGGCGTAGAACCAGGCGCCGTACGCGACGAGCGGCACCAGGGCTGCGGCGAGCAGCACCCCGGCAGGACGGATGCGCCCGCGCAACACGAACCACCCGGCCAGCACGACGATCAGCGGCTGGCCGACCGTCCTGGTGAGCACGGCGGCGGCCAGCAGGAGGCCGATGGCGGCGACGGTGGCGGGCCGCCGCGTCATGCTGAGCGAGACGGCCGCCACGACCAGGAACATGAAGAGCGTGTCGGCGACCAGCAGGTGCTCGAGCTCGATCTGGTACGCGTCCAGCAGCACGGGGACGGTGGCCAACGTCGCCGCCCACCGGGGCGCCCGGCGCGCCGCGGCCAGGTAGACCAGCACGCCGGTGGCCAGCCCGAGCAGGTGCTGCACGGCGGTGACGGCGGCGAAGGAGTGCAGCGGCTCGAACAGCTTGAGGAACATCGAGTAGCCCGCCGGCCGCACCAGGTCGGGGCGCGGGTGGAAGACGGTGACGATGTAGGTGTAGGTGTCGGGGAACCACAGGGCGGGCCGGTAACCCGCCATCGCCAGGACGCGCAGGGCCGTGCCGAGGCCGAGCACGGCCAGGAACCACCCGTGCCGCCGTATCAAGCGCTGGGCCCGGCGGCGGGTGTCGCGCGGGAGACGCCGCCTGCCCTGGCGGGCCGGCGCGGGCGCCTCCGCACGAGCCTCCGACATCACCCGTACGTCCTTCCGAATCTCCGGCACGCCGCGGAGGTGCGCGATCGGCCACCCCAGGCCGCCACCCCAGAGCGGTCTGCCACCGTACGGTACCGGCGATCGCGCGGAACCCGTGCCACTGGTGGCGCGCCACACCCCTGCCATCGGCGTGCCCGGTGCTCGCGGTTGGATACGCTCGCTCACCGATGGGACACGATCGACCAGGCCGGTTGCTCGCCGCGCTCACGGTGCTGCCCGCGCTCGCCGTGGCGGGATGGCTGCTGGCCGGGCTGCCGCTGCTGCTGCTCGGCCACTTCGCGCCGCTGCCCGCCGCGCTGCTCGGGCTGCCCGCCGCCGCGCTGCTGTGCTGGGCGGGCACGCGGCGGCTCGGCAAGCTGGTCGAGGCCACCCCCTGGCAGGTCGCGGGGGTCGTGGCGGTGGCCGTGGCCTCGGGCGTGTTCAACACCCTGCTGCACAGCGAGCAGATCGCCGTCAGGCGCGATCCGGCGACCTACGCGCTCTACGCGGCCTGGATCGCGGACCACGGCTCGCTGCCCATCCCCCGGCAGGCCGAGGCGTTCGGCGGGTCCGACCCCTGGTTGATCTTCGCCGGCGTCGGCTTCTTCGACGTGCCCGGCGGGGTGGTGCCGCAGTTCATGCCGGGGGCGCCGCTGCTGTTCGCGGTGGGCAACTGGTTCGGGGCGCCGTTCGCCATGCCCGCCGTGCTGGGCGCGCTGGCCGTGCTCACGCTGGCCGGGTTGGTGGCGCGGCTGGCCGGCGCGCGGTGGGCGGTGGTCGCGGCGGTGGCGCTCGCGGTGAGCCTGCCGATCCTCTACACCTCACGCACCACGTTCAGCGAGATCCCGTCGTTGATCCTGCTGTTCGGCGGCCTGTCGCTGACCTGCGACGCACTCGCCAGGCCTGGGTGGTGGCGGGGGCTGCTGGCGGGGCTGGTGTTCGGGCTGGCCGTGCTGGTCAGGATCGACGGGCTGCGCGACGTGCTGCCGGTGCTGGCGTTCGCGGGGCTGCTGATCGCGATGCGGCGTTCGGCCAGGAACAGGGGTGCTCTGGGCCCAGGGCTGCTGGCCGGTCTGGTCGCGGGCGGCGGGCTGGGGATGCTCGCCGGATACGTGCTGGCCCGGCCATACCTGGGCTATCTGGCGGGTTCGATCCGGCCGCTGCTGCTCATCTGCGCGGGCGTGCTCGTGCTCACCGCGGCCGGTACGGCCGCCGCGCCGCTCCTGGCGCGGTGGCGGCCGCCGGGGTGGCTGCCGGTGGCGGGGGCCGGGCTGAGCGTGCTCCTCATGGCCGGCCTCTACGCGCGGCCGTGGGTGCAGACGGTCACCCGGGTGCCCACGCACGAGAGCGACCAGCGCACGTTCACGATGATCGAGGCGATCCAGCGGGCCAACGGCATGGCCCCCGACGGCACCCGGCTCTACTTCGAATACTCGCTGCACTGGGCGGTCTGGTACGTCGGCCTGCCCGTGGTCGTGCTGGCCACGATCGCCGCGGCCCTGCTCGTCCGGCGGCTGCTGCGCGACGGCACGCCCTCGGAGTGGCTGCTGCCGCTCGCTGTCGTCGGCTGGACGACCGTCACCACGCTGCTGCGGCCCGAGATCACCCCTGACCATCCGTGGGCCGCCCGCCGCCTGGTCCCCGTCGTCATCCCGGGGCTCATCCTGCTGGCCACGTACGCGCTGGCCTGGCTGCGCGACCAGGCGGCCAGGCGCGGCACCCGCGTGCGGCGCTGGGGCACGGCGCTGGCGGTCGTGCTGATGCTCGTGCCCCCGGCCGTGACCTCGATCGGCACGGCGTTCACGCCGATCGAGCGGGGCGAGGCGGCGGCGGTCGAGGCGATGTGCGGCAAGATCCCGCGGAACGCGTCGGTGTTGTTCGTGGAGCGGGTCACCGGCGACCGGTTCATGCAGGCGGTGCGGGGCACGTGCGGGAGCCCCGCGGCCTCGGTCAAGCGGGTGCTCACCGACGTCGCCCCGGAGGACCAGGTCCGCCGCCTGATCGAGCGGGTGCGGGGCACGGGGCGCGTGCCGGTCGTGCTGGCCGCCGACGAGGGCCAGGTCTCGCCGTACGGGCGGGCGACACAGATCATGGGGCTGGTCGCGCGCCAGGACGAGCGCTCGCTGACCGAGGCCCCTAACGGCACCTGGACCCTGCGGATGAACGTCTGGATGGCCGTGTCCGAATGAGATGATCTTGTAGGGTAGACTTGGTGCTCCTCTGAGCAGAGTAATCTCGATCCCCGTGAGCACGCTTGACGCCTCCAAGAGTGGACCTGCCGTGGAAGAAGCGCCATACGTCACGATCGTCCTTCCCTGCTACAACGAGCAGGATCACGTCATCGACGAGGTCGAGCGCATCACCAAGGCGATGGACTCGAGCGGCTACACCTACGAGCTCGTGGCCGTCGACGACTGCTCCAGTGACGAGACGCTGGCGAGGCTGAAAGAGGCCGCGCCCGGCTATCCCCACCTGCGCATCCGCCCCTTCCACCGCAACGGCGGCGCCGGCACCGTGCGGCGCATCGGCACGCAGGAGGCCAAGGGCGAGATCGTCGTGTGGACCGACGCCGACATGACCTACCCCAACGAGCGCATCCCCGAGCTGGTGCAGATCCTGGAGAAGGATCGCACGATCGACATGGTGGTCGGCGCGCGCACCAGCGAGGAGGGCTCGCACAAGCTGCTGCGGGTGCCCGCCAAGTGGGTGATCCGCAAGGTGGCGGAGAAGCTGGCCGGGCAGAAGATCCCCGACCTCAACTCCGGGCTGCGGGCCTTCCGCAGGCCGGTGGCCAAGCCCTATCTCCGGCTGCTGCCGCCCGGATTCTCCTGCGTCACGACGATCACGCTGTCGTTCCTGTCCAACCAGCACGACGTCTACTACCTGCCGATCGGCTACGCCAAGCGGGCCGGCAAGTCGAAGTTCAGCTTCGTCTCCGACGCCTACCGCTACATCCTGCAGGTGCTGCGGATGATCATGTACTTCAACCCGCTCAAGGTGCTGATGCCGCCCGCGCTGTGGCTGGTGGGCATCGGGCTCGTCAAGGGCATCTGGGACATGATCCAGCACCCGTTCTACTTCCCGGCCAACACCGTGATGATCTTCCTGTCCGGGTTGCTGATCGGGTCCGTGGCGCTGCTCGCTGACCTGATCGTGCGCTCGCGCGGGGACTGACAGGTGCGCATCGCGATCGTCGGCCCGACCTACCCGTACAAAGGGGGCGGGGCCCAGCACACCACCGAGCTGGCACACCGGCTCGCGGCGCTGGGGCACGACGTGGTGATCGAGTCGTGGCGGGCCCAATATCCGTCGTTCCTCTATCCCGGCCGGCAGACGATCTCCGCGCCCGAGGGCAGCCCCTATCCGAAGACCGCGCGCAGGCTCGACTGGCGGCGGCCCGACGGGTGGGTCGCCGCGGGGCGGCGGCTGCGCTCGGCGGACCTGGTCGTGCTGGCGGTGCTGAGCCCGGTGCAGGTCCCGGCCTACCTGGGGATCCTGCTCGGCCTGGGGCGCAGGGCCAAGGCCGTCGCCCTGTGCCACAACGTGCTGCCGCACGAGCGCAAACCCTACGACCAGCCGCTGATGCGGGCGCTGCTCAAGCGGGTCGACGCCGTGCTGACCCACTCCGAGCAGCAGGCCGCGCTGGCCAGAGGGCTGACCGGCACGCCCGTGAGCGTGGCGGGGCTGCCGCCGCACCTGCCCTCGACCACCGCCGCGAGATCCACCGCCGTGCACCGCCGACTGCTCTTCTTCGGCATCGTCCGGCCGTACAAAGGGCTCGACCTGCTGCTGCGGGCGCTGCCCGACGGCGTCGCGCTGACGGTGGCGGGCGAGTTCTGGGGCGGGCTCGACGAGACCAGGGCGCTGATCGCCGAGCTGGGCCTCGGCGACCGCGTCGAGCTGCGGCCCGGCTACGTGGCGGCCGAGGACGTGCCGGCGTTGTTCGCCGCCGCCGACGCGCTCGTGCTGCCCTACCGCACCGCGACCGCCAGCCAGAACGTCTGGCTCGGCCACGAGCACGGCGTGCCCGTGATCGCCACCCGCGTCGGGGCGCTGGCCGACCACGTCACCGACGGCGTCGACGGGCTCCTGGTCGAGCCGGGCGACGCCGGCGCGCTCCGCGAGACGATCGAGCGGTTCTACGCCTCCGGCGAGCCCGAGAGGTTGCGGTCGGGGGTCAAGGCGGTCGATCCCGAGCCGTTCTGGTCCGCGTACACAGGGGTGTTGCTCGGGGCCTGACGGCCCAGCAGCCACGACACCCCCGCGGCCGTCGCGTCGGACAGGGTGAACGCCAGCCGCGACACAATCGCCACCGCGAGCGCGGCGGGGGTGCCGACGATCGGCCCGAGCACCAGCACCAGCGCGCCCTCCCTGATGCCGACCCCCGCGGGCACGACGACGGTGAGGATGCCGGTCGCCCACGCGAACGCGTAGGCGCCGGTGGCCACGACGTAAAGGTCGGTGACGCCGGCCAGCAGCCAGATGTGCACGCCGTACACGAGCCAGCCGAGCGCCGTCCACGCCACCGCGACGACGACCGTGCGGCCGGGCAGCACGCTCTCCAGCGGTTCCTTGCGGGCGACGCGCAGCGCGAGGTTGAGGCCCCAGGTGAGCACCTTGGGATGCAGGCAGACGATGATCAGCGGCACGAGCAGCACGAGATACCAGGCCTGCCGCACCACCTCCTGCGAGCCCAGCGTGGCGGCGGCGATCGAGATCGCGACGCCGATGTTGATCACCAGGCCCAGCGAGATCGTCGCGAACGTGCGCCGCGGCGGGCTGCCGTGGTCACGGCCGAGCTCCATCATCGCGGCGTACGCCCACACCGCGCCCGGGATGTATTTCCCGAGCTGGCCCACGAACATGATCCGTCCGGCCACCCGCAGCGGAACCCGCGTGCCGAGCCCCGCCAGGATCTCGCGCCAGGCCACGAGCATGAAGAACTGGCCGAGCAGCACCGCGGCGAACGCCCCCAGGACCGCCCACGGCGACATGGCGGCCACGGCGGCGGTGGTCTCCGCCCAGTTCGCAGCCAGGCCGTAACCGAGGAAACCGAGCGCGACCAGGGCGAGGACGACGCGCAGCAGGCGGCGGAGCATTGGGCCAGGCTACGCGTTCCTTCCCCAGACGAGCCAGACCATCGCCGCGAGCACGACCAGCGCGGCGAGCACCGCCGGTGCGTGCCCCACTTGAAGTCCGCGAACTGGCGGGTGCCGACGAAGTGGACCTCGGCTTGAAGGGGGAGTGGAAACCGGCACCTTGTCGAAGAACGTCACTTCGCCCCCGTTCGTCGGCTTTGAGCCAGGTCGGCCACCGTACCGAAGCGGCTTGACATCGGATTGGCGTCGCGGTCGGTACTGTGGCCACCGTGGTGAAGCAACGGGTCGCGCAGCTCGAATACAGCGAATTCCAGTCCGCCATGCTCGACGAGGAGAAGCGGAGGCGGAAGGCCGCGAAGATCATCGCGGTGCTGGAGCACTTCCACGGGCCGCTGGGCGGGCTGACCGTGGGCGACGTCGGCTGCTCGGCCGGGTTCATCGCCGACGAGCTCGCGCAGGCCGGGGCCAAGCACACCATGGGCATCGACATCGACGTGCCGGGCCTGCGCAGGGCGGCCGACCGGTTCGGCGAGCGGGTGGCGTTCGTGTGCGGCGACGGCACGGCGCTGCCGTTCCCCGACGGGTCGGTCGACGTGCTGGTGTTCAACCATATCTACGAGCACGTGGTCGATCCCGACGCGGTGGTGGCCGAGATGCACCGGGTGTTGTCGGACGACGGGGTGCTCTATCTCGGGCTCGGCAACCGGCTCGGCGTCATGGAGCCCCACTACAAGCTGCCGTTCCTGTCCTACCTCCCGCCGGCGGCCGCCGACCGCTACGTGCGGGCGTTCGGCCGGGCCGACCACTACTACGAACGTTTCCGCACCCGGCGCGGGCTGCGCAGGATGTTGCGCGCCTTCCACGTGTGGGACTACACGTTCCCCGTGCTGGCCACACCCACCCGGTTCGCCGGGTCCGAGCTGTTCCCGGGGGCGCTGGGCAGGGTCGTGAAGGCGGTGTTGTCCAGGACGCCGCGCGGGGTGCTGCGCCTGCTGCTGCCGGTCGTGCCGACCTACCTGTGGGTGGCGACCAAGAGGCCGCGGCGGCCCGCGGGCGCCGCGCTGCCGCAGCCGCCCGAGCCGGTCCGCCCGCTGTGAGCACGGGCGGATCGGGCGCGACCGGACCGGGCACGGGTGGCTTGGGTGAGGGCGGTCCGCACGCGGGCGCGACCGGCGTGAACGATGGCTCGGCCGGCGCGGGCGAGGAGGCGGCCCGCCCGAGGCGGTCCGTGGCACGGACCGCGATCAGGTACGCGTTCCTGCTGATCGCGCTCGGGTTCGGCGGATGGGCCGTGGCCGGGCAGTGGGACGACGTGGTGGCCGGATTCGCCGGCCTGACGTGGCCCGCGCTGGCCGGGTCGCTGGTCGCGGTGGTCGCCGCGCTGCTCGCCGCCATGCTCATCTGGCGCACCCTGCTGTCCGACCTCGGCTCCCCGCTGCCGCTCAGAGCGGCGGCCAAGGTCTTCTTCGTCGGCCAGCTCGGCAAGTACATCCCCGGAGCGATCTGGCCCGTGCTGGCGCAGATGGAGATGGGCCGCGACCTCGGCGTGCCGCGCTCGCGCAGCGCGGCGGCGTTCTTCCTGATGATGCCGATCCAGCTGGCCACCGGCCTGCTCGTCACGCTGGTCACGCTCGGCTGGGACCGCTACGGCTGGCTGCTGCTGTTCCTCCCCTTGCTGCTGGTCCTGCTCGAACCCAAGGTCGTCAACGGCGTGATCGGCTACGCCCTGCGCCGGCTCAGGCGCGAGCCGCTCGAACGCCCGCTCACCCGCCGCGGCATGCTCGCCGCGCTCGGCTGGGCGCTGGCCGGCTGGACCGCGTACGGCGTGCACTTCTTCTTCATCGCCCCCCAGGGCGGGCCGCTCTTCGCCATCGGCGCGTTCGCGCTGTCCTGGTGCCTGGGCATCCTGACCTTCGTCGTGCCGGCCGGCGCGGGGGTGCGGGAGGTCGCCATGGTCGGGGTGCTGGCCCCTCATCTGGCCGCGGGTCCCGCGATCGCGGTGGCGCTCACGTCGCGCGTCGTCATCATCCTGGGGGACCTGATCTGCGCCGGGCTGGCGGGAATCGCCGCACGTCGCGACAAGGTGTGATTTGGACCACGATTTAGGGGACGCTGGCCATAGGCTGAAGTCCAGAGGGGGACCTGCCGGGTCCCGCGTGGATCTTGAGGGGAGAAGATCTTCGTATGCCTCGAGTGCTCGTTGACGCGGCGGCGGTCCCCGCGGACCGCGGCGCGTTGATCAGATACGTGGACGGGCTGGTGGCCGGGCTCCACCGGGCCGGCGCGGACCTGGCGGTGGTCTGCCAGCGGTCCGAGGCTGAGCGATACCGGCGCCTCGCGCCCTCGGCGCAGGTCATCGCCGGGCCCGTCGCGATCACCAACAGGGCGGCCAGGCTCGCCTGGGAGCAGACGGGCCTGCCGCTGCTGGCCCGCCAGGCGGGCGCGGACGTGATCCACGCCCCCTACTACTCCATCCCGCTCGGCTCAGGGTTGCCGACGGTCGTGACGGTGCACGACGCCACCTGGTTCACCGAGCCTGACCGGCACCGCCCGCGGGCGTCGTTCTTCCGCTCCGCCACCCGTACGGCCGTGCGACGCGCCCGGCGGATCATCGTGCCGTCGAAAGCGACCAGGGACGAGCTGGTGCGCGTGCTCGCCGCCGACCCCACCCGCATCGACGTCGCCTACCACGGCGTCGACCTGGCGCAGTTCCATTCGCCGTCGGAGGAGGAGATCCGCCGGGCGGCCATGCGTTGCGGGCTGCACGGCCAGCCCTACGTGGCGTTCCTGGGCGCGCTCGACCCCCGTAAGAACGTTCCGAACCTGATCCGCGGCTTCGCCGCCGCCGTCGCGACGCTGGAGCGGCCACCCGCGCTGGTGCTCGGCGGCGGCGTGCACGACGACGAGGTGGACGCCGCCTGCCGCGAGGTCGAGGCCACCGTGAAGGTCGTACGGCCCGGCTACCTGGGCGCCTCCGATCTGCCGGGGTTCCTGGGCGGGGCGCTCGTGGTGGCCTTCCCCTCGCGGGGAGAGGGCTTCGGGCTGCCGGTGCTGGAGGCCATGGCCTGCGGCGCGCCCGTGCTGACCACCCAGCGCTCGTCGCTGCCCGAGGTGGGCGGCGACGCGGTCGCCTACACCGAGCCCGACGCCGGCAGCATAGGAGCGGCGCTCGGACAGTTGCTCGCCGCGCCCGAGCGCAGGCGGCACCTGAGGGAGGCAGGGCTGGCCCGCGCCCGCGAATTCACCTGGGACGCCTCGGCCGAGGCGCATCTCAGCTCCTATCAACGCGCGATCGAATAGTTCGGTAACCTCACGGAGTGATGGAGAGCTCTTTGCCGGACCTCGAGGCGATCCTCCTGGTCGGGGGGCAGGGCACGCGCCTGCGTCCGCTGACACTGGGCACGCCGAAGCCGCTGCTTCCGACCGCCGGGGTGCCGTTCCTGGCCCACCAACTCGCCCGGGCGCGATCGTTCGGCGTGCGCCGGATCGTGTTCGCGACGTCCTACAAGGCGGCGATGTTCGAGCCCGCCTTCGGCGACGGGTCGGCGTTCGGGCTCTCGCTGGAATACATGACGGAGGAGTCACCCCTCGGCACGGGCGGCGCGATCCGCAACGCCGCGGAGGCGCTCACCTCGGGCCCCTCCGACCCCGTGCTCATCCTCAACGGCGACATCCTGTCCGGGCACGACATCGGCGATCAGGTGCGCACACACCTCGCACGACGGGCCGCTGTAACGCTCCATTTGACAGAAGTGGACGATCCCACCCGATTCGGATGCGTGCCGACCGACGATTCCGGGCGGGTGACCGCGTTCCTGGAGAAGACCCCCAACCCCGTGACCAACCGCATCAACGCCGGCTGCTACGTCTTCACCCGGTCGGTGATCGACTCGATCCCGCGCGACGAGGTCGTGTCGGTGGAGCGGGAGACGTTCCCCGGGCTGATCGAGTCGGGGGAGCTCGTGCTGGGCTACGCCGACCGCAGCTACTGGCTCGACGTCGGCACCCCCGCCGCGTTCGTCCGCGGGTCGCGCGACCTGGTGCTGGGCCGGCTCGCCTCGCCCGCGCTGCCCGGGGCCACCGGCGAATACCTGGCGCTCGCCGGGGCGCGGGTCTCGGCCGAGGCCAAGGTGCAGGGCGGCACGGCCGTGGGCGCGCGGGTCGTGGTGGGCGCCGGAGCCTCGGTCGCCGGCTCGGTGCTGCTCGACGACTGCGTCATCGAGCCCGGCGCCGTCGTGACCGACTCCGTGGTGGGCACGGGGGCGCGGGTCTGCGCGGGCGCGGCGGTGCACGACGCGGTGATCGGCGACCGGGCCGTCGTGGGGCCGGGCAACGAGCTGCAGCACGGCGTACGGGTCTGGCCCGACATCGCGCTGCCCGAACGCGCGGTGCGCTATTCCAGCGACGTCTGAGACGCCGCACGCTCGCGGCACACTGTAAGGGTGAAGGAGCGCAGGTGGGAGCCCGGCGGGCCGCTTGACGTGGGGCTGGCCCTGCAGCCGCACCGGCGTGGTGGTGGCGACCCCACCTGGCGCCGCGGCCGTGACGGCGTCGTGTGGCGCACGTCCAGGACCCCCGACGGGCCCTGCACGCTGCGGGTGAGCGTCGAGGGCGGGTCCGTGCACGGGCGGGCGTGGGGGCCGGGCGCGCAGTGGGCGCTGGAGACGCTGCCGGCGCTGCTGGGGGCTGACGACGACGTTGCGGGCTTCAGCGTCAGGCACGAGGTCCTGGCGGAGGCCGTACGCAGAAATCCAGGGTTGCGGATCGGCAGGACCGGCCGCGTCATGGAGGCGCTCGTCCCCGCCGTGCTGGAACAGAAGGTCGTCGGGCAGGAGGCGTGGCGGGCCTGGCGCTGGCTGCTCACCCGCTACGGCGAGCCCGCGCCGGGGCCCGCTCCCGAAGGGATGCGGGTCGTGCCGGAGACCGCGGTGTGGCGGCAGATCCCGAGCTGGCACTGGCACCGCGCGGGCGCCGAGGCCGTGCGCGCCAGGACCATCGCGAACGCCGCCTGGCACGCCGCCAAGCTGGAGGCCGCCGCCACCACGGAAGAGCTCGACCGGCTGCTGCGGGCGCTGCCGGGGATCGGGGTGTGGACCTCGGCCGAGGTGCGCCAGCGCGCGTTCGGCGACCCCGACGCGGTGAGCGTGGGCGACTTCCATCTGGCCAAGCTCGTGGGCTACGCGCTGACGGGGGAGAAGACCGACGATCAGGGGATGTTGCGGCTGCTGGAGCCGTACGAAGGGCATCGGCACCGCGCCTCGGTGCTGGTCTGGCTGACCGGGCTGCGCCCGCCCGCCCGCGGGCCGCGGATGCCCGCGCGCGACTACCGGGCGTTCTGAGCCGCCCTGGGTGCGAGCGGCGAACTCAGCCCGACGTACTGTGCCCTTATGAGTCTCGTCAGCGATTCCGCGCTCCGCCGTGCTCTCGCCCGCGCCCGCGATGGCAAGGCCATCGACGTCGCCGAGGCGACCATCCTGCTGCACGCCCGGGGTGAGCGCCTTGACGCCCTGCTCGACCACGCCTCCCGCGTACGCGACGCCGGGTTGACGGCCGCCGGCCGCGAGGGCGTCATCACCTACAGCAGGAAGGTGTTCGTCCCGCTGACCCGGCTCTGCCGGGACCGGTGTGGTTACTGCACGTTCGCGACCGCGCCGCACAAGCTGGAGTCGCCGTTCCTGAGCCCCGACGAGGTGCTGGAGATCGCCCGGCAGGGGGCGGCGATGGGGTGCAAGGAGGCGCTGTTCACGCTGGGCGACCGGCCGGAGGACCGCTGGCGCCAGGCCCGCGAGTGGCTCGACGCGCACGGCTACGACGACACGCTGTCCTACGTGCGGGCCATGGCGATCAGGGTGCTGGAGGAGACCGGGTTGCTGCCGCATCTCAACCCGGGGGTGCTGAGCTGGCGCGACCTGCAGCGGCTCAAGCCCGTCGCGCCGTCCATGGGGATGATGCTGGAGACGACGTCGCGGCGGTTGTTCGAGGAGAAGGGGCAGCCCCACCACGGTTCGCCGGACAAGGACCCGGCCGTGCGGCTGCGGGTGCTGGAGGACGCCGGCCGCAGCGGCGTGCCCTTCACGACCGGGATCCTCATCGGCATCGGCGAGACGGTGGAGGACCGGGCGGAGTCGATCTTCGCGATCCGGCGGGTGGCCCGCGAGTACGGCGGCATCCAGGAGGTCATCGTCCAGAACTTCCGCGCCAAGCCGGACACCGCCATGCGCGGGCTGCCCGACGCCGACTTGCAGGAGCTGGCGGCCACCATCGCCGTCGCCCGCCTCGTCCTCGGGCCCCGCGTCCGCCTCCAGGCGCCGCCGAACCTGGTGGACGCCGAGTACGCGCTCATGATCCGGGCGGGCATCGACGACTGGGGCGGGGTGTCGCCGCTCACGCCCGACCACGTGAACCCGGAGCGGCCCTGGCCGCAGATCGACGACCTCGCGGCCCGCACCGCCGAGGAGGGCTTCCTGCTGCGGGAGCGGCTGACGATCTATCCCGAGTACGTGCTGGCGGGGGAGCCCTGGCTCGACCCGCGGCTGCTCGGGCACGTGGCCGCCCTGGCGGACCCGGCCACGGGCCTGGCCAGGCAGGACGCCGTCCCGCGCGGGCTGCCCTGGCAGGAGCCCGACGGGGGGTTCACCGCGTCGGGCCGGGTCGATCTGCACGTCGAGGTCGACACGACCGGGCGGACCAGCGACCGGCGCGACGACTTCGACCACGTCTACGGCGACTGGACCGCACTCCGCGACCGCCTCGCCCCGGAGCCCGCCACGCCGGCCAGGGGCGGGGGCGCGACGCCCGGCGAGGTGCGGGCGGCGCTCAGGCGGGCCGAGGCGGATCCCTCGGGCCTGACGGACGCCGAGGCGGTCGCGCTGCTAGGGGCGGAGGGCGAGGCGCTGGACGAGCTGGCCGCGATCGCCGACGGGCTGCGCAGGGAGACGGTCGGGGATGACGTGACCTACGTCGTCAACAGGAACATCAACTTCACGAACGTGTGTTACACCGGCTGCCGCTTCTGCGCGTTCGCCCAGCGCAGGACCGACGCCGACGCGTACACGCTGAGCCTCGACCAGGTGGCCGACCGGGCGCAGGAGGCGTGGGAGGCGGGGGCGACCGAGGTGTGCATGCAGGGAGGCATCCACCCCGACCTGCCCGGCACGGCGTACTTCGACATCGCGAGGGCGGTGAAGGCCAGGACGCCGGGCATGCACGTGCACGCGTTCTCCCCGATGGAGGTCATCAACGGCGCGAGCCGGACGAACATGTCCGTCCGCGCCTGGCTGGAGGCGGCCAAGGAGGCGGGCGTCGACTCGCTGCCCGGGACGGCGGCCGAGATCCTCGACGACGACGTGCGGTGGGTGCTGACCAAGGGCAAGCTGCCGGCCGCCGAATGGGTCGAGGTGATCACCACGGCCCACGACGTGGGCATCCCCACGACGTCCACCATGATGTACGGGCACGTCGACAACCACCTGCACTGGGTCAGGCACATCAAGCTGATCCGGCGGCTCCAGGAGAGGACCGGCGGGTTCTCGGAGTTCGTGTTGCTGCCGTTCGTGCACACCAGCGCCCCCATCTACCTGGCCGGCCTGGCCAGGCCGGGCCCCACGGCGCAGGAGAACAGGGCCGTGCACGCCCTGGCCAGGATCCTCCTGCACGGCGCGATCAGGAACATTCAGTGCTCCTGGGTCAAGCTCCGCGACGACCTGTGCCGCCAGGTGCTCCAGGGCGGCGTGAACGACCTCGGCGGCACGCTCATGGAGGAGACCATCAGCCGGATGGCCGGCTCGGAGAACGGCTCCTACAAGACCATCAGCGAGCTGCGGGAGATGGTCGAGGCCACGGGCCGCCCGGCCAGGCAGCGCACCACGGAGTACGCGACTCCGGCGGCGGAGCGGCTGCGGGCCTCGCAGGCGAGTGACGGCGTGTGCCAGAGCGTCAGGAGGTCCCTCCCGATCGCCTAGCTATAACATGTTCTAACAAGGCTTGCGCCCGCCACGGGAGGTGCTGGAAGAATCGTCACTCCCCGGAGAGAGGTTCACCGTGCGGTTGGGTCGGCACCGTGCCGCGCTGCCCCCTGAGCGTCGGCGCAGGAAGGCGTTCCGGCGGGGGATGCTGGCGACGCTCACGGCCGTGGCGATCGTCGCGGCGGGCGCCGTCGCGGTGCTCGGCGGCGGGGGCGTGCTGTGCAGCGCACGAGAGCCTGTTCTGGTGAGCGTGGCGGCAGCCGTCGACGTGGCCCCCGCGGCGATGGAGGCCGCGGGACGGTTCAACGAGACGAAGACGGCGGTCGGCGGCCGGTGCGTGCTGGTCCAGGTGACCGAGCACCCGCCGGCCACCGTCCTGCGCACGCTGATCGGCGACCGGGCGGGCGTGCTGCGCGAGCGGCCCGACGGCTGGATCGCCGACTCCTCCGCGTGGATCAGGCTGGCCCGCCAGCAAGGGGCGAGCGCGCTGCCCGCGGGCGAGAGCGTGGTGGCCACGTCGCCGCTCGTGTTCGCGACCCGCCAGTCGCTGGCCGAGCGCTTCTCCGTCGGCAAGACCGAGATGAACTGGCGGATGGTCTTCCCCTCGACCGCGCGCGGGCGGCTGACACCCACCGAGGACGAGCCCGACATCGTCCGCGTGCCCGACCCGTCCCTCGCCGGGGCGGGCATCGCCACGGTGGCCGCCGCCAGGGACGTCGTCGGCACGGGCCCGGAGGCCGACAAGGCGCTGACCGCGTTCGTACGGTGGGCGCAGGCCGGCTCGGCCCCCGACTACCGCAGCATGCTGGACGCGGTCGACGACCGCGCGCTCTGGAAACGACCGGTCGTGATCGTCCCCGAGCAGTCGGTGTGGCAACACAATTTGCGCCCGTCGGACGACCCGGTGGTGGCGCTGCACCCGCGCGAGGGCACGATCAACCTCGACTATCCGTACGTGGTCACCGCCACCGACCCGGCGGTCGCGGAGGCGTCCGCGGCCTTCGCCGGCTGGCTGGAGGGGCCGCAGGCCCAGGAGATCGTACGGCGGGCCGGGTTCAGGTCGGGAGACGGGCGGCAGGGGCCGATCTCTCCCGGGCCGCAGATCCCCTCGGCCGCTCCGAGGACGAGGCCGTCGGTGTCGCCGCAGGACATCGACGCGGCGCTGGCCGCCTGGAGCAGACTGGCCCCGCCGACGAACATCCTGGTGCTGACCGACGCCTCCAAGCACATGGCGGAGAAGCTGAACGGCAAGACCAAGATCAGGGTGGCGCTGGACGCGGCCAAGATCGGGCTGCGGTTGTTCCCCGACTCCACGCACATGGGTTTCTGGGAGTTCGCCGACCGGCTCGGCGGCATCAAGGGTTACCGGGAGCGGGTCACGCTCGGGCCGATCAACGAACCCGAGTCGGGGCAGGTGATCCGGCGCAGCCGGCTGGACGAGCTGACCAGCACGATGACCGCCCACCCGAAGACGAAGAGCTCGCTCTACGACTCGATACTGAGCGGCTTCCGCAAGGTCACCGGCGACTACCACGACGACATGAACAACGCGCTCCTGGTGATCACCGGTGGCCGCGACGACGGCCAGGGCACCGACCTCGCGGGGCTTCTCGAGGCCTTGCGGGACGGGTGGAACCCGGACCGGCCCGTCCAGATCATCATCATCGCGTTCGGCAAGGACGTGGACCGGCCGAGCCTGTCGCAGATCGCGGCCGCCACGAACGGCTCGCTGCACGCGGCGAAGGAGCCGGAGGAGATCATCGACGTCTTCCTCGCCGCCCTCGCCCGCCGGCTCTGCCACCCCACCTGCAAGCCGACGACCTGAGGGCCGCGTGAAGGGGGCGCGGGACGCCCCCTTCACGCCGTGGGGATGAGCCGAATGTAAAGGAAACTTTCCTAACGGTAAATGCCCGGCTGACTGGAGTTCCGTCACCCGGTCAACGCGTGACGATGAAATCGTCAGGGTCGCGCGGCGCCCGCTCGCGCGGCGGCGCGGCCGCGTGCCCGACGGCCACGCAGCCCATCGGATCCCACGACCCGGGCAGGCCGAGCACCTCGCGCACGACCGGCCGGCAGAACATCGTGGACGACACCCACGCCGACCCGAGCCCCTCGACGGCGAGCTGGATCAGGAAGTTCTCCACCCCGGCGCCCGTCGCCACGACGAACATCTCCCGCTCTGAGGCGTTGCGCCGCTCGTCGCGGTAAGTATGGGAGCCCTCCATCACCAGGCACGGCACCACCAGATAGGGCGCGTTGCGCAGCACGTCGCCACGCTTGATCCGCTTGGCGATCGACTGCTCGGTGAACCCGTCGCCGCGCAGATCACGGATCCACGCCTCGCGCATCGCGTCGAGCAGTTTCGTCCTCGTCTCGGGCGACTCGACCAGCACGAACCTCCACGGGGTCGTGTGGTGCGGCGCCGGTGCCGCGATGCCCGCCGCCACCGCCCTGCGCACGGCCGCGGGGTCGACGGGCCGGTCGGCGAACTCCCTGATCGTCCTGCGGGCGAACACCACGTCACGCGACCCGTAGCGGAACAGGTCTTCGTCGGCCGCCCGCACGAGAGGCCTGACGCCCGGCCCGTCGTCGTCGGTGACCAGGTGGGACAGCCCGCGCACGATCGCCACGGGAACCCCGTCGAGCTTGCCCTTGACCAGCTCGGCCGCGCCCGCGATCTCGTCGGCCAGCGCCGTGACCGTCGCGCTGAGCTCGTTGCCGTAGCCGTCGGACGCGCCCCGGAAGTCGTCGAGCGGTCGCAGGCCCGCCGCCCCGATGGCCACGTCGGTGAGGCCGTTGCGCCACGGCCGGCCGAACGTGTCGGAGACGATCACCCCGGCGCGCTCGCTCAGGCCGGCCCTGATGCGCCTGGCCGACGCGTCGGGATCGGCGGGCAGGAGCAGCACGGTGCCGGGCTCGGTGTTGGAGGCGTCGACGCCGGCGGCGGCCATGACGAAGCCGTGGCGGGTCTGCGAGATCACGGTGTCGCCGCGCCGGGCCACCACGCGCTCGGTCTCGTCCTCGATCGCCTGGGCGCGGTCGGGCGCCTGCCGCACCCTGCCCTCCGCCTTGCTCACGATCTTCGAGGTGACGACCACGATGTCGCCGTCACGCAGCCCGGCGTCCTTGAGCAGGGCCGCCACGTCGTCGCCCGGCCGCACCTCGCCGATGCCCGTGACCGCGATCACCTCGATCCGCCGCGCGGGGTCGGGAGTCGCCGGCTGGTGGGAGGCGGTCGCGGGCGACGAGGACTGGGACGCGGTCATCGGGCGAGCTCCAGGGCGAGGTCGAGTGCGGTGCGGGCGATGCCGGCGGCGGCGTCGGTGTCGTGCATGAGGATCGGCCTGGCGACCACCCTGACGCCGTCGAGGGCGACCGCGTGATCCTCCTCCGCCACCAGCCAGCCGTCGACGAGATCGGAGCCGTACAGCTCCAGGACGGCCTGCGCGGTCGTCTCCACCCCGATGGCCGTCAGGCAGGCGTCGGCCATGCCCCTGACCGGCGCGCCGCCGATGATCGGCGAGACGCCGACCACGGTCTTGGGGAGCAGGGCCTCGCGGATGCCTGGGACCTGCAGGATCGTGCCGATGCTCACCACGGGGTTGGACGGCGGCAGGATGACCACGTCGGCCTGCTCGACGGCCTCCAGCACGCCGGGCGCGGGCTTCGCGGTGTCGGCCCCCACCAGCGCGAACGACTCGGCGGGCACCGAGGCGCGCAGGCGTACCCACCACTCCTGGAAGTGCACGGCGCGCTTGCCGCGGTCGTCCTCGATCACGACGTGGGTCTCGCAGCGGTCGTCGGTCATCGGCAGCAGGCGCACGCCGGGCTGCCAGCGCGTGCACAGCGCCTGCGTGATCTGCGAGAGCGGATAGCCCGCCTCCAGCATCTGCGAGCGCACGATGTGGGTGGCGAAGTCGCGGTCGCCCAGCCCGAACCACTGCGGCTCGACGCCGTAGGCGGCCAGCTCCTCCTTGACGACGTGGGTCTCCTTGGCCCGGCCCCAGCCCTGTTCCTCGTCGATGCCGCCGCCCAGGGTGTACATCACAGTGTCGAGGTCGGGGCAGACCCGCAGGCCGAACAGGGTGATGTCGTCACCCGTGTTGCCGATGACGGTGATCGAGGCGTCTGGCTCGGTGGCGCGCAGGCCGCGCAGGAAACGGGCGCCGCCGATGCCTCCGGCGAGGGACACGATGTGCATGTGGCCCAGTCTTCCACCGGGCTCTGACAGGCCCGCCCCGGGACCGGGTTTGGCCGTGCCGAAACCCCTGTACATGGTGATATTTGTAGAATTGGGATGGAAGAGGTTTCTGGGACGCCCGCGAGCCCCGTCAGTGATGTGGCAAACTCCCTTCGGGCTAAAGGGTCCGATGGGGGTAGTTGTGAGCAAATTTGACGTCGCCCGGCTGAGGGAGCCGGCCGCGTGGGCCATGGTCGTCCTAGGACTGATGTACGTCCTGGTGAGGTTCGGTCGTGTCCTGGTCGGGGATCCCGACACGACCATCATGGAACGTGCTTCCTGGAACACCCTGGACATGACGAGCCCGTACGTGGTGGCGTTGTTCGTGGGGTCCGTGCTGCTCCTCACCAAGGTCGGCGAGCCGTCGCCCAAGGCCAAGCCCGTCGCGTACGCCGCGGTGGCCGGGCTGGCGATGGCCGCGGTGGGCGGCATGCTCTCGCTCGTCCTCGGCGTGTTCACCGGCGACGGCGCCCGGTCCGCGTTCGAGCTCGTGCTGCTGGGCGCGCCCGCGCTCGCGCTGACCGCCATCGCGCTCGTCTACCTGCTCCCGCAGGTCGTCCCCGACCGTCCCGCCGCGCAGGTCTACCACCAGCCCCAGTTCGGCCAGCAGCCCCCTTACTACGGCCAGCAGCAGCCCGCCCCCGGCTACGGCCAGCCCGGCCAGCCTGGCCCCGGTCAGCCCGGTCAGCCCGGTCAGCCCGGTCAGCCCGGTTTCGGGCAGCAGGGGCAGCCGGCCGCGTTCGGCCAGCAGCCCGGTTATGGCCAGGAGCAGCCCTCCGGCGCGTACGGCCAGCCGGAGTCCGGCTACGGTCAGCAGCCTCCGTCCGGTCAGCCTGGTTACGGCCCGCAACCCCCGTCGGGTCAGCAGCCCGGTTTCGGCCAGCAACCGCCGTCCGGTCAGCCTGGCTACGGCCCGCAGTCCCCGTCGGGTCAGCTGCCCGGTTACGGCCAGCAGCCTCCATCCGGTCAGCAGCCCGGCTACGGCCAGCAGCCCGGCCACGGCGGCCAGCCCGAGCAGCCCGGCTACGCGCCCCCGGCCGACAACCAGCAGTACGGCCCTGACCCCCAGCAGGCCCAGCCCCAGCCACAGATCAGGGGCGCGCTGCCCGCCGCCCCTTCGGACCAGCAGCAGCCGGACCAGGCCTTCGCGCCGCAGAGCTTCGGCCAGTCGGCCTACACCCCCGCCGACACGGCCCCCGCGGGCCAGGAGTACGCCGCTCCGCCCGCCGAGTACCAGCCGGCCCCGTACGTCCCCGCGGACAGCCAGCCCAACATCCACAACCAGCCCAGCCAGAACCCGTACGCCCCCCCGGCCGACCAGCAGAACCCCTACGCTCCGTCCCCGGACCAGCAGAACCCCTACGCCCCACCCGCCGATCAGCAGAACCCCTACGCGCCGCCGGACGCCGCCCCCAGCGCCTTCGCCCCCGCCGAGCAGGCCTACCCTCCGGGTGACACCAGCCCGAACGTCCCGCATCCCGCGGCTGACGGCCAGCAGCCGTACTTCGGCCAGAGCGCGTTCGACCCGCAGCAGGCGGACCAGCAGCAGGGCGGCCAGCCGTTCACGGGATTCTCCGGCCAGGAGTACGCCACCCCCCAGGCGTACCAGGAGCCGCCCGTCGACCCCCGTTCGCAGCAGCTCATGGACGCCTACCAGCAGGCGGACACCTACCAGCACTCCTTGCCGGGCACCCAGCCCGAGCTGCGCGTGCCCGACTACACGGGCCAGCCGCCCCGGCCGTACGACGATCCGTTCGGCCACCCCCAGCAGCCCCATCAGCAGCCCCATCAGCAGCCCTCTCAGCAGCCCTCTCAGCAGCAGGGCGGCGGGTACGAGCCGCAGCAGGGCCAGTACCAGCCCTCTCACCAGGTCCCGGCCGGGGACGCGACGATGCGGCTCGACCCGTCGTTCGGGCCGGACCCCTTCGGCGGCGACCAGCGCCGTCCTGGGGACGACCCGATCGACCCGACAGCCATATACACCCCCAATGAGCCACGCAGGTAACGGACCGGCAATGAACGGCTAGAGAGAAGGTGGGCCACGGGCGGCCGTCTATCCCGCCCTGGTACGGTTCGGACCGCTGACAGCGTTGAACAAGCCTGGCTGACGCCGCGCACACATGGGTGTCGGCCGGGTGCGAACATCACATGCCAAGCACACCGGGGCGAGGTCTGGTCTTTCCCCGGATACCTGCATGCCGCTTGACGCCACGTGCGGCACGCGCGTGTAATTACAACCATGTTGTTACGCCTTCCAGTGGGTGGGTAGTAAGGAAGGCGTCCATGGGGGGCTCCATTGCGGGCGGGCGGCAGGGAGGTGTGCAGTGACCGATCCGGTCATCGCACAGGATCAGCTTGACGCTGAAGAACTCGGATGGCAGGAGCGCGCATTGTGCGCGCAGACTGATCCGGAGGCGTTCTTCCCGGAGAAGGGCGGCTCCACCCGAGAGGCCAAGAAGGTCTGCCGATCGTGCGAGGTCCGTGCCGAGTGCCTGGAATACGCACTCGAGCACGATGAGCGGTTCGGCATCTGGGGTGGGCTGTCCGAGCGGGAGCGCAGACGGATCAAACGCCAGGCCGTTTGAGAGATATGGGCGAGGGGGTCACGCGGGCTGCCGTGTGGCCCTTTTTCGCATCTCCTGGAGGGGTTCGCCGGTAAGGTGGGCCCGCCTGATCAACTCCCAGGAGTCACCCGCCCATGGCACGTCCCTACGTCACCGCGATCGTCGTCGCTCACGACGGCGGGCGCTGGCTTGGGGAGACGCTGCGGGCTCTGGCCGGCCAGAGCCGCAGACCCGACCGCGTGGCGGGCGTCGACAACGGCAGCAGGGACGGCTCCGTCGACCTGCTCGCCCGGACGCTCGGCCGCGGCAACCTGATCTCCCTGCCCCGTTCCACCGGTTTCGGCGAGTCCGTGGCGGCGGCGCTGGAGAGGTTGCCCTCCGCGGGTCCCGATGAGTGGATCTGGCTGCTCCACGACGACTGCGCCCCCGACCGGCGGGCGCTCGAGGCGCTGCTCGCCGCCGCGGAGCAGCATCCCAAGGCGGCCGTGCTCGGCCCGAAGCTGCGCGACTGGCTCGACCGCAGGCTGCTGCTCGAAGTGGGCGTGACGGTGGGGCGCACCGGGCGCAGGGACACCGGGCTCGAACCACGAGAGTTCGACCAGGGGCAGCACGACGGGACGCACGACGTGCTGGCGGTGTCCACGGCCGGGATGCTGATCCGCCGCGACGTGTGGGAGCAGGTGGGCGGGCTCGACCCGTTCTTCCCGCTGTTCCGCGACGATCTCGACCTGTGCTGGCGGGTGCGCAACGCCGGGCACAGGGTGCTGAACGTCACCTCCGCCGTGGCCTGGCACGCCGAGGCGGCGGCGCGCAGGCGGCGGCGCATCACGGTCAGCGGGGACCATCCGCGCAGGCTGGACAGGCGTAACGCCATCTTCGTAGTGATGGCCAACCTGCCGTTCGGCGCGATGCTCTGGGCGCTGCTGCGGAACGTGGTCGGCTCGGCCTTCCGCACGCTGCTGTTCATCGTCAGCAAGCAGCCCGCGAACGCGCTGGACGAGATGGTGGCCATGGGGTCGATCCTGGTGCACCCGTTCCGGCTGCTCAGGGCGCGCCGTGCCCGCCGTAACGGCCGCAAAAAGGGATATATCCGCATAAAGCGGTTGATGACCCCTCGAGGAGCGCCCTGGCGGCGGCTCACCGACATGATCCAGAGTTTCCTCGCCGGCGAGGCCCCCGTCGACTCCGCCGGCCGCCACCACCACTCGTCCGCGGAGGAGGACGACGAGATCCCGCCGCCCGACACCGGCGCGGTCAAACGTTTCCTCAGCCGCCCCGGCGTCGTCCTCCTGCTCGCGCTGACCGCCGTCTCGCTGGTCGCCGAGCGTTCCCTGCTCGGCGGCGAGCGGCTTGGCGGCGGCGCGCTGGTCCCGGTCACGGGCGGCGCGAGCGACCTGTGGGCGTTCTACACCGAGGGCTTCCACGACGTCGGGCTCGGCTCGGACGCCTGGGCGCCCCCGTACGTCGCCGTGCTCGCCGCCCTGTCCACGCTCGCGCTCGGCAAGACGTGGCTGGCCGTCTCGGTGCTGCTGCTCGGCTCGGTGCCGCTGGCCGGCGCCTCGGCGTACCTGGCCACCCGGCACATCATCCCGGCGGTGCCCGCACGGGCCTGGGCTGCGGGGACGTACGCGCTGCTGCCCGTCGCGACCGGCGCGATCGCGGCCGGGCGGCTGGGCACGGCCGTGGTGTTCGTGCTCCTGCCCCTCTACACGTCGTTCGGCACGGTGCTGCTGTCCGGCGAGCGCCGCCGCGCCCGCCGCGCCGCCTGGGGCCTCGGGCTGCTGCTCGCCGTGGGCACGGCGTTCGTCCCGCTGGTCTACCCGCTCTTCGCGGTCCTCGGCGTGCTCGCGGCGGTCGCCTTCGGCGGTGTGCGGCGCGGCGTCGTGACCTCGATGGTCATCGCCCTCGCGGTGCCGGTGGCGCTGCTGTTCCCCTGGCTGGCGACCCTGGCGGCCGACCCGGGCAAGATCCTCCTGGAGGCCGGGCTGCACGATCCCGCCCTGGCCGACCCCGTGCTCGCTCCCGAGTCGCTGCTCGCGCTCAGCCCGGGCGGGCCTGGGCTGCCGCCGTTCTGGGTGACGGCCGGCCTGATCACGGCCGCGCTCGCCGCACTCCTCATGCGCCGCCAGCGCATGATCGTCGCGATCGGCTGGGGCGTCGCCCTGTACGGGATGCTGGCCGCCATCCTGGTCAGCCGCGTCACCGTCGAAGGAGCGCGGGCCTGGCCGGGGGTGCCGCTGGCGTTCGCGGGCACCGGCCTGCTGGTCCTCGTGGGACTGACCGCCCACCGGCTGGCCGGACTGCGCGCCGGAGGCGGGCTGCGCAAGCTGGGCGCGACGGCGGTGGTGGCGGTCGCGTTCAGCACGCCGCTGCTGGCCGCGGGTTTCTGGGTGGCGGGCGGCGTACGCGGGCCGCTCGTGGGCGACGCGCCCGACGTGCTGCCCGCGCTGGCCACGACCTACTCCAAGAACGGCGAGCGCACCCTCGTGATCGAGGGCTCCGCGTTCACGGTGCTGCACGCCCGCACCCCGCTGATCGGCGAGGCGGAGCTGCCCGTCGCGTCCGACGCCCGCACCCAGGTGCGGGCGGCCGCCCAGGGCCTGGCAGGCGGGCGCGGCGGCGACGCGGCCACGCTCGCCCGGCACGGCATCGCCATGGTCGCGGTGGCGCCCCCCGTCTCCCCTGACCTGGTCAGAAGGCTCGACTCCCAGCCGTCGCTGCAGCGCATGAGCCTGTCGGACGCGGGCGGGCTGTGGCGCCTGACCGAGCCGGTCACCCGGGTGCCCGCCCGGCCGGACAGCGCCCTGCACACGCCATGGTTGTGGGCACAAGCGGCGCTGGTGCTGGCAGCGGTGGTCATGGCCGCGCCGGGGCGGCGCTCGCCCGACGGAGTCGAGTCGCCGGCCGTGGCACTGGCGGGTGCGTGATGAAGGCGTTCGTGGAGAACAGGTTCGGCCTGCTGGCGCTGGTCGTCGTCGCCCTCGCCGCCATGTACGGCGTCGCGTACGTCACCAGGCCCGCACCCCTGCCGCCCCCACCCGAGGGACCGCGGAAGGTGGCCGTCGAGTCGGTCACCGCCGTCTGCCCCGGCACGAAGGGCGAGCACGTCAACGTCTACCTGCCCGACACGCTCAACCGGGAGAAGATGGACGCCGAGCCGTACGTGACGAAGGGCCCCGGCGCGATCGAGGCCGGCTACCTCACCCGCGTCACCAAGGGCGGCGGGCGGGGGCTGGCCGGAGTGCGCTGCACCGAGCCCGGCCGGGAGACCTGGCTGGTCGGCCCCGGGCCCGCCGACGCCGACGTACGCCTCCGTCTCACCAACGCCGACAAGGCGCCCGCGCTCGCCGACGTCCAGGTCCACGCGGCGGAAGGGCTCGTCTCCGGCGACAAGGGGATCGGGCTGGAGATCGCGCCCGGCGAGCACACGGAGATCGACCTCAAGACGCTCGCCCCCTCGGCCGACATCATGGCCGTGAGCGTCACCACCGTCTTCGGCCGCGTCGCCGTCGCCGCCAGGACCACCCTCGACACCGGCGGCGTCGACTGGCTCCCCGCCGCCGCACCTCCCGCGACGCGCGTGGTCGTCCCCGGCATTCCCGGCGGCGGCGGTCGCAGGGAGCTCCTCGTCGCCGCCCCCGGCGAGACCGACGCCGTCGTGCGGCTCAAGGCGGTGAGCGAGGACGCGGAGTACGCGATGAAGGGCCGCGAAACCCTCGACGTGCCGGCCGGCGGCGTGGTCGCCCTCGACGTCACCACCGGGCTCGGCGGCTCCTCGGGCGCCCTCGTCCTCACCTCGCCCGTGCCGATCGTGGCCGGGCTCGTCGCCACGGGCACCGGCGGCCGCTCCGACGTCGCCTTCACCGCGGGCACGTCCTCACTGGACCTGGGCAGCGCGGTGGCCGGCAACCGCGCGGGCTCCCGCCTGGTCCTCACAGCGCTCGGCGGGCCCGGCAAGGTGCGGGTGCGAACCGTGCCCGAGGGCAAGGCCTTCGACGTGGAGGTGCCGGCGGGGCGGACGAAGAACGTCAAGCTCACGGCGGAGGGGAACTTCGCCGTGGTGGTCACGCCCGTGTCGGGGGAGGTCTACGGAGGACGCGTGGTGGAGGAACGCCTGAAGAGTGGGGTGCTGCTCACGGCCCAGCCGCTGTCTCCCGCCCGCATGTGGACGCTCCTTCCGCCCCTCACCGACACCTCCCGCGTGGTGGTGCCTTGAACCTCCGAGCCTCGTGAGCCCTCTGAGCCCTGGAGCGCCGAAGCCCCGCAGGCCTCAACCGCGGTCGTCGTAGCCCGGGTCGACGGTCTCTGGGGCCAGGCCGAGCAGGGTGGCCACCTGCTCCACGACGGTGTCGTGCACCATGGCTCCCAGCGTGTCGCGGTCGCGGGCCCGTGCCTCCAGCGGACGCCGGTAGACCACGATCGAGGCGGGGTTGGGGCCGGCGGCCGCGTCGGCGCGGCCGAACGGGATCGGGTCGGAGCTCAGCTGCGGCCCGTCGCCCAGCTCGCTCAGCGGCGGCACCTCCTCCACCGCGAACTCCACCGCCGACAACTGGCGCTCCCACCGGGGCCTGAGCCGGTCGACCGCGTCGAGCACGAGGTCGTCGAAGCGCTCGCTGCGGGATTTGGCCATGGGGACGTGGGAGGGGGCGAGCGGGCCGCGGAGACCCCGACCGTGGCGATCGCGCCGCCTGGGACCGCGCCTGTGAGTCACGGGATCAAGTGTACGGGGGCGTACGGGCGCTTCCGGGGAGCGGCGTCACCTCTTCAGTAGGACTGTTCTGCCCGGGAACGCGGGGAATGTTCGGGCTCGAAGACCGGGTCCCTGGCGGGGAAATCGGTGGAAAGGCTGCGACAGGTGTCCGAATTGTGGCGACACGCTCGTTAAGAGTGCTCAGATAGTGGCGCCTCGCACTCTTACCAGATACGGTCCCTCCGTGAGCCCCGTCCGCCGCTGTTCCCGCACCGCCTGCAGCCAGCCTGCCGTCTTCACGCTCACGTACGTATACGCCGACTCGACCGCTGTTCTCGGCCCTCTGGCGACGTACGCGGAGCCACATTGTTATGACCTGTGCGCCGAACACGCCGAGCGGCTGACCGCCCCCCGCGGCTGGGAGGTGGTGCGGCTGCCGACGGACGGCGCCTCGCCCAGTTCCGACGATCTGGAGGCGCTGGCCAACGCGGTCAGGGAGGCGGCGCGGCCCACGCCGTCCGGCGGGGGCGAGCCGGTCGGCCAGGGCGTCGAGGTCGGCAGGCGCGGGCACCTGCGCGTTCTGAGGTCGGCCCAGCAGCACCGCGACCGGTAGGCTCGTTTCAACGGAGGAAACGACCAAGGGCGGAGCTGCGGAGTGGGCGATTTCGCCAAGATCTTTAAAGCGTACGACGTTCGCGGGGTGGTTCCCGACGAGCTCGACGAGCAGACCGCCGAGGCCGTGGGGGCGGCCTTCGTCGAGGTGACGGGCGCCGGGTCGGTCGTGGTCGCCCATGACATGCGCGAGTCGTCCGTGCCGCTGGCCGAGGCCTTCATCCGCGGCGCGCGTTCGCGCCGGGCCGACGTGGTGCACGCCGGGCTCGGCTCCACCGACCTGCTCTACTACGCGAGCGGCAGCCTCGGGCTGCCGGGCGTCATGTTCACCGCCAGCCACAATCCCGCCCGCTACAACGGCATGAAGATGTGCCGGTCCGGCGCGGTGCCGATCGGCGGCGACACGGGGTTGACGGAGATCCGCGACCGCGCGGCGGAGCTGGCCGGCGTGACGGCCACGCCGGCGGGGTCGCTGATCGAGAAGGACCTGCTTCCCGGCTACGCCCATCACCTGCGCACGCTGGTCGACCTGGCGGGCGTCAGGCCGCTCAAGGTGGTCGTCGACGCGGGCAACGGCATGGGCGGGCACACCGTTCCCGCCGTGTTCGAGGGGCTGCCGATCGAGCTGGTCCCGCTCTACTTCGAGCTGGACGGCGATTTCCCCAACCACGAGGCCAACCCGCTGGAGCCACAGAACCTCGTCGACCTGCAGCGGGCGGTCGTCGACAGCGGCGCGGACCTCGGGCTGGCCTTCGACGGCGACGCCGACCGGTGCTGGGTGATCGACGAGCGGGGAGAGTCCGTCTCGCCGTCGGCCGTGACCGCGCTGGTCGCGGTGCGCGAGCTGGCCAAGGCTCCGGGCGCGACGATCATCCACAATCTGATCACGTCGCACGGCGTGCCCGAGATCGTCCGCGAGCACGGCGGGGTTCCGGTGCGGACGCGGGTGGGGCATTCGTTCATCAAGGCCGAGATGGCCCGCACGGGCGCGGTGTTCGGCGGCGAGCACTCGGCCCACTACTACTTCCGCGACTTCTGGTTCGCCGATTCGGGCATGCTGGCCGCGATGCACGTGCTGGCCGCGCTCGGCGAGCAGGAGCGGGCGCTGTCCGAGCTGGTGGCGGCCTACTCGCGCTATCACGCCTCCGGCGAGGTCAACAGCGCGGTCGCCGACCAGGACGAGGCGCTGCGGCGGGTGCGGGAGGCGTTCGCGGGCCGGGGCGAGTTCGACGAGCTCGACGGGCTGACCGTGACGGGATCCGGCTGGTGGTTCAACCTGCGGCCCTCCAACACCGAGCCGCTGCTCCGGCTGAACGCCGAGGCGGCCGACGAGACCGAGATGACGGCGATCAGGGACGAGGTCCTCGCCATTGTGGGAAAGGTGTCAGAGTGAAGATCGACGACTGGCTGCTGGAGATCCTG
Source organism: Nonomuraea sp. B5E05 (assembly GCF_039880665.1). NCBI lineage: Bacteria > Bacillati > Actinomycetota > Actinomycetes > Streptosporangiales > Streptosporangiaceae > Nonomuraea > Nonomuraea sp. B5E05. The sequence goes on from NZ_JBDPMJ010000005.1 coordinate 402,363, forward strand.
GCCTGCCCGGCGTGCAAGGCGCCCCTGCGCGCCGAGACCGAGGCCGAAGAGCTGGCCTGCACCGGTTGCGGCCTCATCTACCCGGTCCGGGATGACATCCCCGTTCTGCTGGTCGACGAGGCCAGGAAGCCGTGACCTGGGAGCCGGGGCGGCTCGACGACCAGCGGCATCTCAGCGACGGCGATCCCGGGGGCATGTTGCCGGCGGTCGCCGCCGCGGCGGCTCACGTACGCACCGGCTACCGCGCCGCCGTCGAGTCCCGTGTCGATCGCCTGGCCGAGATGGGGCGCCCGCGCGCCATCGTGGTCGCGGGCATGGGCGGCTCCGGCATCGCGGGTGACATCATGGCGGCGGCCGTCGGCAACGGCGCGCCGCTGCCGATCATCACCCTGCGCTCCTACCAGCTTCCCGGCTGGGTCGGCGCCACCGACCTGGTCATCGCCGTCTCCGGCTCGGGCGACACCGAGGAGACGCTGGCCGTCGCCACCCAGGCCGTGCGGCGCGGGTGCACGCTGCTGGGCGTGGGCGCGCCCGGCTCGCCGCTGGAGGCGATCGCCACCCAGGCGTCGGCGCTCTACGTGCCGGTGCCGGTGAGCGGGCAGTCCAGGGTCAACGTCTGGCTGCTGGCCGTGCCGCTGATCGTGGCGGCCGCCGCGCTGCGGCTGCTTCCGGCCGACGCGGACCTGTTCGAACGGGTGGCCACGGCGTTGGAGGAGATGGCGCACCGGTGCCGGCCGGCCAGCGAGTCGTTCGTCAATCCGGGCAAGTTGCTCGCGCTCGACCTGGCGGAGAGCCTTCCGGTGATCTGGGGTTCGTCGGCCGCGGCGTCGGTGGCGGCGTACCGGCTGGCTTGCCAGCTCAACACCAACGCGAAATATCCCGCCATCTTCGGAGAGCTGCCCGAGGCGGCTCACGGCCAGGTCGCGACCTTCGACGGGCCGATGGCCGAGCGCGACATCTTCGCCGAAGCTCCCGCGCTCGCGCTCAGGCTGGTCGTGCTGCGCGACGTCGAGGAGCATCCCCAGCTGACACGCCAGCGCGAGGCGTCGCTGCGCCTGGCGCGCGAGCGCGACGTGCCGGTGACCGAGCTGGCGGCGGAGGGCGTGCACCCGCTGGAGCGGATGGCCTCACTGATCCTGCTCGGCGATTACGCGAGCACCTATCTGGCGCTGGGATACGCCGTCGATCCGAGCTCGGTCTCGGCGATCAGTGAGCTAAAGGCCAGGATTTCGCAATAGGATCCCCTTCCAGGCCTTTGTAGTTGATCTTATGAGTGGAGAAGACCGGTGAGCGCGAGCGGCGGAACAAAAGCGATCATTGCGGCGTTGGTCGCTAACTTGTCCATTGCCGTGGCCAAGTTCGTGGCGGCGTTCTTCACCGGGTCGTCGTCGATGCTGGCCGAGGGCATCCACTCGGTCGCCGACTCGGGCAACCAGGTGCTGCTCCTGGTCGGCGGCAAGCGTGCGGCCCGCGCCAGCACCAAGGAACACCCTTTCGGCTACGGTCGCGAGCGCTATTTCTACGCGTTCGTGGTGGCGGTGGTGCTGTTCGCGATCGGCGCGCTCTTTTCGCTGTACGAGGGCTACCACAAGCTGACCCACGCCGAGCCCCTCACATCGCCCGCCTGGGCGTTCGGCGTGCTGATCTTCGCGATCATCGCTGAGATCTTCTCGTTCCGGACGGCCATCAAGGAGGCCAACCTGGTGCGCGGCGGTCAGGGGTGGGTCTCGTTCATCCGCAGGTCCAAGTCGCCAGAGCTGCCGGTCATCCTGCTGGAGGACCTGGGCGCGCTGCTCGGCCTGATCTTCGCTCTCTTCGGCGTCACGATGGCCGTGGTGACGGGCAACCCCGTCTGGGATGCCATCGGCACCCTGATGATCGGCACCCTGCTCGCCATCATCTCGGTCGTGCTGGCCGTGGAGACCAAGTCGCTGCTGGTCGGCGAGGGCGCCTCGCCGGAGGTGGAGAATCAGATCCGCCGCGCGCTGGAGAGCGCGCCCGAGGTGGACCGGATCATCCACATGCGCACGCTGCACCTCGGCCCGGAGGAACTGCTCGTGGGCGCCAAGATCGCGGTCTCGCACGACGAGACGGCCGGCGAGGTGGCGCGCGGCATCGACGAGGCCGAGCAGCGCATCCGCGCGGCCGTGCCGATCGCCAGGGTCATTTACCTCGAGCCCGACCTCGACCGGTCCCGTACGCCCGCCTCCTGAGCGCCGCCCGGCCTCGACCGGTCCCGCGCGCCCGCTTCCTGGGCGCCGCCGGACGTACGCAGCAGCCGCAGGGCCTTCTCCTTCTCGAAGTCGAGGGCCCTGCGGGGCACCTGGATGCGCCCGATCCGCACCCCGAGGTCGCGCACGGCCGCCGCCACCGCCGGCTCGCTCAGCACCCGCAGCGCGAACGCCAGCTCGGCCGGCGACACGTCGAACCGTTTTTCCAGCTCGACGCCCTGTGCCACGGCGGCCAGCTCCTCGGGACCGAACCGCCGGTGCGCCCCCTGCTCCCGCACAGGGGGCAGCAGGCCGAGTGCCTCCCGGTAACGGAGCATCCGCGGGGACATGCCGAGCCGCTTGGCGGCTTCCGTGATGCGCATCCTTACATTCTTACGTCAGTTTCACCCCTCCCGGCGTGCGTCGTCGTACGAACGGTGCCTAGACTCGTCGGCGACAACCATCAGTGACGCGAGGGGAAACCCGATGGACTTCAAGGTCGCAGACCTTTCACTTGCCGACTTCGGTCGTAAGGAGATCCGGCTCGCCGAGCACGAGATGCCCGGCCTCATGGCCGTGCGCCGCGACTACTCGGACACGCGACCTTTGGCGGGCGCGAAGATCATGGGCTCCCTGCACATGACGATCCAGACCGCCGTCCTCATCGAGACGCTGGTGGCGCTCGGAGCCGAGGTCCGCTGGGTCAGCTGCAACATCTTCTCCACGCAGGACCACGCCGCCGCCGCGGTGGTCGTCGGGCCCGACGGCACCGTCGACGACCCGAAGGGCGTGCCGGTCTTCGCCTGGAAGGGCGAGACCCTGGAGGAATACTGGTGGTGCACCGAGCAGGCGCTGACCTGGCCTGACGGCGGCGCCCCCAACATGATCCTCGACGACGGCGGCGACGCCACGCTGCTGGTGCACAAGGGCGCCGAATACGAGAAGGCCGGCGCCGTGCCCGCCGCCACCGCCGACGACCCAGAAGAGTGGCACGTCATCATCGACCTGCTCAACCGCACGGTCGGCGCCGACAAGAAGTGGACCAGGATCGCCGAGAGCATCAAGGGCGTCACCGAGGAGACCACCACCGGCGTGCACCGCCTCTACGAGATGCACAAGAACGGCCAGCTCCTCTTCCCGGCCATCAACGTCAACGACTCGGTCACCAAGTCCAAGTTCGACAACAAGTACGGCTGCCGCCACTCCGTCATCGACGGCCTCAACCGCGCCACCGACGTGCTCATCGGCGGCAAGGTGGCCGTGGTCTGCGGCTACGGCGACGTCGGCAAGGGCTGCGCCGACGCGCTGCGCGGCCAGGGCGCCCGCGTGATCGTCACCGAGATCGACCCGATCTGCGCGCTCCAGGCGGCCATGGACGGCTACCAGGTGACCACGCTGGACGAGGTCGTCGGCACCGCCGACATCTTCGTCACCGCCACGGGCAACTTCAACATCATCACCGCCGACCACATGGCGCGGATGAAGCACCAGGCGATCGTCTCCAACATCGGCCACTTCGACAACGAGATCGACATGGCCGGCCTCGCCAAGCTGCCCGGCATCCAGCGCAACACCATCAAGCCCCAGGTCGACGAGTGGGTCTTCGCCGACGGCCACACGATCCTCGTGCTCGCCGAGGGCCGCCTGATGAACCTCGGCTGCGCGACCGGCCACCCGAGCTTCGTCATGTCCAACTCGTTCACCAACCAGGTGATCGCCCAGATCGAGCTGTTCACCAAGACGGCCGACTACCCGATCGGCGTCTACACGCTGCCGAAGCACCTCGACGAGAAGGTCGCCCGCCTGCACCTCGACGCCCTCGGCGTCAAGCTCACCGAGCTCACCAAGGAGCAGGCGGCCTACATCGGCGTCCACGTCGAGGGCCCGTACAAGCCCGACCACTATCGCTACTGATCCTTCGGGAGCTCCTCCGCTGTCATCGGGGGCTTCTCCGTTTCACCACCGCTCCGAGAGGGCTCTCCCCTCGGAGCGGTGCGCGCTCCCGCGGAGCGCACCAACCCCATCTTTTACGGCAGGCCAAGTCACCCGCACGCGCCGACGCCGCTTCCGTCCGTCATGGCCGGTCGTGAAGGCTCACGGGAATCTCGCCGTTACGAGCGCGTTCTTGGCCGTCTTCTTCGGTTACAGGTGAGCCATGGACGTCTGGGAAAGCGGTGAGCGGCAGATCTCGTGGGCCGCGCGTTCGATGCCGGTGTTGACGGCGATCGGCGAGCGCTTCGGCCTGGAACGGCCGCTGGACGGGGTGAAGATCGCGGCCTGCCTGCACGTCACCGCCGAGACGGCCGTCCTCATGGGAGCGCTGAAGGCGGGGGGCGCCGAGATCGCGCTCGCCGCCTCCAACCCGCTGTCGACGCGGGACGATGTGGCCGAGGCGTTGCGTACGTACGGGATCGCGGTGCACGCGCGGGCCGGCGTCGACCGGCCGACCTACTACCGGCACATCCACCAGGCGCTCGATTTCGGGCCCGACCTCGTGCTCGACGACGGGTGCGACCTGGTGAACATCCTGCACACCGAGCGTACCGACCTGCTCGACGGCGTCGGCGGCGGCTGCGAGGAGACCACCACGGGGATCATCAGGCTGCGCCAGATGACCGCGGAGCACGCGCTGAAGTTCCCGGTCGTGGCCGTGAACGACACCCGCACCAAGCGCATGTTCGACAACCGCTACGGCACCGGGCAGTCGACGCTCGACGGGATCATGCGGGCCACCAACATCATGCTCGCGGGGCGCACGGTGGTCGTGGCCGGGTTCGGGTTCTGCGGGCGCGGGGTGGCCGAGCGGGCCAAGGGCTTCGGCGCGCGGGTGATCGTCACCGAGATCGACGCCGTTAAGGCGCTCGACGCGACGCTGCAGGGCTACGAGGTGCGGCCGATGGCGCAGGCGGCGCTGCTCGGCGACCTGTTCATCACCGTGACCGGCAACCGCGACGTGATCAGGGCCGAGCACCTGGCCGCCATGAAGGACGGCGCGATCCTGGCCAACGCGGGACACTTCGACGTGGAGATCGACGTGCGAGCGCTGGACGAGCTGGCCGTCGAGGTGATCCGTGGCGTGCGGCCCAACACCGACGAGTACGTCATGCCCGACGGGCGCCGCCTGCTGCTGCTCGCCGAGGGCCGGCTGGTCAACCTGACGGCCGCCGAGGGGCACCCGGCCGCGGTCATGGACATGTCGTTCTCGGCGCAGGCCCTGGCTGTGGCGTGGCTGGCCGGAGAGCGGGCGCGCCTGGAGCCGGGCGTCTATGACGTGCCGCCGGAGATCGACCACGAGGTGGCCAGGCTCAAGCTGGCCGCCACCGGCATCGGCATCGACGAGCTCACCGCCGAGCAGGAGGACTACCTGCACTCCTGGCGCGTCGGCTCCTGAGAGGCGGACCTTCTCGCTCGCGGCTCCTGAGGGGCGGCGCTTCGGCTGCGGCGTCGCTACAGCGCCGCCTGCATCTCGCGCATGCGGCGGATCTCGGCCATCTGGGTGACGCTCACGTCGCCGGCCAGCTCCTCGATCCTGATGTGGGAGCCGCTGCTCAGCACCTTCTCCGACATCGTGATCGCCCCCTGGTGGTGGTTGATCATGAGCTGCAGGAACATCCGGTCGAAGTCCTTGCCCGTCGCCGCCCGCAGCGCCTCCAGCTGCTCCGGCGTTGCCATGCCGGGCATGCCGTCGTGCGCCGCGTGGTGGTCGGGCACCTTCTGCTCCTGCTCCCGCAACCACGTGGTCATGTACTGGATCTCGGGGGCCTGGGCCGCCTTGATCCGGTCGGCCAGGCTCTTCACCTTGGCCGACTCCGCCCTGGTCGGGGCCAGCAGCGCCATGTCCAGGGCCTGCCGGTGATGGACGATCATGTCCTGGACATAGGTCACGTCGGCGGCGTTGGGGGTGGGGGAGGGCACTGCGGTGGCGGCCTCGGCCGGCGAGAGTGTCCTGTCCTGCTCGCCCGGGCGGCCGGGCGCGATCACGGGGGCGGTCGAGCCGGCCCGTGGCGCCTGAGGTGACGTGCTGGAGCTGCAGCCGGTGAGGGTGACGACCGTGGCCATGACGACAATGAGCGCGGCGCGCACCCAGCCTCCCTGACAAACGTGGTGGAGAATGCGCACTCTAAGTCATGAACCCCGGTTGGGAAAGAGGTCGAACCGGAACAAAAATTGACAGATTGGACGCTGGTCAACGGCGGTGAAGAGAGCGACCATAACGGAGGTTTATGCCCCCTTTATCGGAGGTCCCCGAGTGTTCACCCGCCGCAGGGTCCTCATCCTGGTCGCGGCCCTGGTCGCGCTGGCCGGCGCCACCCTGCCGGTCCAGGCTGCGGACATCCCGGCTCCTGGCGAGATCGTCATGAGCCCGAACATCAAGCACGTCACGAACGTGCCCAAACCCGAGGCCCTGGCCGACATCCACACGGACATGGCCTTCCAGGGTGACTACGCGTACGTCGGGAACTACTACGGCTTCTCGATCTACGACATCCGCAACCCCAAGCGAACCTCGCTCGTCAGCTCCGTGGTCTGCCCCGGCGGCCAGATGGACGTGAGCGTCCACGGCGACCTGCTGTTCGGCTCGGTCGACTCCTCGCGTAACGACGACTCGTGCAACAGCACCTCGCAGCCCGCCTCCGTCAAGGAGTCGTGGGAGGGCGTACGCATCTTCGACGTCTCCGACAAGTCCCACCCGAAGTACATCAAGGCGGTCGAGACGAACTGCGGCTCGCACACGCACACCCTGGTCCCCGACCGGCGGGGGCGCAACGTCTACATCTACGTCTCCTCCTACGGCCCGAGCGACGCGTTCCCCGACTGCCGGACGCCGCACGACCTCATCTCGATCATCAAGGTGCCGCTGCGGAACCCGTCCGCCGCCACCGTCATCGCGACGCCCAACCTGTTCCCCGACGGCGGCTACCCGGGCAAGCAACTGCCCTATCCCGACGGCAGGTCCGCCACCACGGGCTGCCACGACATCACCGCCTACCCGGAGAAGGGCATCGCGGCGGGCGCCTGCATGGGTGAGGGCATCCTGCTCGACATCCGTGACCCCGAGCGGCCCAAGGTCACCGCGACCGCGCGCGACGAGGAAAACTTCGCCTTCTGGCACTCGGCCACGTTCAACAACGAGGGCACGAAGGTGATCTTCACCGACGAGCTCGGCGGTGGCGGCGCGGCCACCTGCAACGAGGCCATCGGGCCCAACCGGGGCGCCAACGCCTACTTCGACATCAAGCGGGGACAGCTCGTCTTCAGGAGCTACTTCAAGATCCCCAGGCACCAGGACGACAGCGAGAACTGCGTCGCCCACAACGGCTCGCTGATCCCCGTGAAGGGCCGCGACATCATGGTGCAGGCGTGGTACCAGGGCGGCATCTCGGTGGTCGACTTCACCGACTCGGCGCACCCGCAGGAGATCGCCTACTTCGAGCGAGGCCCCGACAACACCGCGCCGGCGCTCAGCGGCGGCTTCTGGTCGGCCTACTACTACAACGGCCACATCTACGGCTCCGACTTCAACCTGGGCCTCGATGTGCTGAAGATCAACGACTGGCGTACGAACCGGGCGAACGGCGTCAAGATGCGCGAGCTCAACGCGCAGACCCAGACGTCCTACCCCGAGCGTGGCCACGGTCACCACTGACCGGCCGCCGGTCCCGTACGAAGGAGGCATCCCGCATGTCCAGCCCGCGCCGTGTCCTCACGATGGCCGGGGCAGCCGTCGCCCTGCTCCTCACCGCGTTACCCGCGACCGCCAGTGACATCCCGCCACCTGACGCCGTCGTCACCAGCCCCAACGTGACCCACGTCAGGAACGTCCCCAAGCCGGACGCCATCGCCTCGACCATCAACACCGACATCGCCTTCCAGGGCGGCTACGCCTACGTCGGCAACTACGGCGGCTTCTCCATCTACGACATCAGGAACCCCAAGAAGGCCAGGGCCGTGAGCTCCGTCGTCTGCCCCGGCGGGCAGATGGACGTCAGCGTCTACGGCGACCTGCTGTTCGCCGCCGTCGACAGCTCCCGCAGCGACGACTCCTGCGCCAGCACGGACCGGCCCGCGTCCGAGAAGGACGCCTGGGAAGGCGTTCGCATCTTCGACATCTCCAACAAGACCAGGCCGAGGTACGTCAAGGCGGTCGAGACGGCCTGCGGCTCCCACACCCTGACCCTGGTGCCGGGCAAGGGCCGCGACCGGAACAAGAACGTCTACGTCTACGTCTCCTCGTACCTGCCGGCGGCGAACTTCCCCGACTGCCGGCCGCCGCACGACAAGATCTCGATCATCAAGGTGCCGCTGCGCCACCCGGAGGCCGCCCACGTCGCGGCCACCCCGGTCGTCTTCCCCGACGGCGGCAACGAGGACCAGCCCGGCCTGCTCATCCCCACCACCGGCTGCCACGACATCACCGCGTACGCCGAGAAGGACATCGCGGCGGGCGCGTGCATGGGCGACGGCGTGCTGTTCGACATCTCCGACAGGCTCGACCCGAAGGTCACCGCCAGGACCACCGACCCCAACTTCGCCTTCTGGCACTCGGCGACCTTCAGCAACAACGCCAAGAAGGTCGTCTTCACCGACGAGCTCGGCGGCGGGGGCGCGGCCACCTGCAACGAGGCCACCGGCCCGAACCGCGGCGCCGACGCGATCTACGACATCGCGCGCGGGCAACTCGTCTTCAAGAGCTACTTCAAGATCTCCCGTCACCAGGACGACAGCGAGAACTGCGTCGCCCACAACGGCTCGCTGATCCCCGTCAAGGGCCGCGACATCATGGTCCAGGCGTGGTACATGGGCGGGCTGTCGGTCTGGGACTTCACCGACTCCACCAACCCCAGGGAGATCGGCTACTTCGAACGCGGCCCCCGCTCGGGCGGCGGTGGCGGCGGCATCTGGTCCGCCTACTACTACAACGGCTACATCTACGCGGCCGACTTCCACGAGGGCTTCGACGTCGTCAAGATCGACGACCGGCTCACGGACAGCGCCAGGCACGTGCGTACCGACCGGTTCAACGCGCAGACGCAGGAGTCCTACCACAACGGATGGCATTGAGTTCGTTGCTGCGCTCCCTCACGTGTTCATGGCCTCACTCCGCTCGGCGGGTTCGGTCGCCAGATGCCGCCGTCTTCCCCCGCTCTGGTCGCTGCGCTCCCGGCGCTCCTCCAGACGACGGCGCTCCCTCACTGGGGCGGCGCGAACCCGCCCGGGGTCGCCTGTGGCGGCTCCGGCGCGGGGGCGGGCGCGCCGGGCGGCAGGTGGGGAGCCGCCGGAGGAGGCCCTGGCTGCGCGTAGGGGCCGTACGAACCCGGCGGCGGAGGGCCGGGCTGTGGATATGAGCCCGGCGGCGGAGGGCCGGGCTGCGGGTACGGGACCGGCGAGGGCGGCGCGTACGGGCCCTGGGGCGCGCCGCCGTTTGCCGCCCGCTGCGCGAACCGGGCCTGCTCCCGGCGGCGGCGCTCGGCCAGGACGGCGCTCAGGTAGGCGTACGGCGGCGTCCCGGCAGGGGCCGCGGGGGAGACGAAGGACGCCACCTGGGTCGCGATGCGCACGCCCATCTCGTGCTGGACCTGCGGCGACAGGTCAGCCCAGCGCAACAGATATTGTCTGGCCGCCTGCGCCACCTCGTCGGGCAGCTGGGAGAGCTCCAGCGTGGCCGCCCAGCTCGCCAGCGGCGGCGGCATCATGATGACCTGCCCCGCGTCGCGCGGCGCCCGGTCTGAGATCACGATGGTGCCCGCGAACACGTCGCCCAGCCGCTTGCCCCGCTGCGAGACCAGCGAGGCGATCAGTGCCGGCGCGCCGGCGAGCAGCCAGAACTCCACCACCCCGGCCAGCCCGCGGAACAGTGCCTGCCTGAAGCGCTCGGGGCTGCCGTCGTCGCTGACCACCCGGAGCCCGAGCGCCAGCTTGCCGAGGCTGCGGCCCCTGGTGACGGACTCGAAGATCACGGGATAACCGATCATCACCAGCACCATCAGCACGATCATGACAGCGCTGAACATGGCCAGATCCGTGACGCCGGCGAACGCTCCTAAGAGCGCGTAGGCGCCGAGCATCGCCGTGAACTGCACCGCCATGTCAATGACGACCGCCAGCGCCCGCGAGGGCATCTGGGCCACCCGCACTTCGACGACGACGGCGTCGCCGGTCACAACCTCCGACATAAGTGGAGCCTAACGGCTATGTCGCACTGATTGAGCGGCCAGAATGTTCGGGTGGACATCGATGCTTTCGTCGCGGCGCACCGCCCCGTGTGGGACCGGCTCGACTACCTGGTGAAGAATCGTTCGTCGTTGACGGGCGTCGAGGTGGACGAGCTGGTCGACCTGTATCAGCGGGTTTCGACGCATCTGTCCATCGTGCGCTCCTCGTCGAACGACCCGATGCTGGCCGGGCGGCTGTCCGCGCTGGTGGCCAGGGCCAGGTCCGCGGTGACCGGCGCGCACACGCCGGCCTGGCGGGAGCTGACGAGGTTCTTCACGGTGACGTTCCCCGTGGTGGCCTACCGGGCCCGGTGGTGGTGGCTGGCGAGCTCGGCCGCGTTCCTGGTGGTCGCGTTCGTGATGGGCACGTGGGTCGCGAACAACCCCGAGGTCCAGGCCGCCATCGCCAGCCCTGAGGAGATCACCCAGCTGGTCGAGGAGGACTTCGCCGACTACTACTCGGAGAATCCCGCCGCGTCCTTCGCCAGCCGCGTGTGGGTGAACAACGCGTGGGTCTCGGCGTTGATGATCGCCTATTCGGTGCTGCTGGGGCTGCCGATCCCGTACGCGCTCTACGCCAACGCCGAGAACGTCGCCGTCTCCGGCGGCCTCATGGCCTCCAGGGACAAACTGGATATCTTCTTCGGTCTCATCATGCCGCACGGGCTCCTGGAGCTGACCGCGGTGTTCCTCGCGGCGGCCGTCGGCATGCGCCTGGGCTGGACGGTCGTCGACCCCGGCCCCCGCAAGCGGGTCGAGGCGCTGGCCGAGCAGGGCAGGGCGGTGATGAGCGTGGCGCTCGGACTGGTCGTGGTGCTGTTCGTGTCGGGGCTGATCGAGGCGTTCGTGACCCCGTCAGGGCTGCCGACGTGGGCGCGGGTGGGCATCGGGGTGCTCGCCGAGGCGGTCTTCCTGACGTACGTGATCGTCTTCGGCCGCCGGGCGCTGGCGCGGAACGAGACCGGCGACCTCGAACGCGCCCCCGACGTCGCTCCGTCAGCCTGACGGCAGGCGATCGGGGGCGCCCTGCCGCACCCGGCCTCCGCGGCGTCCTCCTGGGCCTCGCCTTCGCGGCGTCCTCCGGTGTCAGAGGCGTCCTGCTGCCTTCAACGCCAGGTACGCGTCCGCGAGCGCGGGCGCGATGTCGTCCGGCGCCGCGTCGACCACCTCGACCCCGTGCCGGCGCAGCCTGGCGGTGATGCGCCTGCGCCCGAGCTGCGCGTGCTCGGCGGCGGCCGCGTCGTAGACCTCCTCGGTCGAGTCGCGGCGGCCGGCCATGGCCGCCACCCGCGGATCGGAAACCCCGGCGACCAGCACCAGGTGCCGCGCGGACAACTGCGGCAGCACCGGCATCAGCCCTTCGTCCAGGGCCGCCGAGTTGAGGTCGGTCAGCAACACGACCAGGCAGCGCCGCTTCGCCCTGGACAGGATGGCGGCCACCATGCCCTGCGAGTCGGCCTCGATCAGCTCCGCCTCGATCGGCGCCATCGCGTTGACCAGCGACGACAACAGTTCGGTACGCGACTCGCCGCTCACCCACGCGCGTACCGCCCGGTCGTAGGCCAGGAAGTCCACCTGGTCGCCGGCCCTGGCGGCCAGGGCGGCCAGCAGCAGCGCGGCGTCCATCGACCAGTCGAGCCGCGGCCAGCCGGGAGCCGGCCGCGGATCGGGTCGCGCCAGCAGCCCGCCGCCTCCTCCCCCCGCGCCGGCCAGAGGGATCGGCGCGTCACCCACCCGGCCCGCCGAGGTGCGGCCGGTGTCGAGCACGATCAGCACGCGGCGGTCACGCTCGGGACGCCAGGTGCGCACCACGACGTCGTGGCGGCGCGCGGTGGCCCGCCAGTCGATGGAGCGTACGTCGTCGCCCACCACGTATTCGCGCAGCGAGTCGAACTCGGTGCCCTGCCCGCGCACCAGCGCCGGATGTTGCCCGTCCAGCTCGCGCAGCCTGGCCAGCCTGGAGGGCAGATGCTTGCGCGACAGGAACGGCGGCAGCACCCGCACCGACCACGGAGCCCGGTGGCTGCCCTGGCGGGCGGCCAGGCCGAGCGGCCCGACCGAGCGCACCGTGACCGCCACGGACGTCCGGTCGCCGCGCCTGGTCGGATCGAGGGTCACCACGATCTTGCGACGCTCGCCGGCCGGCACGTCCAGCGGGGCGACACGGGGCGAGGCTCCCGCGGAGGGCTGCCAGGCGTCCCTGAGCACGCCGCGTACGCGCCGGGGACCCGGATTCTCCACCACCAGCTCCACCGTGGCCCGCTGGCCCAGGCGCATCAGGGTCTCGCCGGAGCGGTGGAACCTCAGCGGGCGCACCGCGCCGGCGAACACCAGGTCCACGATGATCGCGGCGGCCAGCAGCAGGCACACCCCGGCCAGCGCGGGCCCCGGCAGAGGCGCGAACATCACCACCAGGATCCCGATCGCCGCGAGAAGCCCGGCACGTCCGGTCAGTGCCATGGGTCGCTCACCCTCCTCACTCGCTGCGCGGAGTGCCTCCTGCGTCGGCCCTCCACTCCGCTCGCTGCGTCGGGTTCGCTCCGTGCCATCAGTCGCTCCTCCCGTCAGCGGGGGACGGGGACGGAGGCGAGGATGCCGTCGAGCAGGCCGTCCGCGGTCGCCCCCTCCAGCTCGGCCTCGGGCCGGAGCTGGACGCGGTGCCGCAGCGCGGGCCTGGCCAGCGCCTTCACGTCGTCGGGCGTGACGTACTGGCGCCCGGACAACCACGCCCACGCCCGGGAGGCCGCGAGCAGGGCGGTGGCGCCGCGCGGCGAGACGCCGAGTTGCAGCGCCGGCGAGCTCCTGGTGGCGCGGGCGACGTCGACGATGTAGCCGAGCACCTCCGGAGCCACGTGCACGCCGGCCACCGCCTCCCGGCCCGCGGCCAGGTCGGCGGCCGTGGCGACGGCCTTGACCTCCGACAGGTCGCGGGGGTCGAAGCCGCGGGCGTGCCGGTCGAGCACCGAGATCTCCTGCTCGCGCGGCGGCAGCGGCACGGTCAGCTTGACGAGGAACCGGTCGAGCTGCGCCTCGGGAAGCTGGTAGGTGCCTTCGTACTCGACGGGGTTCTGGGTGGCGCACACCACGAAGGGGTCGGGCAGCGCCCGGGCCGCGCCCTCGACGCTGACCTGCCGCTCCTCCATCGCTTCGAGCAGGGCGGCCTGCGTCTTCGGCGGGGTGCGGTTGATCTCGTCGGCGAGCAGCAGGTTGGTGAACACCGGGCCCTCGCGGAACTCGAACCGCGCCGTCTTCGCGTCGTAGATCAGCGACCCTGTCACGTCGCCCGGCATCAGGTCGGGCGTGAACTGCACCCGCTTGAAGTCGAGCGACAGGGCCGCCGAGATAGTGCGCACCAGCAGCGTCTTGGCCACGCCCGGCACGCCTTCGAGGAGCACGTGGCCCTTGCACAGCAGCGCGATGACCATGCCCGTCACCACCGCGTCCTGCCCGACCACGGCCTTGGACACCTCGGTGCGCAACGCCGCCAGCGCCTCTCTCGCCGAGTCGCCCGAACTCGTCACGCGGTAGGTCTCGTCAAAGTTCACTCAACTGCCTTTCGATCAAGTCCAAGTATCCGGCCAGTTCGACGAGCCCGGCGTCGTCCGCCGGCGGCGGGCCGTACAGTGCCGCGCCGAGCTGGTGCGGGTCCTCCACCGTGCGGGCGGCGAGCGCCGCGACGACCTCATGCGGCCCCGCGCCGTGGCCGAGCCCCAGCCTGGCCGTGAGCCGGTCGATCGTGCCCGCGCGCAGCGCGGCGGCCGCGCGTTCCCTGGCGTGCCTGGCCCGGTAGAGCCGGCCACGCCCCTCGACCGTTTCGGCGGCCCTGACGACGACGGGCAGCTTCTCCACCACCACCGGCCCGAGCCGCCTGCCCCGCCAGAACGCCGTGAGCGCCACGGCGATGATCGCCATGAAGATGACCCAGCGGACGTTGCCGGGCATCAGGTCGTACATCGACTGGCCCTGCTCGCCGGCCAGCTCCCTGGGCGGCGGGTTGTCCGGGGGGACGAGCCAGGTCACGGGCTTGCCGGTGCTGAGGAGGTTGAGCGCGAGCGCCGCGTTGCCGTCCTCGGCCAGCCGCTGGTTGGTCATGAAGCCGCCGTCGCCGACGACGGTGGTGACGCCCCCGCCGTTGGCGTAGCTGACCAGCGTGTGCCCGTCGCCCGCCGGGTAGCAGCCGGTCGAGCCGGGCGGGCCGCGGAAGGCGACGCCGCCCATGTAGGCGCTGCCGGCGGCCTGGGCGGCGGGCAGCCGGCACTCGGCCTCGCGCGATCGGGGCCGCGCGGGTTGGGGCAGCGTGCGCACGCCGGGAGCCAGGGCGGGCAGGCCGATGACGTCGCCGACGATCAGCCGGTCGCCGGGGAGCTCGGCGAGGCGGCGCTGGTCGACGTACGCCTGGTCGGTGATGAGCAGCAGGCGGTCGCCCGTGGCGGCCTTGTCGACGGCGGCCTGGGTGGAGTCGACCCGGTCGACGGTGACGCCCTTCTCGCGCAGCAGCTCGGCCAGGGCCCTGGAGCCCGTCAGCGAGGTGTCGTCGGGGTCCAGAGGCCGTGCGGGGCGCCCGCCGGAGCCGAGCAGCACGCTCGCCACCGCCGCGAGCACGACGACCAGGCCGAGCAGCACGATGAGCCGGCCGGCGCGCCAGGTGGAGCGGGGGGTCGGGGAGGTCGGCCGGGAACCGGCGGCCGGAGGGGTCGTGGTCACGCTCATGAGGCCCCTCCGCTCCCCGGCCACGGGCTCGCGCCAGGCGCCGCAGAAGCGGGGGACACGATGGGGACCGGGCGGGCCTGGCTGACGCGGTCGTCGAGGCCGGCCATCCGCGTATAGGCGTCGCGGGTGCCGGGCACCCCGCCGTACGTGACGTCGTCGAACGAGCGGGCCGCCGCGGCCAGCTCGTCCGCGAAGCCCGGAAGGGAGACGGCGGCCTCGGCGGCCAGCTCGTCGGCCGTGCGCCCGGGCATTCCGTCGACGAGCGCGCGCTCCTCCAGGTCGCGGGCGATGGCACGGAGGCGTTCCTGGACGGCGGGAGTCCACTGCCCTTCGCCGGCCAGCCTTTCCGCCGCCTGCCGGTGCTCGGCCGCGCTCATCGCCCGCTCGCCGAACAGCGCGCCCGTCTCCGGCGCGTTCTTACGCGCGGACCTGCGCAGCTGCCACGAGATCAGCACGATCACCCCCAGGATGATCAGCACGATCACCACGGACGCGATGATCCCGCCGGCCGAGCCGCCGCCCGTGGCCGCGTCGATCAGGTCGCCCAGGAACTGCATGACCCACCGGTAGATCCGGTCGGGCAGCGACTCCGTCTCGTAGGCGGGGTCGAGCAGCTCGCGTGCTGCCTGCCGCGCGGCCTCCTCCCTGTCGATCGGGCTCACGACCTGGCGGAGTTGGACGGGTGCCAGAGCTCGTCGGCGGAGGCGTGCACCCAGCCCTGGCGCTGCTGCTCGATGGCCGCGGTCTGCAGGACGAGGTCGAACGCCTCACTCCGCATGCGGCGGTCGGCGTAGAGCAGACCGGCGACCCCCGCCTCGAACGGATAGACGAACATGGCGCTCAGCGTGCCGCCGATGGCGATCAGCACGGCCGACACGACCGCCGTGGCCGCCGATCCCGCGCCGAGCATGCCGAAGAGCGTGCCCGCGATCGTGAACGGCACCGACAGGATGCCCGCCACGAGCCCGACGAGCAGCGAGGTGAGCAGCAGGATGCCGAACACCCGCCAGAAGTCGCCGGTCACCAGGTGCCACGAGCGGCGCATGGCGTCGATCGGGCTGCGGCCCTCGAGGACCACGGCGGGCGAGGCGAACGCGAAGCGGGTCCTCATGAACAGGTAGTAGCCGATGTACACGACGATGAACAGGATGCTCAGCAGGGCCAGCCAGCCGAAGTCGCCGGCGCCGGCGTTGAGCGAGAAGGCCACGATGAGCAGCACGAGGACGAGGGCGGGCACCAGCATGATCGCGGCCATCAGCCCCACCACGCCGAACAACGCCGGCACCCGGCCCTTGACCAGCTGCCAGGCCTCGCCGGCGGTGAGTTTGCCGCCGAAGACGGCCCGGCCGAGGATGCGGGTCAGCACGCCGGTCAGCAGGGTGACCACGACGAACTGGATGGCGTAGGAGATCAGGGTGCCGCCGTACTGGGCGGCGAAGCCGTACAGGCCGGTGAGCTCGCCCTGCGTGGCGACCAGGCTGTCGGGGTCGGCGAGCGCGCTGCCCACGGAGTTGAGCAGGAACGCCTGCCCCACCGCCAGGGGCACGGACGCGAGCAGGGCGGCGACGGCCGACAGGCCGAGCACGGCTTTCGGGTTGGACCTGATGAGCTTGATCGTGCCGTCGAGCAGGTCGCCGAGTTGCAGCGGGCGCAGCGGGATGATGCCCGGCCGGAGCGCGGGCGGCGGCGGCATGGCGCCGTATCCGGGCTGAGGATACGGATGTTGCGGATAAGGCGGCTGCGGCCCGTGCGGCGGCTGCGGCCCGTAGGGAGCTCCGTGAGGGGATTGTTGGTGCGAGCCCGGCGCGGTCCACGGGGAGGCCGGCGGGGCGCTGTAGGGCGGGGGCTGTTCGGCCGACCAGCCTGATGGCGTCTCGGGCGTGGGACCGTGACCGTCTGACATATCCCCAATCCTGGCATGCTGGGCGGGACATTGGTGTCGCCCAGTGGAGCCGGGCTGATCCGACGCCCCGGCTTGGCCGCATTCTTCGGCGAATCCGGCCCATGTTCGCGTCCAGGGATGGCAGAAAGTTGCTCTGTTACCGCAGACTGAGATGGCGATCGCGGGGGCGGACCGGAAATTCGCCTTTTGCGGGGCTCCGAGTCACACTCATGAGCTCGCCGAGGGTAACCTTCAGCGATCGTGCGGGTATGTCCCAGAATGCGTAGAACGAATGAGGGGCCATGAAAGGTCGCGTGCTGGTCGTCGATGACGACGCCGCTCTCGCCGAGATGTTGGGGATCGTGTTGCGGGGGGAGGGTTTCGAGCCGTCATTTGTCTCCGACGGTGACAAAGCCCTTGACGCTTTCCGGGATACACGCCCCGACCTGGTGCTGCTCGACCTGATGTTGCCGGGGGCCGACGGCATCGACGTCGCGCGCAGGATCAGGGCGGAGTCGGGCGTTCCGATCGTCATGCTCACGGCCAAGAGCGACACGATCGACGTCGTACTCGGGCTGGAGTCAGGTGCCGACGACTACATCGTCAAGCCGTTCAAGCCGAAGGAACTGGTCGCCAGGGTACGCGCGCGCCTGCGCCGCACCGACGAGCCGACCCCCGAGATCCTGCAGATCGGCGACATCACCATCGACGTGGCGGGACACTCGGTCAAGCGCGGCGAGGAGACCATCAACCTCACGCCGCTCGAGTTCGACCTGCTCGTCGCGCTGGCCCGCAAGCCGCGCCAGGTGTTCACCCGCGAGGTCCTGCTCGAGCAGGTGTGGGGCTACCGGCACGCGGCCGACACGCGCCTGGTCAACGTGCACGTCCAGCGGCTCAGGGCCAAGATCGAGAAGGACCCCGAGCACCCCGAGATCGTCGTGACCGTCCGCGGCGTGGGCTACAAAGCCGGACCCGCCTGACCTCCGCCCACCCCTGCGATGCCCCCGACCACGAAGACGAGAACACGCAGGCGTACGCTCCGCCAGATTCTCGGCGGAGCGCGCCGGCGGGTTCGTCGTGCGGCGGGCAGGACACGCAGCGTGTGGCGGCGCTCGCTGCAACTCCAGGTCGTCACCAGCACGCTGGTGATCTCCGTGATCGTGGTGGTGGTGCTCGGCACCTTCCTGTTCGGCCAGATCAACAAGTCGGTGGTCGACAGCAGCCAGCAGTCCTCCGTCAGCGACGCGTTCGCCGACCGCCTGCAGATCGCCGACGCCCTCGCCCCCGACACGGACGAGCAGACCAAGACCGCCGACACCGCCAAGAGCGGCGCGGTCAACCCGCTGGACGAGGTCATGGACACCGTCACGGGCTCGGGCGAGGACGGCTCCAAGAAGCGCTACGACGTGCTGATCCTCAACCCGGCCATCCCGGGCCAGTCGCGGGCCTCGGGCAGCGTCGTGCGCTCCAGCGTGCCGCCCAGCCTCAGGGCGAACCTGCAGCGCTACATGCGCAACCACGAATACGGCAAACCCGTCGGAATCCATCAGCAGATCAAGTTTCCCGGCGAGAGCCAGCCCCGGCTCACCTTCGTGGTCGGCGGCGTGGTGCACGTGCCCACCAGCGGCCAGAACTACGAGGTCTACCACTTCTTCCCGTTCACCGAGGAAGAGGAACTGCTCACCAACGTCAGGCTCGCCATCGTCGTGGTGGGCCTCGGCCTCGTGCTGCTGCTCGCCGCGATCGCGTACCTGGTCGCCCGCCAGGTCGTCTCTCCCGTACGGCTCGCTCGCCAGGCCGCCGAACGTCTGGCCGCCGGCAAGCTGGACGAACGCCTCAAAGTGCGCGGCGAGGACGACCTGGCCCGGCTGGCCAACTCGTTCAACGAGATGGCCGCCAACCTGGCGCTGAAGATCCACCAGCTGGAGGAGCTCTCGCAGGTCCAGCGGCAGTTCGTCTCCGACGTCTCCCACGAGCTGCGCACCCCGCTGACCACCGTGCGCATGGCCGCCGACCTGCTCTACGACGCCCGCGAGGACTTCGACCCGATGGCCTCCCGCTCCGCCGAGCTCATGCAGGCGCAGCTGGAGCGGTTCGAGGCGATGCTGGCCGACCTGCTGGAGATCAGCCGCTACGACGCCGGCGCCGCCACGCTCGACCTCGAGCCGGTGGACGTGCGCGACGTCGTGCTGCGGGCCATCGGCGACTCCGAGGCGCTGGCCGAGCGCCACTCGACCCGCTTCGAGCTGCGGCTGCCCAACGAGCCGTGCATGGCCGAGATCGACAACCGCAGGGTCGAGCGCATCCTGCGCAACCTGCTGTTCAACGCGATCGAGCACGGCGAGGGCAGGGACGTCGTGGTCACCGTGGGCGCCGACAGGGACGCCGTCGCCATCGCCGTGCGCGACCACGGGATCGGCCTGAAGAACGGCGAGGACACGCTGGTCTTCGACCGGTTCTGGCGGGCCGACCCCTCGCGTGCGCGCACCATCGGCGGCACGGGGCTCGGGCTGGCGATCTCCCGCGAGGACGCCACGCTGCACGGCGGCTGGCTCCAGGCGTGGGGGCAGCCGGGCGAGGGGTCGCAGTTCAGGCTGACGCTGCCCCGGGCGGCAGGGGCCGACCTGAAGGGCTCGCCGCTGTCGCTGGTGCCACCGGAGATCGAGATGCGGCGTACGTGGCGCGGCGCCATGACACCCGTACTGCTGCCCGCCTCGGCGGACGGGGGCGGTCATGACGACGATTAGGCGGCTTGGCACCGCGGTCGCGATCGTTCTCGCCATGGTCGCCGCGGGCACCGGGTGCACCGTGATCCCCGTGACCGGCCCGTACATGGTGGGTGACGACGGCACCGGAGGCGACCCGCTGAACAAGCCGTTCCAGCGCATGATCGCCATGCCGCCCCAGCCGAACTGGGGGCCCGAGGACACCATCAAGGGCCTGCAGGCCGCCATGGCCGCCTATGCCGACGACCCGTCGATCCTGCCCCAATACCTGACCCCCGAGGCACGGGCCAAGTGGAGCGCCGCCGGCCCGGTGAAGGTGATCGAGGACGCGTTCGAGATCACCTACCCCACGCCGCGCGACGGCACGGAGACCGTGCTGCAGGTGACGCTCAAGGCCCAGTGGGTGGCCAGCATCGGGACCGACGACGCCTATGCCCCCACCGCCGGCACCTGGGACGGCGGGACGTTCGAGCTGGTCAAGACCCAGCAGGGCGGCTACCTCGTCAACAAGTTGCCCGCCGGGCTCCTGCTCACCAACTCCGACGTGGTGCGCGCGTACCGCCCCGCGAACCTCTACTACCTGAACGCCGACATGCCGGACCGGCTCGTCGTCGACCGCGTGCGCCTGCGGATGAAGCCGACGGAGAGCTTCGCGCGGACCATTCTCGAACGCCTGCTCAAAGAGCCCACCACGGCCCTTCGCGACGCGGTGACCACGAGTTTCCCCGAGGACACGACGATCGAGTCCATCAGGTGGAACGAGGAGCGCGTGCTGGTCAACCTCTCCGGCCCGCTCGATCCGCTCGACCTGAGCGCGGAGGCCGCACTCAGGGCGCAGATCAGGCACAGCTTCGCCGACAACGACGTCGCCAAGGGGCGCATCATCGAGATCCAGGTCGACGGCGAGACGTACGCCGTCGACCGGCCCGACCCCGCCGACCCCTGGCTGGACGACGGGGGCGACACCGCCTACTTCGTCGACAACGGCGCCGTGCACTTCATGGGCAAGGAAGGTCCCGCCGGCGCCGTGCCGGGCGCCGCGGGCGAGCAGCGCGCCGGCTACACCGACTTCGCCCTGTCGAAGGAGGAGACCGGCCTCATCGCCGCCAAGACCTCCACCGGCATCTCCATGGCCAAGCTCGCGCAGGACGGGCGCTGGCAGGAGGTCATCCAGGGCACGGAGCTCACGCCTCCGACCTTCCACCGGGACGGGAGCCTGTGGACGTACGACAACAAGAACGGCGTCCTGCTCCGGTACGACCCGGCGAGCGGGCGGGAGCCCGAGCGGGTCCCGGCGCCCAAGCTCGCCGGCCTTGACGTCGCCCGCCTGAGGATCGCCAGGGACGGCGTACGGGTGTCCGTCACCACGGGCGAGAACACCGTGCAGATCGGCGCGTTCACCCCGACCTCCGACGGGCTCGTGCTCGGCAACTTCCGCAGCCTGGCCACGACCGAGGTGGGAGACGAGATCGTCGACGTGACCTGGAGCGACGACGAGCACCTGCTGGTCCTGGTGGAGAGCAAGGCCGGGCAGATACTGAACGAGATCAACGTGGGCGACGGGGAGACGGTGGGGGTGCCGTTGAAGGACCGGCTCGCCTCGCTCGCGGCGCTGGACGACCGGGTGCTGGGAGAAGTGAGGACCGACAAGGAGACGAAGATCGTCGAGCTGAACCAGGACCGCCAGACCTGGGTCCCGAAGGTCGAGTCCAACGCCGGCAGCCCTCTCTTCCCCCTGGGCTGACCTGCCGCTCCGCCGCTGCTCGCCGGTCCGCCGGAGTTCGCCGCCGCGTGGTCGCCGGGAACTGTCGGTGCCGGGCGGCATGCTGGGCGGCGTGGTGACCGCCGTTCTCGATCTGGTTCTCCCCGGCACGTGCGCCGGCTGCGGCGCCAAGGCCCGGGTTCGACGTAATTCGGGGCTCCTAGAGGGCACTGTGGCCTGAACGTGCAGGTCAGCAGCTGAGGGCGGACCTCCCGGGCCGAAACTGCCTAGAGACGCGATTTTGATGATTCGCCTGTACT